>NZ_JAVRHO010000002.1:0-271854 GCF_031846515.1 Autumnicola lenta
AGAATAAAAATACAGGACTTCGACAAGCTCAGCCGGACTGGCAAACTCTTTGTCCCCCCGAGATTTACGAGTAAACAAATTTTTCCCTCCTTAGCTCCTTAGCTCTTTTTTGCTACGAACTCCGAACTCTAAACTCCGAACTAACATTACTGTCCCCTATAGAATATTATCGTACTGAAAGTTTTCAGAAGTATATCAATATCCAGAAATAAGCCCCTGTGTTTAATATAGTACAGATCGTACTGAAGTTTTTCAAGACTATCGGTATGGGAGGTGCCGTAATTTGCCATTACCTGTGCCCAGCCGGTAAGCCCGGGTTTAATCACATGCCGCGTTTCATAAAACGGAATTGCCTGCGATAACTCTTTTACGAAAACGGGCCTTTCAGGACGTGGACCTATCATGCTCATTTCCCCCTTAAGTACGTTTATAAATTGCGGAATTTCATCTATTCTGGATCGCCTGAGAAATTTTCCGAAGGGAGTAATCCGGAGGTCATCTTTTTGAGCATATTGCGGCCCTGACATTTCAGCATCGCGAAGCATCGTCCGGAATTTTAATATTTTAAAGGTCTTTCCGTATTTGCCAATTCTTTCCTGTGAATAAAACAACTTTCCCCGATTGGCAAACAGGTTCCCCAGCAGGATAAACGGTAAAATTAATAGACCAAAACATATTCCTACGATACCAGCTAATACATCAAAAATACGCGAGGAAAGCCTGTAAAACTGATTGGCATTATTCCTGCTAAAGGGAAAGTAGCGGTAAAAATCCTTATCGACTTTGTCTACAGGAATCCTCCTCGTCGTTTCCTCGTAAACATGAAAATAATCCCTTATAGGAAAACCTCTCATAAGAAGCTCATTAAGCTGATTATATAGGGTTATCATCAAATTCCGTTTATGTGCATGAGCCACGATAACTTCATTTATATGGTACTCCCCAACCACAGAAGATAACTCTTCCACCTTAAAGCGAATTAGCCCCTCATCTTCCAAACCGGCTTCAAATTCGTTTTCCGTGTTTATATAACCAATAACAGAATAATTGGGATCTGAATTTCGTAGTGTATCCGCAATTAGTTTAATATCAAATGAATCGCCCACGACCAACACCCGTTTATAAAATCTCGGACTGGTAATTAAGTCAATATAAGCATACCTCCACAGTAACAAAATGCCGGCAATAGATAGAAAAAAGAAAAGAATTTGCAAACGATTTTCCGGAAGGCTGGGCGTAATGTAAGGAGTGAGAATATAAAATAGAACAGTAAGGGAAGTGGTGAGAATTACATTTTGAAAAACACTGTCGAACTTACTCGACTTCTGAAGGTCATAAAGTTCAAACACAGTAGCAAAAAAATTGAAAAAGACAACAAGAACCACTGTCCACACCCAATATTGACTGTCTATTCTAAAGTAACTAAAATGAAAGATTATGCCTACAATGCTCAGCGCCAGAAGTACAAAAAAGGTATCAAAAAGACGCAAAAATATCTTTCGCTCGGAAATTTCAAAATGAAATATTGGCTTTTCAGACATGCACAGATTGATTCGGTAAGGAGGTAAAGATATAATTTTTAGCTTAGCAATTCCACCCAATCGTCTTTAACTCGTTTCCAATCGAACCCCTCTGCTTTTTGACGCGCATTAGCGCTGAATCTTTGGGCTTCTCCGGGATCATTAATTAAAAACTGAATGGCTTCAACAGCTTCAATTTCATTATTTTTCTTAACAAGAAGCCCGTGCTCCCGATCCCTGATTAAATAAGGAATACCACCAACATTGGTAGAGACTACAGGTAAACCAAGCGCCATGGCTTCAATTACACTTATCGGTGTATTGTCTGTATTAGACGTATTTAAAAAAATGCCGTATTCTGAAGCGAGCGTAAGCCATTCTTCCTTCGGTAGTTTTCCGGAAAATATTACCGGAAGATGATGAGTTTTAGCAAATTTCTTACAAATATCGAGACTACCATCCTTTCCGGGACCGACCATACATAATTCCGCGGCTGGAAAATCTTTCAGCAAAATCTTCAAAATCTTTAATGCCAGCATGGGATTATACACTTCTGCAAAGGAACGTACCCAGATTATCTTTGGCTCGATTTTCCTTCGCAGCTTGAATTTATAGTTTTTCAGCGGAATTGAATTCGGTATATATTTGAGATTCTCAAACCCGTGTTTGCTGAAAATGTTCATCAGGTATTGCGAAGGAGCTACATTGCAATAGGCTTTTCCGAAGAGCTCCTGAGAAATTTTTCGGTTGTTATTCAGCCTCTGTTCGAGATTTCCGCCATGTAAAATCGGAATGTAAGCAAGATTATTTATTCGGCATAAATGTGCTGAAAGTACAGCATACCAAAAGTTTTTAGTGCTATAAGTATCAATTAGCACAAGATCGCATTTCCCAGCATTAACTGCAATGGTGCGCAGCATATCAACCAACCTCAACAACTGGTTTTTCTCTGAAGATGCAGTGTGAATATTAAAACCTTCGTTTTTTAGTAACGCAGAAAGGATATCTATGGCTGTGGGAGAAGCCCCTTGTGTTTCGAGCTTATTTCCAATGTAAATAAGACGCTTCATGAGAAGAGTTATTTCAGCACCTGATTCCAGTCTTCCTTTACAACCTCCCAATCAAATTTTTCCACCTTCTTCCGGGCTTCCTTACAGATTTCCATGGTCTTTTTCGGGTCTTCAATTAATTCTGAAATAGCTGCAGCCATGGCTTCCCGGTTATCCTCCGGCACCAGCACTCCATCCTTCTTATCCTCTATAAGCATCGGCATTCCGCCAACATTGGTAGACACCACGGGCAGACCGAGACCCATTGCTTCAATAACGCTAATTGGGGTATTATCTATAGTGGTGGTATTAATAAAGAAATCGTAGTCGACTGAAAGAGCTGCCCATTCCCTCTTCTCCAGCTTTCCGGTAAAGCGTACCGGTAGTTTATGTTTACGCACATAAGACTTACACGCAGCCATACTACCATCCTTATCCGGACCAACCATACATAATTCGGTATCGGGATATTTTCTCATTAACTGAACAAGTACTTTTATTGCCAGCAGTGGATTATACCTTTTTTGAAACCGCCGTACCCACAACAGTCGTGGCCGAAAGTTTTCCCGTTGTTTAAAAGGATAATTTCCCAGTTCAACAGAATTGGGAACTATCCTCGTATTATCAAAACCTTTAGATTTAAAAATATTATACAAAAAAGCGGACGGTGCTATATTTACTTTTGCATGCCCAAAAAGTTTTCTGCTGTAGCTTTCCGAATCTTCAAGTCTTTCCGGCAGATTCCCTCCATGAAGAATGGGAATATAATCAAGTTTATAATGCTTACATGTTTTGCCCACCAGATAAGCATAGTAAAAATTTAACGCTCCGTAGGTATCAATAAGGACTACATCTGTCTCTTTATGATGCCTTACAACCATCGCGAGCATTTCTACTAACCGCAGGCCTTTATTACTTCTTGTCGAAGCTGTTCTTACCGCATACCCCTCTCTTTTCAGCATTTTGCTAAAAAAAGAAATATAAGTTGCCGTAAAGCTGTTAAGCTGCAAGTCGTTTCCTATGTAAAGGATCCTTTTTGTCATCTACAATATATAATAATGCCAGGCCATATACGAAAGCCGGAAGGGCAATTCGCATGGCGGAATGGTTTATTGTTAAAAACCAAAATGCTAAGAACGCCAAAAAATAATAATTGTTTCTAAATTTTGTCCAAAAGATTATAGGAACAAATATAAGAATTAATAGAGCTGCTAATCCAAGCAAGCCATGTTCTGATAACATCCGGCTGATTTCGTTATGGCTGGCAATTTCCACACCCATTGTCTCCTCCCTGTATTCCATGCCTTTACCAACACCAATTCCAATAACCGGGTGATGAATAAAAGCCTCTAATTCTGTAGTGACAAGCTCTACCCTTCCGGTAGTAATATCAGATTTTAGTCTTCCCGCCGCATCCTGATTATTATATCTGTTACCTAATAAGCCCCCGGTTTGAATAAGGGAAAAGAACCATATTCCCACTGTGGCAATTCCCAAGATAATAATTTTGGAATTTAATTTTGCCTGTACTTTTCGATCCTGTTTATAATAATAAATTATTATAAAAGCTATTACGCAAACTATTGCGGTAAAAACCCCTCCCCGGGAAAATGTTATTAAAGCTCTGTAACCTATCATCCCCAACAAAACCAGGTCGATGATGTTGATTAATTTATGTTGAATAGTAAACAACCTTGTAGCTACCAAGAAAGCCCCCATTCCCATAACTGTTGCAATTTGGTTTGGCCCATATCCTCCTGTAGCTGCATAGTTGGCCTGTAAATTAATCTTAACATCATTCATACTTGGGGTATAGAGGTATAAAAAAAACATTTGAGCCAATAATGGTAGGAGCAGCATCAAAATAACCCTCTGGAAATCTTCCTTCGCTATTTTCTTATAATAGCAGTATAGTGCAGAAATACCTAAAGCCACAGGACCACTCAAATTAAAAGCAATTTGGTTTCTAAATTCTGCTTCGTAACTCATTGTTATACTGGCTACGACAATTCCAGGGATAAGAATTAACAAATAAGTCCAAAAAGGTGTTGTTCGGGACGACGTTCCTTTAAAAAACATACCAATCAACAGAAAAATGATCACCATATATTTCCCGGTCTCGTAGAAAACCATTCCGTCGGTTTGTCTAAAAAAAACTTCGGCCCCGGCTATATATGCCGCTGCCATTAAGGCTTCACTATTTCGGTTTTCCCTAATAATTATTAATAAAGTAAAATATAACAGGACACCAAACAAAATAAACTGGGATGCCGGACGGTAGAGGTAAATAGCCATAGCTATTCCAAAATGAAGAAGGAGTAGTTCTACATAATTATATTTATATCTTTTATTTTTGACCATTTCCTTTTCCTCCTCTTAGCCTATCATAGAACCCTATCAATTTTGGCAAAACTGCGGCGCGGGTGTAATTATTTTTAATGTGCAAATGTAAAGCCTGGGCATCTTCTTTCCTTTTTAGTGGATTATCATAATATTCAATAATTGCCTTTTCTAATGCTCCAACTTTTCCTGGAGTGACCAATATCCCCCTGTTTTTGAGAATTTCAGGACATTCCCCTACATTTGTAGAGATTACAGGAAGGCCTGACAAACCATATTCCAATATACTCAGCGGTAATGCTTCCCAATCGGAAGACAAAACAGCTAAGTCAGCATTATTTAAGTAGGGCATAACTTCTGTTGTCCCGGAGATTATTTCTACTTTCTCGGTGAGGGAATTTCTTTCAATAAACATTTTAAGTTTTGAAGAATAATTGTCCCTATAATCATTTCCTATTAACCTAAGAAAAATATTGGATTCTTTTTTTGAAAAGTTTCTAAAGGCTTTAAGTAAATTCAGATGATTTTTCGGCTGCCTTAAATTCGCGACATTTACTATAATGAAGCGTTTGTCATGCTTTCTTTTATTTTGCAAATGTAGCCTATTCTTATTAAGGATAAAATTTGGAAGTTTAATTACATGCTGGCTCTTTAGATTCTTTAGGGTCCATTTCTTTAGTTCCTCACTTAGTACCAAAACCCCGTCAAAATACACAGAAGAATATATCAGCGCTAAATTCATTCTTTTATTCTTTAGCCTGTTTCCATAATGATCGTGCCAAACCAATATAACTTTAGTTCCAATTATTTTGAGCAATACCCCCAAAAACCAGGAAGTACCATGGGCGTGAATAATTTCAATTTTCTCTTCTTTTATAAAAGTCCGGAGTCTCTTAAGGGCGCACAAGTCGAGACTGTGCTTTTTATTCAGAAAAAGAAATCCTACTCCATCTCCCAGTTCTTTCTTCAACATTCCTTCTTCCCGGGTAGTACATAAATATGAGGCTTCTAATTCTTCAGCTAAAACATTGGCAATATTTACCGCCATTCTTTCAGCGCCGCCAGGATTTAGACTATCAATCAGTTGTAATACACGTAGGTGTTTGGGGTTGTGAGTTGTCTGTTGTGAATTGTCGGTTATAGGTTGTGGATTATCGCCCTTATAACTATCAAAATTTAATGTTTGAGGTTTGGGATGTCGGATTCCATTTCTCAGGATTTCCTGGATCGCCTTTTTAAACTTCTCTAAAGTATAGTGCTGACTCCACTCTTGTGCCGCCAAAGACATCCTCCCCGACTCCTCCCTATCTTTTATTAGCTCAATTATCCTCTTTACCGTTTCTTCTAACACAGACCGGCTATTTACTCTCCACTCTCCACTCTCCACTACATCAGTTTTATTCTCTCTGCTTTTTTTTCCCTTCTCCAAATCCTGAATCAAAATGCCACGACTCCCGTAATCAAGCATCCACGGCACACAGCTTACCGGAGTAGCAATGGGAATACAACCATACCACATTCCTTCCGCTACTGTTTTTGGCCAGCCTTCGCTGTTTGAAAGCAGAATCACGAAATGGGCCTTCTTATAAGCACCTTTTAATTCCTCCAGGCTTTTCCGGCCTTTTAGTTTCACCAATTTTTGTAAATCTTTCTTTTGAATATAATTATTCAGAGAATCTTTTAGAATTCCATCCCCGTAGATCTCTAGTTCTGACTTCACTCCTTGTTTATTAAGAGTTTCAATGAGTTCAATAGCTTCAAATACACCTTTTCCTTCCACCAGGTTTCCGGTAAAAATCAATTTATAAGGAGGACTGAAATCTTTGTGAATCGGCTCTTTATCTTTTGCTGAAAAGCTTGCGGTAAAAAACGGCAGTATATTATCCGACTGATCCGGCCAGACGCCGTAAACCAAAACTTTTATATTCTTAGTTATAAAAGTTTTGTTTAAAATTTTCTTCTGGAGTTTGTAGGTCCAGGGTTGTTTGGATTTTGGATCCCAGTTTCCGGCGTATTTTACGGTTTTAGGTTTCTTCGGAAAGAACATCTGGGCAATCGCAGCGAGTAAACCAATATTTCCAGGACACCTTAAATGTAAATGATCTGCCCTTTGCATTGCATGAAGAATCTTAATGAAGATAATGGGAATTTTAAATATAGACTTTAAAACCGAAAGAATTGACAGGAGATTAAAAACAGGAATAGAAGTGAAAATTATTTCCTTATGTTCATAAGCTTTACCGAAATTTAAATCCCCCCCTCCGGGGGCTCGGGGGGATATAACTTCCACCTCATCCACCTCCTTAAACCATAGGTTCATTTCCCGCACATAAGGACTGTAGGCATAAAACCTACCTGCTTGCTGGTAGTGGATTACATGGGTAAATACTGCGAGCCGCATTAGAGGGATCTTTTTTTCATTAAGAGGCTTAAATGCATGCAATCGAACATTTCATTATCAGATTTTAGCGAGTTTTCCCAGTCTTCCTGGTGCCATGCTTTAGCTTTATGCACTCTCTTTTCTTTAGAAATCGGCAGGAAATTAATAAAAGTGCTCCATTTTGCTTTACCTAAAACTGCCCTACGCTCTTTTATCTCAAAAGCTTTTTCAAACTTATAATAAGTTGTTCTGGAAAAAGGCCACTCCCAATCTTTATCACTTTGGAAGGGCCGGTAAATGCTTCTAATAAACCTTATAGGTAAACTGGTCTGCAGGGGATCATGACTCACTATTGTTCCTTCATTGCTTAGCTTTTCCTGAAGTTTAGCGATAAGTTCATCCACATCCCTAAAGTGATGCAGTACCCCGTAGGCATAGATCAGGTCAAAATCTTTTTCCCTGAATTCTTCTGAAAGAAAATCCATAACCTCTGCACTGGCTCGGGAAAGCTTCTCCAATCGCCGGTTCAGGCTGTTAATACCCTTTGGGCTTAAATCTATTCCAAGATATTCCCTGGAATTTTGAGCCAGGTAAAAACTCAGGGAGTTTCCGGCATGGCATCCAAGGTCCAAAACTTTCTTTCGGGAAAGATCCCCAAACCAATTTTTATGAAGTTCGTAAATATCCCGCTCTACCCCAATGTCTTTTTTGATCCGGTTCAAGGCACCATTTCTAAAATAAGACCACAACCGGGTAGCAGCATTTTTATGCTTGGTATCATAAAATTCCTTCTGCCTTGCATTTAGAAGTTTGCGTTCTTCAGACTTCATGTGTGGGTCTATTTAGCAGCAAGCTCCACCATCCGGCAATCCTGCCAAGACTTTCAGTGAACGCCTCTTTTCTATTTTGGGTTGTGATTACATTTCCCAGTCGCACTAAAGTTAATAAAAATGCTGTGCCATGCCACTTCAACCTGGCATTTAAATCGGGACGGGGATATTTAATACGCCATACATACCACCCGTTCCTAATCACCATTTTACCATATTTAAACTTGTCGGGGCGTCCTGCCTGCTCGTGGAAATGCGCCACTCGTGCCGCAGTGTTGACATACAGCTGACCTACTTTTGAAGCCCTTAAACAAAAATCCATATCCTCATAAAGTCCATAACCGTCAAAATACTCAGAAAAACTCATTTTTTTAAATAAGCTTTTTCGATAAGAAGCCACTCCTCCCATAAAAAACTCTACCGGGTATACTTTTCCTGAAGGGGGCAAAAATCCGATTGATAAACCATTGGAGAATTCCGGCATCACTCCCGGAGGCTGGTTGCTTAGGAGACTAAGTTTCTTACGCAGAAGATTCCGGCTGCCTAATTTCCTGATATGTCCATCCATTTTAAATTCTTCAAAATTGGGCGCATTTTTATTTTTTTCCCAGCTTACTTCGTTGGTAATATAACCCCCAACTCCAATGGCCTTGGGATAAACGGAATAAGTAGTAACAAGTTTTTCAAAATAATCATTTTCCAAAATAATATCATCGTCTAGAAAGCATAAAATTTCAACACCTTTAGCAGTTTTACCAATCCCGTAATTCCGTTGGCGGGTGAGTCCTCTTTCCTGCTCCGTTACCTTAAAATATTCAAGATTTTTAAATTTCCTCTGTTTTACACATTCCTTTGTAGCAGCATCGATAGAACCATCTATTATTAATATCTGATCCGGATACAACCTTTGTTGTTCCACTGAATTTAATAGTTCCAGTACGGCCTTAGGACGTTGATAAGTACATATTATAAGACTGCAGGTCATGATCTTGATTCCTGGTTCGTTATTCTTGATTCTTTGCCCTCTCTTTCATCTTTCACCTCATTACTTTGCATTAATTTATCAGCCCATTCCTCACTTTTTCCCCAGCGTTTTCTCATCATTTTCAAGTAATTAAACGGATTGTTAATTTCCTGTTTAAAATAATAACGTAGGAAAAGTTCGTTTTTAAAACCCCTTAATTGCTCGTGAGTATAGTATTTGCTTGCATAGACCATTAAAGTTGGGGAAGGTTTAGGTTGGTCTTCTTCCCAGGGGGCAGATCGTATCTCACGAAAACCGCCCCGGGGAGCTTTTAAATGAAGAATTTCCAGTTCAGGATGATAAATAATATCGCAACCTGCATTTCGTAGCTGCATTCCATAATCGATATCCTCCCCAAAGCCATATTCAAAAACCTCATCAAAAGCCAGATTTTTGCAGAACTCAGTTTTTACAATACTTGTACCTGAACCAAAACTACCCCATTGTTTTATCTTATGGAAGACAGTCGCTTCCCCCTCCTGTCTACAATTAATATTTAAACAATAAACTCCCAGCCTGCCTATTTCTGCAATACTTTTTGCTAATACGTCCGGGGCTATTCGTATATCATCATCAGCAAAAAAGATCCAATCTGCTTCAACTTCCGCTAGGCCAATATTTCTTGCATTACAGGCACCTGTTCGATGTGTGAAATGGTGAATTATTTTATAAGGCCAGTTCTTTTCTTTCAATTCCTGAAGCTCAGTTTGTGAATCAGGATCAGGGTTTTGTTCTACTATAATAACTTTATTAGGTAAAAGGCTTTGGAATTTTAAATCCTCAAGAACTTGTAAAAGATATTTTTTCCGTCCAAGTGTAGGAATAAGTACATCAAAAGTCCTTAAATTTTTAGATGGCCTAATTGATTCCACTTTAATATCTGAGAAATCCATTTCTTCCTTAAAATATTTTCGCTTTAGAATTGCAAGAAGAAAAGCCTCGAGGGGGAATGAATTCTCATATTTTATAAAGCACCACAAGAGCAGCCAAGTTCGAATGCCCTTATAATGTAAATAAACAAAGGAAAATAGTTCTTTTTTGGAAGCAGTTGTTTTTATTTTGAAATTTGAAGAAGAAATACCTTCTTTTATTAATAGTGGTGAGCTATAACAAAACAAACCGTGCTGCTGGCCCAGCTTAGCAATAGAGTTTAAAACTAGGTTTAAGTCCTCTATGTTACTTAATAAATTTTTAAACTTAAGCAAAGTTTTCCCTTTGATCCCACCTACATCTGCACTCATTCTCCAGGTTGGGTATTGCAGTTTTTGGTTTACGTTCACAAATGGCAGTTGATCGATATATCCTATGGCATCCGGCAAATACTCGGTTTTTATAGCATACGATGCCATTATGAGATCGTGGTGAAAAATCTCGGGATAGTAAACAAAATTTAATTCATTCTCAAATTCCTTTTCACACCACACGACAATCTCATCCGGAAATATTTCTGCAAGTTCCCATAAAGCCTTTGTGCATTGAGTTGCCGAGATATTTATTTCAGCTTCCCCTTTCAACACCCTAACTACTTTCTGACATTTTGAATGGATAAGGACTATCATTAAATATATTTGATTGAAACAAATATAATTTATTCATTTCCATCAACAAAGGCCTACTGGGGGTACTTCTAAAAAAGTATATATCGATTGATGAAATTAAATCCATCAGGCTTATCACTTTTTTTCAAATAGTGCTATGCTTTGGATTTATATTTTATTATCTGTTTTTTTATGCCTAATCCAGACTCTGTCACTATAGGAAATTCTCAAAATCCTTTTTAATAAGATGGATTGGGAAGACTGTTAAAAACTTCTATAGTCTTTCTTGAAACTGGACGGCGATGCTTCAGTACTTTTCTCATATTAATAATCAATTGACACATGGCGAAAAAATACTCCCTGAATAAGTATTTATCTTTTAACCCATATTTTTTAAAATTAAGGAAGTACAACCTACCAATTTTTTTAAAAACTAACGGAAATGGATAATAAACCAAATAAAAAAATGAAGTGTTTTTAAGTTGTTTTCCAAATCTAAAGTATTGTGAACCTTCACTTTTTCGAAGTTCTGTATTAATCCTGTGGTTAACCATTACCTTATGGCTAAATAATATATCATATCCCATTTCAAGAGTTTCCAGGGCCACACAAATTTCCTCCCCATAAATATCTATCCAAACCGGAAAACCTCTTGTTTTATCGTAAATTTCTTTTTTTATGGCAAAACCACAACCTAAAAATTCTTTTACATATAAATCATTTCTCTCTATTAATAATTCTTTGGGTATGGATTCATCCGTATCAAAAACACCTTTTACTTCTTTAAAAGCGATAATTCCTAAAGTAGGTTTTTGGGCAAACAAAGCTTGAGAGAGTTCTATGAAATTTGGTTGAATAGGATGAGCATCATCATCAAACCCAAAAAAGACTTCACCTTTAGCGGTTTTATAAAGAATGTTTCTTGCTTTAGAAGCACCTAACTTTGTTTCCGAACTTTGCCAATTTACCCAAGGAAATATTTTTTTTAACATCCAGGAATCGTCTGTACAGCCATCTAGAAAAACGGAAATTTCATTGCGATTCAGGTCGACATAGTTTCTCAAAATATCAAGAGTTTTGCTCAGTTCCTCTTTCCTGTTTCTTGAAACTATCAGTATAGATGCCTCCATTAGTTACCTTAAAATATTCCTTGTTAATTTCAGTTTATTAAGAAATCTTACTTTAGAAAGAATTATGAACCAAATTTCTGGTGAGAAACGGGAGATTCCAGAACTTTTCCAATAATTTAAAATATTTCTCGCAAATCTATATCTGAAATATTCCTGATCTTCTTTATTCAATTTATATACTTCTAAAGAATTAATATCATTAAATAAGTAAATGAACAATTTCAGAATTCTTTTAAATTCAGACCTCTTTATTGTTTGATTATTATAATAAAAACAGAATAGGTCACTTCTATTTACATCAAACCCAAAATTCATCCATTGCCTTACAATGATAGCACTCCTCTCCTTAAGATGAAGCGCTCTTTTTTTTGGATTTCGGTGGTTACTTAAGGGCAACATTCTATATTTCATCAAAAATTCAGGTAAATTGGTTGCCTTCCCTTTGTCCAAAATCCATGTCCATAAATCCCAATCTTCACAGGTTTCAATAGAAGCATTATATCTAATGTTATTCTCAATTAAAAATTTTGAGTTAAAAATTATTGATTAATGGCCAAAAGAACCTGAAAAAAGGAGGCTTATTCTTAAAGTTTTATAATCATTCGGATATTTCCATTTATTTAAAGGAATTTTATTAAGATCAGTTAACCAATAACCTTGTGTTCCGCACATAATAAGATCCGCATCTTGCTCAAACATTTTTAATTGTAACTCAAATCTTTGGGGATAACTCCAATCATCGGCGTCCATCCTCGCAACATATTTATAATGAGGCAGAAGATAATCTAAACCTTTATTAAGAGTTTTCGCGATTCCTAAATTCTCTTGGTTTTTTTTATAAAATAGCCTCTGGTCATCATATCCGGCAACAATATCTTCTGTATCATCAGTTGAACAATCATCGTAAATATATAAATGAAAATC
Source organism: Autumnicola lenta (assembly GCF_031846515.1). Lineage (NCBI taxonomy): Bacteria > Pseudomonadati > Bacteroidota > Flavobacteriia > Flavobacteriales > Flavobacteriaceae > Autumnicola > Autumnicola lenta. Next base: position 12,736 of record NZ_JAVRHO010000002.1, read on the forward strand.
TTCGAAAGTTTGATTTAAAATTGAGTCAATGCTGTCCCTTATATAAGACCCGGCATTATAAGTTGGCATCAAGACTGCTAATCTAGTCATACTACTATTAAAATTTATCTTATCTAATTTCAGGCTTAAATCAAGTAATATTAATTAGTATTTATTACCAGACGTATTGGAAGGTTATTTTCGTGGCTTCTGGTTTTTTTCTTCTTCCAAATCCCATAACCTATGAAAACTTTTAACCATCTCCCCAGGTAATCCTTTATTCTTCAAAAATATTTGGTTAACCACCTTAATTTTAAGAATTCTATTAAACACGCTATGCTTAATAAAATATTTCAAGCGACTTATCTTTTTAAGAGTTCTAAGGTTGGGTAAATTATAATCAGTAATTTTTTCTTTATCAAACTTTTTAATATAAGTCTTCATCCATTCCTCTGCAACGTTTCCTATATGATATGCATAATTATTAGTTGTTGTAAGCCTCCACAAACCATATTCTAAAGGTAAATTATCTAAATATTGCTCTGTATTCCTTCCTAACTTGCCATTTAAAAAAACGGGGATTTCATTAAATATTGCACCTTTATAGGTTGCTACATAATGGCCCGTGCCTACCAATGCACTTTCTTCCCCCTCGTGTACGGTCAATGACTGTTCTATATGATTTTTATTATAATTGTCACCCCAACCAATACTTTTATAAAAATGTTGGATAGCTTCAGGATCTTTAATAGGATCAAATCGCAATTTTTTAGAAAAAAAAGTGTCAAAGAGCACATTGGCACTTCCATGATACATTTTAAACTGAGGTGTAAGACCTACCACTCCAGCTTTAGGAAAATTCTCAAAAATTTTATAGCTAGCAGATTGCCATGCTGTTAAAAATAATGTATCCGCATCTGCAATTGTCACAAAAGAGAACTTATGGCCGCACAAGCCTTTTAAGATTGCATTTACCTTACCAATATTAGTTGTATGAATAAGTTCTTGAATTTGATTCGTTTGAAATAAATTTTCCAGGTAATCTTGTACTTCCTTACAACTTCCATTATTGACCACAGTGAAAAAAGTAAGTGAATGACAGGTTTTAAGAAGTGAATTAAGGCACAGTTCCATCACTTCAAAACTGTCTTTATAATAACCATCCAGCGAGGGAATATATATTGGTAGAATTACCTGATGAAAGTGATCCTTCTCTGCAACCGGTTGTTCTTTACTTGGGTTATGGCCTATTCGCATTTTAGATCATGTTTTCATCGATTAAAAATAAATTACCCAAATCTCCTTCAATTATTGTTTTTCCAATAAATCGATATCCTTGACCGTTCAAATATGTAACTATACCAGAATTAATATCTTCTTTCAAATTTAATCGTGATTCAATCATGATTATTTTAGGCCTATATTTTTTCCAATCGTTGGATTTTAAAACTTCTATATCAAATCCTTCCACATCGATATCAAAAAAATCAAGCCTATCGGTTTTTGACAAATTCTGCTCCAAAACACTTTTTAAGCTGAAAGAGTGGATTTCTTCAACACTTTTAATTTCACTCTCCAGATTGTGATATTTTATAAAATCTTCATTCACAGTATTCATTGAATTATAAGGTTTTTTCAAAGAATAGTAATTTAATTTTTTTTCTATATCACTAATTGCAGCATTTACAAATACATCGTGTTTTCTATACTTTTTGAAAATTGTTTTTATTTCGGGATTTGGGTCAACACATATTCCTTTCCACCCCCTTAAATAAAAGAAATAGGTATTCGAGGCTTTAATAGGATGCCAACAACCGATATCTACATAAACCCCAGGAGTATTTTGTTTTATTAATTTAAATAATTGTATATCGTCTCCGGATTTCGCAAAGCTTATAGGATATCTTTTATAAATTAACTCACGGATTTTATGTTTAATATCTATAGTCATCTTTTAATTTTCTCGTAAAATTGCATCTACTTGTTTTAAAAAATTAGCATCACTAAAATAATTCCCAAATGGATATACAGGTTCACTGTTCTGCAAGTTGATTAGAATTAAATTTTTTAATTTAAATTGAATATCTTCCACTAAGTTCATATCTGCAATGTATCTCGAGTCATTCTTCAAAATTCTTCTTAACTCACTTCTTCCGGGGGAAATAACCAAAACCGGTTTACCTATGGAAGCCAAAAAAGGAACCTTTCCCGGCAAAATATTACAATAGTAAGGACCGTTTTCTAAAATTATATTAATATCGCTTTCGTGCATCTGTTCATTAGAAGAACTGGAAAAATCAAGAGTATCTAGAAACTTTATATTATTATCGTTATCAAATTTTTGTTTTAATTCATTAATTTTTTCTCCTCTTATTCTTAAAATAAATTCTGTATTTTTTCTGAATTCTGGATTCTCTTGAATTAAATTAGAATACGCTTCTAAAACATTGCTTAAATTTCTACCAAGCATTAGAGCTCCATGGTAGGAAATCTGAAGTTTTCTTTCCTTTCGTTGTATTATATTTTTTTTACTAAAATCAAATGCCTTAGCTTCAAAGTGGTGTGGTAGGGTATAAAATTTTTTAACTGAAGCATATAGATATTTGAGATCATTGGCCATATAATAAGCCGTTGCACAACATGTTTTTGCCTGTTGAACAACTGCAATCATTTTTTGTAATCTTAAAAATTCATTTTTATGAATTTTGGAGGATTTTCCTGTATACCAGGCGTGGGGATAAGGGTCATGAAAAACAACAATGGCATTTTTAAGGATAGGCAATCTATCAGTTGCCAAAATGGTTTCGTGTTTAATTCCTGAACTCCAAATAAAAATATGGTCATATTTTTTATAATCAATTTGCCTTATGTGTTTTGCGTAAAGTTGATGAATATAATGATCCGCATATAAAAAATTAAACATTCTTGAAGTAAAACGGTTTATCCATTTTACATGGAATGGAATAGTAGGATTTATCACTTTTCTAATAATGGTATCTACAGGCAAGATTTCTAAATCGTCGTTGGAAGAATCAAAATGTGATATATATAAAACATCTATTTCTGAATGAGGATATACTTTTTTTAATTTGCCTAAAAAGGACCTCCTTCCAATCCCAGCACTAGTCCCGGAAACCCTTAAATCTTGTGTAATAATTAAAAATTTCATCTAATGCTATTTTTTATTTTGGGGACAATTAATAAAAATCTAGAATATTGAGAAAAAACCCAATATAAATGAAATAGTTTGATCCAACGCAAAGGTGTTTTCTTATTATTTAGTTGAACTTTTTCCAGCCTATCAAGCAACATATTATTTAATTCTATAGGATACTTACTACCATATATTGTAAGCATATATTCATAGAATTTAAACCAGGCTTCATTCTTTTTAACTGAATCTTCCCCACCTGTAATATTCAATGCACTTATTCTAAAGTGTACTGCCGTATCATTAATAGTATATATATTTTTATTATTTGAAAATTCAACCACTGCCAGTGTATCACTTGACCAGGCCAAAGGAAAATCCTTGAATTTTATTTTTCTTACAATAGCTGTTTCAAAAAAGTACTCACTTAGTGTACTTCTGGTTCCTCCTTTAAATTTTCTTATTAAAAAATCGGTAGCTTTCTCTTTAACAGGATGCTTAAATAATTTACTGATAACTTCATTATGCTCATTAATTATATAGGTTGCAAAGCGCACAACAGATATTTTTTCTTTTATCAAAAACTCCAAATTTTTATAGAACTTTTCTACCACATTGTTTTCGTAAACATCGTCATCTCCCATTATTGTAATCCATTCTTCATTTTTAGTTAAATCAATGCATCTCTCCCATTGCTTAATTAATGATTTGCTGCCCAGATTTTCATCAAATTTTTTATAAGTCAGATTAATCTTCTCCCGAAATTCATTAACCAGTTCAATAGGATTTTCTGGACTTCCATCATTACCTATATAAACGTGAAAGCGTTTATTGGTTTGATTAGCTAATGATTCCAGGGTTTGCCTGAAAAAGGTTTTTTTGTAATATGGAATAACAATAGCTAACAATCAGTCTTTGGATTTTTTAAAACCTTTTATGTAAGGAAAGAATCTTTGTCCTGCCTGTACCATTCCAAAACTGCGTAGTATTTTTTTTACCATCATTCCGGTTTGAAAAGAGTTTGAGCTTTTAATATCCCGAATCCTATCATTTAACAAGGCATTCTTATTTAGATAACGTTCAATTAAAACTTCTGAAAGTTTATTATGTTCATCAAATGTAAGAAGTTGTTTGAATAATAGGTAAACCTTCAATTGATCTTCCGTAATACTTTTGATTTTCGTGCGGCTTGTAGCATGTGATCTATAAAGTACCAGTGGTTCATCAATAAAAAAAGTAAAACACTTTTTTTTAAAAATTGATACCCAAAAATACCAGTCTTCCTGTGCTGTCAGCTCAAGTGGAAAAAGGGTATCTCCAATCAATTTTTTTTTCAAAAACACAGTATGTGGAGGAAAAGAAAATTTAGCGTTCCATTCAAAAAGTATATTTTCAAAATTTAAGTACTCTTTGTATAAATTACAAAATGGGGGTGTAGTTAAGCTAATATTATTAGTGAAATGCTTAAAATTGCAACCTATAAAATTGATTGAATTGTCGTTTTCATACGCCTCAATACATTTTTTAAGTTTTGAAGGTGTCAAATAATCATCGGCATCTAAGAATTGAATCCATTCACCCTTAGATTGAGATAAACCGAAATTCCGTGCAGCACTTACACCTGTATTTTGTTGTTTAAAATATAAAAACCTGGGATCTTTTTTCACCCATTCATTACTAAGAAATGCAGTATCATCTGTGCTTCCATCATCAATAATTAGGCATTCCCAGTTTGAGTAAGTTTGATTAAGAACCGATTTCAGGGTTTCATTTAAAAAGCGGCCTTGATTATAGCACGGAATAATTATAGATACAAGCATTTCCTAAAGTTAAACTTATCAGATTATAATTAACCATAAAAATTTTAAACCGGTTTAATCATTTTTATACATTCCTCATATTAATTAAATAAGAATTAAATATTAAAATCCAAATAATTTGGCCCCCTTTGAATATTTAATTTTCTACTTCTTTCGATTTCTCGTGTTGTTACATTTAAAATTTTTAATTGTTTTAAATATCCTCTAGCATTAATGATATTCAATTTGAAAAAGCTTTTCAATGATTTATTGAAAATTATTTTTTTTGCTTTCAACATTTCTCTATCCACAAAGGAAATATTGATATTAGCATATTTATTGCAAAAATTTTTCTTGTAATTTTTAAAATATCTTTCAGTAAACAATTTCAAATCTGAATTTAAGGGGTTACTACTATCATGTCTGACAAAAGTGTCGGGCACAATCCCAATTTTCAAATTATGATAATGTAATCTCTGACAATAATTATTATCTTCTCCGTAATGATAAAATATAGGATCGAAACCCCCTATTATTTTTAAAGTTTTTAAAGGTAAAAGCCAAGCTGCTGCTTGAATAAAATTAATTTTATAAACTTCATTAATTTCTTTTTTTAATACGAAATCAGAATAAAATGTGGTAGAAATATCATCTGCTATAAATTTTAAAAAATATTTTTCTAGACGCTTTCCAGAATAATCCAATTGGATTGGACTTAAAATCCCATAATCCAAATTTTTAGACGCGACTTGAATTAATTTTTTAAGGGTATTCTTCTCTAAAAAAGCATCTTGATTTAACAAAAAAACAAAGTCAGCATTTTGTTTTAAAGCATAAGACATCCCTAAATTATTAGCCTTCCCAAAGCCTAAGTTTTCATTTTGTTCCCACAAAATCAAATTCGGAAATTTGGTTTTGACAAAAGTTACTGTGTCATCCGTGCTAAAATTATCAATAACTAATGGAATAACCGGAACGGAACTATTTAAAATGCTATTTAAACATTCTTCTATCCATTTCATCCCATTATAGGTTACAACAATAACATATACTTTATTCATTTTATATTTTAAAATTCTTTATTAAGGTTTTCCAAAATCCAATGTGATATCCGGATACAGGATTCAGATAAAGAAGTTTTATCCAGACCGCGAAAGCTATACTTCTATTCTGGTATTTCAAAGATTCACAAATGAACCGTTTCCCATTTTTAATTTCCGTTTCTTTACTTATTTCGCTTTTGGGATCTTTCAAAGGCAAAAGTGTTTGATATAAAGTATGAATTTTGTGAGTAGACTTAATCCAAGCTTCATTTAATGTTCCAAAAGAAAAATGCTCAACTAAAAGTTCATTAGTAACAATTATTTTATACCCAACCTTCTTATATTCAAAAGAAATATTTAAATCGTAATTATGAAATCCATTCAAATTTTCGCTAAAATGTATATCATTGTCTTTCCGAGCTGCCATAAAAACACCGTCTATGACAACAACTTCTTTACTCGAAGAATCATCAAATCCTTGTAACAATTTTTCTTTTTTTTTATGGGGAAAATGTTGAATTATATTAATAACTTTTTGGTCCTCTGTGCAATCCCACCAACCAGAAGGCATCTTTGTTTTAAGTTTTGTTCCAGCAATTCCTATCAAACCAATTTGAGAATCTTCATCAAAAATACGATGTAATATATACCCCCAACCATTAGTATGAAAAAGGACGTCATCGTGAATAAAACATAAATATTTTCCTCTGCTTTTTTCAATTCCCTGGTTATATGCTTCAAATATGGAATAGTTTTTCTGTGAATTATTAATAATAATTAATTCATATTTGCATCCTATAGTATTCTCTATATTTTTAAACAATCTATCAGATAGACCTTGATTTCTTGAGCAAATAATCACAGATAGATTTAACATTACTTCAAAATGTGTTTAATACTGTATTTTAGAATCTTTTTTAAAATGTCTGGTTTATTAAGCATGGTGCTAATTCCTTTAAAATGTTTATTTTCCTTCACAAAACCTTTTGCTATTAAATAATACAATTTCTTATTTCCGATTTCAGATTGAAATTTAATTTCTTCAAGATTTGAAGGCTTACATTTTTCAAGATATTCAACCATTTTTTTTCGGACCTTCAATTCCATTTTAAAAATTTTTATCCATCCGCTCTCTCCGCCAGCCCGAGAAATAACGCTATTTTCGTGATATCTAAAATGATTTAAGGATTTGGAAATAAAAGCAACCTTGGAATTACATAAAAGCTGTACATAATAATACCAATCCGCGTTGTATTTTTGATAGGGCTCATAAGAAAGTGGTAAAATTTTTTCTAAATGAGATTTTCTGAATATTACTGCGCTTACATTTGGAATCACATTTTTATGAATTAAAAATTTTTCAATAAAGACATTCCCATGCATTGTAAAATCCTGATTAAAGATTTTAGAGGAGAACTGGTTGGTATGGGTAATCCAATTGCCGGTAATTACCCCCCTAAAATTTGCGCGAGATGATTGGCAATATGATACAGTTATTTTATCATCATTCATTAAAGGTTTTATAGTTTCTTCTAAAAAATTCGATTCACAAAAATCATCAGCTTCTGCAATCCAAATAAAATCCCCTTTTGCAAGCTTTATGCCTTTTTCCCACTGCTTAAAGGGACTACCAATATTTTTTTTGTTAAAAATGCAATGAGAAGTTTTAGGGTGTTTTTTATATTTGGAAAGTATTTCTCTACTTTGATCCGTACTACAATCATCCAGTAAAATTACTTCGAAATTTTGAAGAGTCTGTTCAAACACCGTTTCTAACCGCCTTTCTAAAAATGATGCATGATTATAATTTGGAATAATGATACTAATACAATATTTTTCCATTAAAAATAGCTTAATAAAATGGTTGTTTTTTCAGGATCATTTTAAGCCTCTCAATTACTTTTATAATCCAAACTTCTAAAAGCCCTACTTCTAACTTTTCTAACTTCCCTTTTGAAATATAATTATCGTATTTATGAGCGTAGAAAATTGAATAGGGGTTATTAATCCTATCACCTTCTAAAACATCTACTTTTTCATTCATTTTTTTCTTTACATACGGCAAAGAAATTTGATCTCTTCTACTAAAAAATTTTACTTCCTTCCACCACTGTTCAAAAAACCTTTTGTTAAAATTTTTATTTCGTTTAACTAAAATAGATGTTTCATAAAGACCTGAATCTGGAGAAAGGCCCCTAAATAAATTGAGAATGCACTGTAATAAAATAATGTATGCATTGTCCTTTTTATCCTTAATACAAGCTATGCTTTCCTCCATGAAACAGCGTCGAAGAGGATGTTTAAAAGTTGCTAAAAAATTGTTGCGAAGACTTTGAACTAATCGAGGTACTTCATCTACAATAATCTGTAAATTAGCATCATGCCAAATTACATAATCATAAGATTCAAATTCCTTTACTCCTAAAATTTTATACAAACGAGAGTTTTTTGCCACGTTGGAATAAGTGCAAGGTTTATAAAGGACTGTGTAAAAATTACTTTTTAATTCATTATTATCAGTAATCACATAAAAATCAATATTTTCTCCGTTAGAAATGTCTGAAGGCTCCCTTAATGCGTCTTTATTTCCAAATATAGCAGTATATATTGCAATTTTCATGTTTTATTCTACTGATAATATATAGGGATAGGATTAAATAAAGACTTGCTATATATTACATAAAAAGTTTTACTTACTGTATGAGATTCAGTTATTTCATAACTCTTTTTAAAAAAGGAGATCATTTCTTTTTCACCATCCCGATGAGCATCATCTATAAATATGCAATAATTAGATTTTAATTTATACTTAATAAAATCAACAACTGGCAATCTCGCATATCTGATTTCTGGATAATTTGCAGGAGGGCCATCTACAATGATCAAATCGAAAAATATATTCTCTAATACATTATTTAAATGATCACAATCATACCAAATGGTCTCATTATCTTTTGCTACTTTTTTGAGATCCGCATATATAAGTTCAACTTGATCTAAAAGACCTTCTTCTTGCAACTTATTGTGTAAATAATTTTTCCACTCTAAATTGTGCTCTACACTTTTATAAACTATATTAAGCTTATTTTTTTTAATCATTCGAGCAATTAAAATTGTTGTTATCCCAGAACCAAATTCTAGAACAGATGATCTTTTATTAATCAAAATTTCGTTTAAGATATAAACTATACCAGTAGGCCGTAAGGCACCCCCATTAAAAGGTAAATAAGGTTTACCGCTCAATAAAGGCTGTAAAATGTTTAGCGAATAAACATCATCTCCTTTTAAATCATTAAATTTTAGATCTTCTTTTATACTTGGTATAAGATTTAAATTTTTTAAGATTTTAACCACAGCTTTTTTCATACAAATGAATGATCAATTAAAAGATTTCCTTGCCCCTTTTCAATGATTTTGCCACTTTTAAAGAAATCCCCATTTTGTACTTCAAATGAAATAATTTGTGGAACCCAGTCCTCTGGCGTATCATTTATAATCAAATTCCCTGTTATTGTATAACTACCACTTGTCAAAGGTAAATTAGGTATTTCTAATCCAATATTAATAATAGATTCCAATGGAAAAACAAATTTTTGTTTGTGCAAACTGGTACTAAACCAAGTTATACGATTACCTTTGGAATCATCAACACCAAAATCCAGTCTAAAATTTTTTACTGGTTTTTGAGAGATATTCTCAATAAATATATCAAACTTAATTTTACTTCCATTCAAAAATATTTCAGCATCTTCTCCCCTCCAATTTAATTTTTTTATATCTATAAATTTAAAATCACCCTTCCCTTTTCTATACATCTTTTGAATGGACTGGTTTTTATGATTATTTTCGGTAAGTTTAAGATAATTACTTATTCCAGCATCTACGCCACCCTCAAAACATTTTGCACCATTCTTTAAAACAATAATATTTCTACAAAGGTTTTGTATAGAAACCATATTATGACTAACAAACAATACTGTTCTCCCTTCTCCAGTTGAAAGGTCCTGCATTTTGCCAATGGCTTTTTTTTGAAAATCGGCATCGCCTACGGCAAGCACCTCATCCACCACCAGGATCTCGGGTTCCAAGTGAGCTGCGACGGCGAAACCAAGTCGTACTGTCATACCGCTGCTATAGCGTTTTACAGGAGTATCTATATACATTTCACAACCTGAAAAAGCGATAATCTCATCGAGCTTGCTTTTGATCTCACTTTTACTCATTCCCAGCACTGCACCGTTCATAAAAATGTTCTCCCGCCCACTTAATTCGCCGTGAAAACCTGTACCTACTTCCAGCAAGGAAGCGATCCTACCCTTGGTTTTAATGCTGCCGGTGGTGGGTGCAGTAACCCTTGATAAAATTTTAAGTAGAGTAGATTTCCCTGCGCCGTTTTTTCCAATAATACCCAAAACCTCGCCCTGCTTTACCTCAAAATTAATGTCCCGCAACGCCCAAACATAATCGTCAGTCGCTTTAGCACCGCGGTCATTTACTGCACCTACTTTTAAATATGGATCTTCTTTTCCACGCACTGTGTGCCACCAACGGTTGAGGTCATGGCTAAGTGTGCCGGTACCAACCTCTCCCAGGCGATATTGTTTTGAGATATTTTCTGCTTTGAGGATAATACCCATTATAATGTAAAGAATTTGCTTGGATTGAAGTTTTACTTTCTTTTTCCCGTATTGGATTTTTTATAGCTAGATCCAATAATATTTAAAGGAAAATCTAATATCTAAGGCAGCTTCTTTTTTTGTTTAGTTAATAATGACTCTTTAAGTGAACTTAATATTTTCCTTAAATAAAAAAAACTGATACTTCGATTGGAAATAATATTACTCATAACCTTTTTCAATCCTTTATAATATTGTTTATTTCTTATATATTGATATTCATTAGGTTCAATCCAGGAGGAATTCCATAAATGAACTGCGTAACTGTCATCCGTTAAATAATTTCTATAGTTTTTTATGTCTCCGCGGTTTTTCAAATTTAGGGAATAAAAATAGGAAGATGGGTAAACTACAATTCCGTATAATTCTTTTTTCTCCTTAAAAAAACCGTCAAAATTGAAATTATTTTTAAAGACCTGAGTTATTATTTTTGGGACAGAAATTCCCAACCAACTTGTTTCATTATTAATTTTTATTTTTTCATACTCTTGTAGACAATCATAAATGAATTGATGGTATTTTATTGATCCAATAATGCCTGCACTTATGTATTCCTCATCTTCTGCACCAAAAAAACATTTGTCTTCCAAAAAATCATCTAATGCCTTGAGAATTAACATATCAGTATCCAGGTAAATTCCTCCATATTCGTATAACACCTTTAATCTCACAAAATCGGAAACGAACGCCCACTTTTTTTGTCTATATGCTTTTTTTATAAAAGGATGTTTTAAATCCGTATTTTTTTCATTCCATTCAATGATGTTATAATCTGTCAAAATTTCTTTCCAACTGGTAATACAATCATCTACCAATTGGGGTTTTAATTTATTTCCGAACCAACAATAATGTATTACTTTAGGAATGCTCATAGTAAATTAATACGATGTAAATCGATTCCTAATGTATCATTCCCCTCTTTATATACTGAATATCCCTGATCAGTTAGAAGCTTCCTGGCAGATATAAAGTCTGCTTTTTCTAAATTAACATGTTCATACTTAATAAGCAATGGTTTAATATTATAGAAGTCTAACATTTTGAGTATTTCCAGATCATATCCTTCTGTATCAATCTGCAGATAATCTATTCTTTTTATTGAATTAGTTTCCGAAATAATATTCATTAAGGTATCTGATAAAACATTTTCTATTTCTATATCTTCCTTTGAAATATTTGTCTTTTTATGGTGACGTTCGTCAAAGGAGGCAATTCCCTTAACCCAGTCTGGATATTTATGTTTACTGGATTCTTTGATTTTATAAATAATTTTTGATTTATCTAAAGAATGTACTGCTTTATTGATTTTTTTAATCTGCGGATAATCTTTATAATTATTTACTAACTCATAAAAATATTCTTTAACAGGTTCAATCACTATCCCTGAAGATTTACGGTTTATCACGAATTCGTATAAAAAATCAAAACTTACTCCATCATTTGCTCCGACCTGGATGAAATAAAATTCACTTTTTAAGGGAAAATTTCTTTCTAAAACTCCTTTACTTGAAAAAATTTTATTTTTTAAAACAAAACCTCGTCCCCATTTATTCAAAAATTTAAGTACAAAAATTATTATTTTGTTTTTTAAATAAAAACTATTTATCAATTGATTATGCTTCATTAGCCTTTCCTACTATTTTTCATTTACCACCACTCCCCGGTAAATAATTAATTGGCTCCTGGTCAAAATCAGATTTATAAATTTCGGCAAGAGTTTTTCATTTTTTAAGGCCCAACGTTTAAATCTATTTCTACGCTCCCCCCACCCAAACAAACGGCTAAATCTTTCCAGGGTTCCCACCGGAATTATTTCCACCTCCCTAAATAATTTTGATCCTGCTTTTTTCCAGTGTTTGGAACTAAAACTGCGATCAGGATGAGGATCGTTCTCTTTCCATTTTAAAAAGGCTGTTGTATTAAATTTCGAAGGTCGGTTCCCAATTGGGATATGCCAACGTATCTCATCCAGTAGCTTAGAATTTACTGCAGGTTCAAAAAACCGTGCTTCTCCATCAGGTTTTAACAAGCGGGCAGTTTCCGTTAAGAATAAGGTTTCTAACGGAATTTCTAAATGATGTAAAAAGGCTTTCCCAATCACATAATCGAATTGGGCACCCGGCAAATCATTTTTTAAAAAATCTCCTTTTACAAATTTAATGGGATGATCAAATTCAAAATTCTCATTTATTTTTTTCACAATTTCCCCACTGGCATCTGCTATATCATTGGCATAAACCTCTGCTCCCAGTCCTGCCATAATAGCTGCATTCACACAATCGCCGCAGCCCATTTCAAGAATCTTCTTCCCCTTCAGCTTATATTTAAAATCTCCCTGATATAAAGCAAACCAGCTAGTCTCTGTTTTGGTAGCCAGTTCCAGAAATACATCCCGATTATTGAGCCAATGAAGTATATTATTTATATTATAACCTGCATACAACTTCTCATAATGCGCTTTATTTTTATCCTGATTTTTACTAGTGTGGTTCATAAAGTCTCTGTGGTCCCAATTTATTAATTATTGAACAGCAAATAGAAAAAACTTCTCAACGAGATATTTTAAAGCAATTCTTCATTGAATTTAAAGAAGATTATATAACTCCAATAAAAGCGAATTTTGAAAATAATATTATTCTTGGTTTTTCTTTTATTAATGTCAAAAGTAATGATTTTGTTTTCAGTCCTGGATTTTACTTTTTTACCTTTCTGTTTATGATGTATTTTTAAGTTTACCCAAACGAGTTAACCATTGACATAATACTATTTCCATATATTTGAACAATTTAAAAAACCTAACCTAATTTGAAAACCAAAAAAATATTGATCTTACTCCCCGATGGCGTTGGTTTGCGCAATTTTGCATTTACTTCTTTCGTAAAAATTGGGGAAGAAATGGGATGGGATGTTATTTTTTGGAATCAAACCAGTTTTAATCTCTCTGAGATGGGTTATAAAGAAATTAAGCTCGTGGGAAAACCGAGGGCTATAACCGATCTTTTAAAACGGGCGAAAATAAGTACTGAACTGGATTTTTTTGAGGAAAAATTTAATGATAATGTATATCAAACCTATAAATTTCCTTTCAATGCTAAAGGTCTAAAATCAAGGATCAAAAACCTTATAGTCGGTCATTTAAATAAAACCTTCCGGGGAGAGAAAGGGCTCCAAAAATTGAGAAAGAAATTAGAGATTTCGGAAAGAAAATCTGTATTTTATCAAAATTGTAGAGAAGTTTTGGATAGGGAAAAACCGGATTTTATTTTTTGCACCAATCAGAGGCCGGTTCATGCAATATCGCCATTAACTGCTGCAAAAGATCTTGGAATTCCAACCAGCACCTTTATCTTTTCATGGGACAATCTGCCCAAAGCCACTATGGTTGTAGAAAGTGATTTCTATTTTGTGTGGAGCGATCATATGAAGCAGGAATTATTAAAATATTATCCCCATATTACTTCAGAACAAATCCTCATAACAGGTAGTCCTCAATTTGAGCATCATTATGACAAGAATTTAATAAAACCCAGAATTACATTTTTTGAAGAAAATAATATTGATCTCTATAAGGACTATATCTGTTTTAGTGGTGATGATATTACAACAAGCCCTGATGATGCTCAATATTTACAAGATGTAGCGGAATCAATCAAAAATTTAAATAAAAAGAGGGATATCAAGCTTGGGATTCTTTTTCGCCGTTGTCCGGTAGATTTTTCGGACAGGTATGATAAGGTGCTGGAAAAATATAAAGGAATTATTGTTCCGGTAGCTCCAAAATGGAACAAAATTGGGAATAATTGGAATACAGTCCTTCCGAATCCGGAAGATTTAGGATTACAAATTAATACCATTCTGCATTCCAAAGCAGTAGTTAATCTAGGATCTTCTATGGTGTTCGATTTTGCCATTTTTGGTAAACCCTGTTTGTTCATTGCCTATAATGTTGATCAAAAGCGGGTAGAAAATTGGTCAGTAGAAAAAGTATATGATTTTGTTCATTTAAGAAATATTCCTACTGGAAATGAGGTGGTATGGTTGAAATCTAAAGAAGATATCGGTTCTCAAATTGAAACTGTGTTACAAAATCCTGAAAAAACTGTGGCTGCGGCAAAAAATTGGTTTGAAAAAATAAATTTCCCCCCTGGGGCAAAAGCTTCTGAAAGAATTTGGATGCAAATTAATAACATCGGAAAAATAAAAAGCTCAGTTTAAAATAGTGAAAAATGAAATTTTACATATGCGTTCAAAATTAATTTATGCTTTTTAACTCCATCGCATTTTTAATTTTTCTACCTATAGTCTTTCTATTTTACTGGGGAGTTTTCTACAAATCTTTGAAACTCCAGAATCTTTTTCTTCTATTAGCCAGTTACCTTTTCTATGGTTGGTGGGATTATCGCTTTCTGGCTTTAATTGCAGCGAGCACTTTAATTGATTATGGCATCGGTAGGTTATTATCAAAAGAAAGAGATAGAGTTACCAGAAAAATTTTACTAGGCCTTAGTCTTATTTCCAATTTAGGGCTACTGGGTTTTTTTAAATATTATAATTTTTTTATTGAAAGCTGGATAGATTCCTGGGCAAGTTTGGGAGTAAATATGAATCTTTCAAGCCTAAATATCATCCTTCCAGTAGGAATTTCCTTTTATACTTTTCAAACCTTAAGTTATACTATTGATGTCTACCGGAAACAAATAGAGCCAACTGTAAATATTATAAACTTTTCTGTATTTGTTGCCTTTTTCCCTCAATTAGTAGCTGGCCCTATTGAAAGGGCCAAACATCTTCTCCCACAGTTTTCAAAAAAAAGGATTTTTAAGGAGGAATGGGCTATTTCCGGAATTCATTTAATTCTATGGGGGCTATTTAAAAAAATAGTGATTGCGGATAGTTGTGCCATTTATGTAAATGCAATTTTTGACGATTACGAGAATATGAACTCGGCCACCCTTCTATTAGGTGCGATTTATTTTGCGTTTCAAATTTATGGAGATTTCTCAGGTTACAGTGATATTGCTATAGGTACTGGTCGCCTGTTTGGTTTTGATTTGATGCGCAATTTTAACTACCCCTATTTCTCCAGAAATATTGGCGAATTTTGGCGCAGGTGGCATATTTCCCTTTCAACATGGTTTAGGGATTATTTGTATATACCTTTGGGAGGATCCCGGGGATCAAAAGCTAAAAAGGTAAGAAATGTCTTCATAATTTTCTTGGTAAGCGGATTTTGGCATGGCGCAAACTGGACATTTTTAATTTGGGGAGGATTGCATGCTTTATTCTTTTTGCCTTTATTATTAAGAAAACAAAATAGAAAATATTTAAACCAGGTGGCAGAAAACCAACTTCTGCCCTCTTTCCAGGAAATGTTTCAAATGCTATTTACCTTTAGTCTCATTTGTTTTGCCTGGATATTTTTTAGGGCAGATAGTATAATTGTTGCGGTAAATTTTATTACAAAAATATTTACAAATTTTACCTTTGAACTACAATATTTATCGATTGAAAGATATAATATAGAAATGCTATTTATTATTGGCATATTCGTGCTCATCGAATGGTTTCACCGAAATTTGGACCATCCCTTTTCTGGAAGTCTTAAATGGTTAAAAATAATCGTAATTATATTAATGCTGCTTACTTTAGGTGTTTATTCGGATAATCAGGAATTTATATATTTTCAATTCTAATGCAGAATTTTTTAAAGGTTTGTTCAATGATTTTTGGTGTCACTTTATTCCTCATGATTCTATTGGATAAGAGCTATTCTTATGCTTTTAGAAGTGGACAACCCCGCTCGAAAATTCAAAACATGCTCCAGTTAGAGAATAAACATTATGATGTAGCATTTTTTGGCTCCTCGCGAACAGAGAACCATATCAATTGTGAATTGATCACCGAATACACCGGAAAATCATGTATTAACTTTGGTATTTCGGGAGGTACCGCCGGGGATATGTTGATCCTAATGAAGCTTGCCGAAAATAGAAATGTTACTTTTAACCAGGTTTTTATGCAAGTGGATTACAATTATAACCACTTTGGTATGTCTAGTTATTTTAAGGCCAATTTAATCCCATTTATCGGAGAACCTATCGTTAAAGAACAAATGAAAAAATATGAAAATGAATTTTTTTATAGTTCGATTCCATTTTACAAATTTATGATTTTTGATAAGGTAGTTGGAATAAGAGAAGCTACTGCTTCTACTTTAAGATTAAACCAAAACACAAACATTAATGTTGGTTTTTTTCCAAAACAAGGAATAGGTAAAGCTGTGGATGGTATATTTCCAAAATCTATTAAATCCAGAAGCACGGAAATAGACTTAATGCAAGAACATTATCTTAATACCAATACTAACATTGAATTTTTTACAGCACCTTATTGTAAAGATGTTAAAAACCGAGAATTTATAGAGAAATTGCAACTAAAATTGCCCCGTTTACGTAATTATATTGCCATATTTGACGATAAGGAGGAATTTTTTTTTAACTGTGGACATCTGAATGAAGCTGGTGCGAATGTCTTTACAAAGAGATTAATAGAAGATCTTTTTAAATAATTATTTTACTATGCACCTGGCTTTTCTTACACCAGAATATCCCCATACTTTATCCACATCTACAGGGGGGTTGGGCACCAGTATAAAAAATATGGTTATTGCTCTTGTTGAAAAAGGAGTTACTGTTACAGTTTTTATTTATGGACAGCAACAAGATAAAATATTTACAGAGGAAGGAATTCATTTTCATTTTATAAAACAGCAACATTATAAATTTCTGGGCTGGTATTTTTATAGAAAGTTTCTTCAAAATTATTTAAACCGGGCTATTGTAGAAGAAAACATAGATGCCATTGAAGCACCGGACTGGACCGGTATAACGGCATTCATTAAGCTTAAATGTCCCCTGGTGATTAGAATGAATGGTAGCGATGCCTATTTTTGCAACCTGGAAAACCGGCCACAGAAGAAGAAAAACTATTGGTTTGAAAAGCTGGCATTGAAGGGAGCAGATCACCTACTTTCTGTCAGCCAGTTTACCGCAGAAAAAACAGCATCTATTTTTCATCTAGAAAGAAAGATTAAGATTATCCCTAATTCTGTGGATATTAATCGTTTCAGTCCGCAACAACAAGGGATTAAGCCTGGAACTGTTCTTTATTTTGGAAGCTTGATTCGGAAGAAAGGAGTACTAGAGTTACCTGAAATATTCAACCATTTAGAAAGGGAAAATTTGCCCGTGCAATTAAAACTAGCAGGACGTGACGTAACTGATAAAGCAACCGGAAGATCAACTAAAAATTTAATGCTTGAAAATTTCTCCCCGGGTGCCGCACAAAAAATTGTTTGGCTAGGAAACCTTCCATATGAGGAAATCCTGGAGGAAATTTTAAATGCCCATGTTATAGTACTTCCCTCCTTTGCTGAAGCCCTTCCCATGACCTGGATAGAGGCCATGTCTATGGAAAAAGCTTTGGTTACTTCAGATATCGGATGGGCCAAAGAAGTTATGGTGGACGGTGAAACAGGTTATACTGTAGATCCCAAAAATCACCAATTATATGCATCCAGGATCTTTCAACTTTTAACGAAGCCAGCTCTTGCAAAAAGCATGGGAAAGGCTGCCAGAGAACGTATAATGAATAAATTCTCCACAAAAGTTGTGGTTGAGGAAAATATTCGCTTTTATAAATCAATAACCAGATCAACTAGCTAAACGGTATCAATAAAATTCTTTTCGGTTCTGTTAAAAATAATTAACCCTACCAAAAATAATATGACAGATACTCCTAAAGTATATAAAAATCCTTCCCAGGAAAAAGTACCGGTATCTAAAACCATAAATCTAAAACCTTCAATAATTTGAGTGAGAGGATTATATTTCACGACCCAGGCAAAATTGGGCATTTTTTCTGAAACTTCGCTTAGTGGATATGGCACAGCTGAAATATACATTAATAAACTCGTTGCAAAACCTACTAGTACGGTCAAATCTCTGTACTTCGTTGTAAAAGCAGAGATAGTCATTCCCGCTCCCAAACCTAGTAAGGCCATCATTAAAACATAAACTGGGAATAAGACGATGTTAGAATTAGGATTTAACTCAGCACCATTAAATAAAAAATAGCAATAGAAAACAATCAAGATTATTAGCTGAATTCCAAATTTAAACAAATTAGAAATAACAGTTTTTAAAGGCATAATCACCCTGGGAAAATATACTTTCCCAAAAATTCCTGCATTTGAAGTAAAAGTGTTTGAAGTTCCTGTAAGACATTGATTAAAATAGTTCCAGGCGGTAATACCGGTAAGATTAAAAAGAAAGGCAGGTACATCCCCGGTGGGAATACTGGCAATATTATTAAACACCAGGGTAAAAATCACAGAAGTAAAGAGGGGTTGGATAAAATACCAAAGTGGGCCTAAGATTGTTTGCTTATATACGGTAACAATATCCCGCTTAACAAAAAGGATCAACAAATCCCGATACCGCCATACCTCCTTAAAATTTAGATCTAAAATTTTACGCTTTGGGGTGATTTCGTAAAGCCAGTCCTCGTTTGCTTCGCTCACAGATTGTCTTATAAGATTTGAGTTTCCTTAGTCGGTGAAAGTACAAAAGTTTTTGTTACACAGGAAAGGAGAGTTGGGAATAGAAATTCAGAAGGGGAAAAATGAAGGGGAGTGGGCTGTCGGAGGTGGATTCGCCTTGAGGCTTGCTTCAAACGCATCATAATTGAGTTGCGGCAGATTGCATAGTGCGTTTAGCGGCCTCGCAATGAGTTTGGGAAGACATCTTGAAAGGCGCCTTTGGAAAGAGCAAACTGCCGCACTTCGCTCGCAATGACGACTCGGCAACGTGCAATGCAGACAAAATTTCCTACTTTAGCCCAAACAGAGAACTAAAAATATGTTTTTAATAGCAGAAATTGGACAGGCGCACGAAGGAAGTTTAGGAATTGCACATTCCTATATAGATGCCCTTTCTAAAACAGGTGTAGATGCTATAAAGTTCCAGGTTCATATAGCTGAAGCAGAAAGCAGTTTGCATGAACCTTTTCGAATAAAATTTTCCTCCCAGGATAAAACCCGTTTTAACTATTGGAAACGCATGGAGTTTTCCCCTGAACAATGGCAGGAGTTAAAAGCACATTGTGATGAAGTCGGCATTGAATTTATGGCTTCGCCTTTTAGCAATGCAGCAGTGGATCTTTTGGAGCAGGTTGGGGTGCAACGATATAAAATAGGATCTGGTGAAGTCAATAATTTCCTGCTTCTCCAAAAAATAGCCAAAACCGGAAAACCAATGATTCTATCTTCCGGAATGAGTTCTTTGGCTGAACTCGATAATACCGTGGCTTTCCTTCAAGACTTCAATGCAGATATTTCCATTCTCCAGTGTACTACCTCCTATCCTACCCACCCTGAGAATTACGGCCTGAGTGTCATTCAGGAATTGAAAGAACGGTACAGAGTTAAAGTGGGGTATTCAGATCATTCCGCCAAAATAGAAACCTGTATTGCCGCCACCGCCCTGGGTGCAGAAATTCTGGAATTTCATGCGGTATTCAACAGGAAAATGTTTGGTCCTGATGCTACTTCTTCTCTGGAAATAGCAGAAATAAAGCAGCTGGTTTCCGCAGTAAAAAACATCTCCCTGGCTCAACAGCATCCGGTAGACAAATCTAACAATGTCGCCTTCGGCGCTCTGAAAAGCATCTTTGAAAAATCACTTGCAGTGAATAAAGATCTTTTCGCAGGACATATCCTCACCTTTGAAGATCTCGAATCCAAAAAACCGAAAGGCTATGGGATAGAAGCCTCTAAATTTAAGGAAGTGATTGGAAAGAAAGTGAAGAGAGAGCTGAGGCAGTGGGATTTTTTGACGGAAGAGGATTTGTTTTAGCAGTTGTCGGTTATCGGTTAAAATAGTGGAAAGAGGAAAGTGGAGAGTGGAAAGTTCGGGTGTTTTCGGCTTTCTTTTTCGGTTTTCAGCTTTCTTAAAAGGAGAAAAAGGTAATTACATTAAAACTTTCTTTAACTTTTCGGGATCCTGTCGTTTGTCCCAGAATAAATGAACCATAACTTTTTCCCGGTCAAAACTGTAGAAAAATGAGATATGTGGTGTGACATACCCAATCTTGTATTTCTTTTTAGAATCCCACCATCTGAAAATATTAGGATTTTTAGAAAGTAAATTCATTGTCTTTTCTACGTTCAGGATAAAATCCTGTACAACAGCTAATGGCCAGTTTTCACTAAGGTAAAGCAAATTCGAATTATAGCTTTTCTCTGCTAATTGGGACCAGATTACTTTCACAAACCGTACTTCTCTTTAGATTCACGAATCACATCCTCTGAAGCACGTACTGTTCCCTGGAGATGCTGTTCACTGCTTTTACTTAACAATCCACTTACTATATGATTTACCTCTTCGGATTCATACCACTCATTATTAAGTAAAGATTTTAACGCTTTTCTTTCGGATGCTGATAAATTGTTAAGTACTCCAGCAAGTTGTTCTACTGATATTTTTAAAGGTATTTCCATAATCTAAACTCTTAAATCCAGTTAGGACAATTTACAAAATTTCTAAATATTGTGTTGACACGCAAACGCCCATTGCGAGACTGCCGAAAGCAAAGGTAACAGTCCCACGCGAACCGTCATTGTGAGACCGCCACAGGCGGGCGTGGCAATCCGTTGTGGCTTACACCCAACATGTTCGCAACTCCCTACGAAGGATTGCAGCGCTGCGCTCGCAATGACAGTTCCTTACAATTAAAATATCCACCCCTCAGCCAGGTCCTTCCATTCAGGATTTATCTGATTAATCAGTTTTTCTTTATTTGCCCTATTCCCTGCTTTTAGCTTCTTTTCATATATAATAGCTTCCCGTATGTCATCGAACGGCCGGTAATACATCAAATGGTCACAGTTATAACGAGAAGTAAAACCTTTATAAAATTTACTTTTATGCTGTCCAATTCTTTTAATTAGGTTCGAAGTCACTCCGACATAAAGAACCGTATGATTTTTATTGGTGAGAATATAAACGTGGGAGGTGCGCATGAAAACCGTAAACACAAATTTGCAGACAAAACAAAATTACTGTACCTTTAAAACAAATATGTTGTTATGGCAGTTAAGAATGAGGAAACTTTAGCGGATACCAAAAGGTATAACCCAAAGAAAAGCATACAGTGCGCAAAGTCCGTAAGAAGAGGAAGCCATAAATGGCGTTTTAAAGTTACCGAAGGGGAATATGTTTGGGCTACGAGGATGGATAGGATAAGTCTTATTAGAAAAGGGCTTCCTTATGAGGCTATTGAAGTTATAAGTAAAAGAGCCAATTTACCTGTAAAACAAGTTCTTAATTTATTTGGAGTTCCTCAAACTACTTATAACAAAAAAAAGAAAGACAAAGAGCTACTTAGTAGTAGAGATAGTGAAGTGATCCTGGTCCTGACAGAGTTACTGGATTTCGGATTAGATGTTTTTAATGATGAAGCGGAAAAATTTCAGCGTTGGTTAAAAAAACCTAATATTTCATTAGGAGGTGCCAGGCCGGAAAGTTTATTTGATTCGTTAACGGGCATTCAGGAAGTAAGAAACAGTCTCAATAGACTGGAATACGGAAATCTGGCCTAATGAGGGTGTTTAGAATTGAAAGGGAAAAGTATCTGGACACTACATTACAAGGAATTGGAGCAGCGGTAACTGAAGGTCATCGCTGGAATAGTATCAACACCTACTTGGTTTATACCACAGCATCCCGGGCACTTGCAACTTTAGAAATGTCGGTTCATTTAGATTTCAGTGAAGATTTACCTACTGACAGATATTATGTGGAAATAGATATTCCTGATGAAGTTGAAATTCTTGAGCTAAGACCGGAAGATTTACCAAAAAACTGGGATGCAAAGCCTCCTATTCTTGAAACCCAATTTATTGGGGATGGTTTTGTTAAAGATAATACTGCCGCTGTCCTGAAAGTACCAAGTTGTATAGTTCCCCCAGAATTCAACTACTTAATCAATCCTACTCATCCCGATGCAAAAAGAATTTCTGTTATCTCCAAAGAGCCACTACGTTTTGACCGAAGGTTGTTACGTTGACGGTTCTTTGTCATTGTAAGACGGTTGAAGGCCGGCGTGCAATTCAATGATGACTGTCATTGCGAATCCGCCACAGGTGGATGTGGAAATCCGCTGTGGCTTACACCCAACATGTTCGCAACTCCCTACGAAGGATTGCTGCGCTGCGCTCGCAATGACAGTTCCCAACAACATTTTTATTACTTTAGCCTAACCGAGAACTCAGAACTGACAATTAAAAAATGCCCAAAAGAAAAATATGTGTAGTAGTTACCGCCCGTCCTTCCTACAGTCGGATTAAAACTGCCCTTACAGCAATACAAATTCATCCTGATCTGGAGTTACAACTGGTAATTGCAGGATCGGCTTTATTGGATCGATATGGTAACGCGGTGGATTTCATTGAAAAAGATGGTTTTAAGATTGCTGCGAAGGTGTTTATGGTACTGGAGGGGGAAAACCCTACTACTATGGCCAAAACTACGGGGCTGGGAGTAATGGAACTTACAAATGTGTTTTTTAACCTCCAGCCTGATGCTGTAATTACAATAGCAGACCGTTTTGAAACCATTGCTACTTCTATTGCTGCTTCATATCAGAATATTCCGCTGGTACATGTTCAGGGAGGGGAAGTAACGGGTAGTATTGATGAGAAAGTGAGACATGCCAATACAAAGCTGGCCGATCTGCACCTGGTCTGTACCAGTGATGCCCGGGAGCGGGTACTTAAGTTAGGCGAAGATCCCGAAAAAGTTATCAATACCGGCTGCCCCTCTATTGACCTTGCCAGGACCGTGAGAGAAAATCCGGAGTTGGATTTCGATCCAATTAAAAAGTATGGTGGAGTTGGTGTGGAACTGAACTGGCAGGATGGCTACATCGTAGTGATGCAACATCCGGTGACTACTGAATACAAATTGTCCAAAGCCCACGTCCAGGAAACACTCCGTGCTATAAAGAAATTGAACTATCCCACCTTTTGGTTCTGGCCTAATGTAGATGCAGGTTCTGACGGAACTTCGAACGGAATAAGATCTTTCCGCGAACTGGAGAAACCTCAGAACATTCACTTCTTTAAAAACATGAACCCAATAGATTTCCTTAAACTTTTAAAGAATTCAAAAGCTTTAATAGGCAACTCCAGCGCAGGACTTCGCGAGTGTTCTTATTTGGGTGTGCCCGTTATTAACATAGGGAACAGGCAACATCGCAGGAGTCGTGCAGAGAACGTAACTGATGTGGATTATAACCACAACCAAATCCTGCAGGCAAGTAAAGATGCTATTGCGAGAGCGCATTATCCATCTTCAGATCTCTATGGAAATGGAAGTGCAGGGGAAAAAATTGCTGAAATCCTTGCTAAGGTGGAGTTGACTTTTAGTAAAACGATTACGTATTAGCCCCTAAATCCCCGAAGGACACCTTTAATCTTGGATTTGAAAGAAACTGAAAGTTTTTCATTATTTCCTTTTAAAAAGAAACCCACAAAAACCCTATAGTCCACTTCAGAGGATGGGAGGTAAACCCTACCAAAAGGTGAAATATCTTTTATTTTTCAAGTAACTTCATTAAAATAATGTAGCAATGAGAGAAAACTTACATGATATGTTTTATGGTGCCTCAGTGATTTAACAAACAGGCCAGAAATCTTCGAAAAAGGGAAACTGATGCGGAAAGAATTCTTTGGAGTTTACTTTCTAATAAGAAACTGGGAGTTAAATTCAGGCCTCAACATCTCATTAGCCTGTTTATTGCCGATTTTTATTGTCATGAGCTAAAATTGGTCATTGAGGTTGATGGGGAAATCCATTTACAAAAAGATAAAATTGAATACGATAAAATGAGAACAGCGGCTTTAAAAGGTTATGATATTCATGTTATTAGGTTTATTAATTAGAATGTCTTTCAAAATCCCGAAGATGTTATTTCTTCATTAGAAAATTTAATAACTAAATTAAAATCTTAACACGCCAGTTCGTCACATCCCCTGAACTTTTTATCCACCTTCAGGGGTTGGGGATAATCAGAGCGGCTTTTACTATATTGAAAAATTCTTGTAATCGTCTATAAACATTTTCGGAGTTATACCTGTCCGTGGCAGCAGTAAAGGAATTCCCGGAAGGAATATAAAAAAGCTTGATATAATATTCATGCATCATACTTTAAGCCAGGGGATTTTGTATTCTTAAAAGTAAATAAATATCCTTATGGAAACCAGTAAAATTAAAAATCGCATCCGAGATAATATTGAGCATGGAAATGAGCGCATTTTAAGAATTATTAATGCCATTATTGAAACTGAGGAAAAGGAAGTTCCACAACTCCCTAAAGAAATTTTAGACGAGCGTTGGAAACACCACCAGGAAAATCCTGAAGAGGGAAAGACCTGGGAGGAAGTAAAGAGTGTTTTGCAAAAGAAATATGGAGTATAAGCTAGTTATCAAAACCTTGGCAGAAAAAGATATAACTGAAGCTGTAGTATAGTTTTCAAAAAATGCTACTCATCTCACCGTTCAATTCATTGAGGAAGTTGAAAAGACATTCAAGTCAGTACAGAAAAATCCTGATCAATTCCAAAAAAGATACAATGATATAGGAATTCCCTTTACTGAAAACTTTTCCTTTGGAATCTATTATACAATTGAAATGAATATAGTCTTTATTCATGCCGTTCTACACACAAAGAGAAATCCAGATACAGGAACCAAAAGAATTTAAAAATAGTTTAACGAATTGCCACGGGAAACTCTGCACCTTGACAATGACACATCAAAAGAATTCTTCTCTTATTTGCACTGCGTCAAAAATACTATATTTGAGCTTCGAACCTACCTCCCGACTCCGCTCGAGGTGACAAATCTGACAAATGAATATCCTCGGACTCATACCTGCCCGTGGCGGCAGTAAAGGAATTCCCGGAAAGAATATTAAACCACTCTTTGGAAAACCTTTATTGCAGTATACTTTTGAAGCTGCAAAAGAATCAAAGTTACTCTCGCGGGTAATCCTGAGTTCTGACGATACATTGATTCTCAAAGTGGCAGAAGAAATTGGACTTGAAGCACCTTTTACACGACCTGCAGAGTTTTCACGAGATGGTACTCCAAGTATTGAAGTTATTAAACATGCTCTGAATTATTTTAAAGCAAAAGAAGTATCATTTGATGCAGTTTGTTTGTTGCAGCCCACAACACCATTTAGAAGAGCAGGACTCATAGACGCAGCAACAGATAGATTTCTCGAAGGTGATTACGATTCACTGCTCTCGGTACGGCAGGTGCCATCAGAATACAATCCGCACTGGATTTTTGAAGAGCAGGATAATCGATTAAAAATTGCTACGGGAGAAGATAAAATAATTCCGCGGCGACAGGAACTTCCTAAAGCTTATCATCGGGACGGAGCAATTTACTTAACGAAAACTGAAATAGTCCTGAAGCAGAATTCCCTCTACGGAAACAGCATTGGATATATCGACACTACAGGAGATCCTTATGTGAATATAGATACCGTGGAGGATTGGAAGGAGGCGGAGAGGTTAGTAAAAAGTGGAAAGTGGAGAGTGGAGAGTGGAGAGTGAAAAAATTCGAAGTCGGTTTCAGTTGATACAACAATGAAAAAATTTAAAAGATTCACTGAGTTAAATGTGAAAATTTCAGTTTAGCGCAAAATTTTTTTAACAAGGGACATTAAACATTATACATTCATACTTTAAGAAATGTGCGGAATAGCAGGAATTATAGGTGAAAGTGCAAATGAAACAAAGCTTCATTTCATGCTTAAAAAACAATCTCACCGGGGACCTGATCACACTGGGTTTTACTTTGATAATGGATTTGCGGCTATAGGACATAACCGCCTTTCCATTATTGATCTTTCTCCTGCAGCCAACGAACCTTTCCGGGATTCCTCCGGCAGATACTATCTCACATTTAATGGAGAGATCTACAACTACAAAGAGCTTAGAGACGAGCTGAAAAACCATTACAACTTTACAACCTCATCAGACACTGAAGTACTTTTAGCTGCATATCTCCAATGGGGTAAGAAATGTCTGCACCGGTTTAGCGGTATGTTTGCTTTTGCTATTTGGGATACTGTGAAGAAGAAGCTTTTTGCAGCACGGGACCGTTTTGGGGTAAAGCCATTCTATTACACCGAAGATTCCGGATCATTTTATTTCTCCAGTGAAATTAAAAGTCTTTGTGAGGCCACAGATAATTCCGCGCCCAATGAAAAAGTTTGGGCGAATTATTTCTGTTATGGCTCCTATGGCATGCCCGACGAAACCTTTTATAAAAAAATTCAGCAACTACCTGGTGGTTATTTCCTGGAATTCTCCAATGGAAAATTAACTATGAGAAAGTGGTACGACTTTGTGGCTGCCGTAAAGTCGTCACCAAATAGGTTAAAATTTGAGGAGGCAAAGGAAGGCTATCTGGAGCTTCTAAAGGATAGTATTTCTTTAAGATTTAGAGCAGATGTACCCTTAGCTTTTAATATTAGTGGCGGAGTGGACAGCTCTCTCCTGCTTGCATTGGTAAACCAGTTTGAGGACAAAAGACAAATCAATGCCTATACATTTTATACTGGAAACAAAAACTACGATGAACTGCCATGGGTACAACAGATGATCAACTCTACAAATAATCCGCTGAAAAAAATAAAATTTTCCGCCACAGACGTAGCAGATTCATTCCGACACATAAATATCTATCAAGATGAGCCTTTTGGAGGTATCCCTACCCTCGCCTATGCCGCTATTTTTAAACACGCACATAAAGATGGAATAAAAGTATTGCTGGACGGTCAGGGTATGGATGAGCAATGGGCTGGATATGACTATTATTTTAATCAGAACATCAAAAGCACAATTCAGGGGACAGGCGGGAAGAGCCCGTTTCGACCGAAGGCATTGAGCAAAATCTTCGCCGAATTTGCAGCAAAACCAGAGTATCTTGAGCCTTTTGATAATGAACTTCAGAATATGCAGTACCGGGATCTTTTCTATACAAAAATCCCCCGAACCTTACGTTTTAACGACCGTATTTCAATGGCTTATGGGACAGAACTTCGAGAGCCATTCCTTGACCATCGACTCGTAGAGTTCGCCTTTGCCCAACCACCAGATTTCAAGATTAAAAACGGCGTAGGGAAATACATGCTCCGTGAGCTCTTGAAGCCCATGGTATCAAAAGGTATTTCCTATGCACCAAAGCGCCCGCTACAAACTCCGCAGCGAGAGTGGTTGGCAGATGAATTGAAAAGTTTGGTAGAAGATTACTTAAAAAAACTTGAAAAAAGTCAATATTCGGCATGGTTTGATCATAAGGAAATCCAGAAGGAATGGAAAAAGTACTTGGCTGGAGATAATCAGAGTGGTTTCCATGTTTGGCAGTGGGTGAATGCCGCGGCTTTATTGTGATTGAAGGTTAAGAATCTATGTGGGTTCTCTTCTGTTGCCAGTTGTGGATAAACAGAGATTGTGTTCGTGAACTCGTGGTCTGAAAAAAAGCAAAAAGTCAAAAAGTGAACGAGCATAAAATTTAAGAAAAAAGAGAAAAGACAGTTGCTTCTGCGGGAGGTCTTTTAATATTCGGTTCGAGGTAGAAAGTGGTGAGTACGACAATTGGGAGTACGAGTTTTTCTTAGGGTTGTTAGGATTTCCCTCTTTTTAAAACCTTAACTTAATAAAGACAATTCCAACTTACTCTACTCCAAGGCAGGCGACATTTTTATAATCAGGATTTATAAGAAACTCCTTAAATAGCTCTTTCTTATCCAGAAGAATCTTTCCAAGGTTATTAGTAGTAGTATTTCCATTCTCAGCCAGATTATTTGGAGAGGATGACCTTTTAGATTTGAGAGGTCAAAAAAGTCTGCATCAAAAGTAACAATGGTAAAGTCATTTTCTCATGCAAGCTTCCATATCCCAACATCAGTTGCGTTCTCTAATCCCAATTCCCTTACTTGTTTTGTTTCAGGATAAAAAGGTTTGATTTTCTTCAAAAGTCAGAATGAGATATTCTGATAAAACAACAGTTTCATTAGACCACCCGAATTTTGTGCTCCCTATCTGCTGCAGATGCCAGACAGGCTTGGATATGTTCATTTGTTAGTTCGGGAAAATCGATTTTTATTTCCGCCTGGCTCATTCCATTTGCAAACCAATTAAGGGCATCATAAACCGAAAATCTTGTTCCTGATAAATAAGTTCTTCCAAACCGGATATTGGGATTAATGAAAATGTACTGTTTGTAATCTATCATCTTTTACAGTTTTAATGATAAAGTTACGAACAAAATATTGGCTTCGCTCATGATAGAAAGGAGTGAGAAGCATATCCACTTCGCTTACATTCAATGTTTTATCATTCAGAGTTTAAAAGTGCCAATAGAAGGGATTAACCGTGATTTTTGGGAAAGATATCTGTTGTTTGTGATTTCTCGGTTGTGGGTCATGAGTCGTCATTGCTGAACTCCCAATCATAATATCGTAAATCTTTAGTTTTAAGTTTTCCTCTTATGATTTTCCTTTTGAGCTTTTCAGTTTTGCACCATAGATTATATACTGAATTTATCTTTTAATTAATTCGGTATATTGCGACATCTAAAAACATTGGTTTTATGGCTTCTATTTTCAGAAAAAACATTCCGCTTTTTCTTCTTATCCTCCTTGTAACAACCTCCTGCTCGAAGGATGATTCACCGGAAAGTTTTAACTTGTCCACCAATGTTGTTCCTGAGGAAGGGGGCTCTCTTTCAATTAATTCAGGCACCTACACAGACGGAGAGGAAGTAATAATTGCGGTTGATCCTTCAGAAGGTTTTAGGTTTAAAAACTGGGAAGGCGATTTGAGTGGAACGGACAATCCGGCAAAAATAAATATGAGCGGCGATAGGAATATCACCGCTGTTTTTGAAAAGAAAAATTATACTATAAGTTCAGAAATCATAGGAAAATGGTATATCCGGAATTCATCTGGAGAGTTACTTGTCCCTCAGAACCGAGGCACCAAACAGCAACCCCATGATGCCTGTACCCTCTACTCCCTTCAATTTACGAACGATGGCCGTTTTAGGTTAATAACTGAACAAGGTCAATTTACAGGTTTATATAACGTGACGGGCGAGGATTCCATTGATCTGGGAATAGGATTACTTCAGGGGGTAAATATTGCAGATGGTTCACTGCGGTTCAATATGGCTTTAACAGCAGGATGTTCCTCAGAAAACATAGGATTACCTCTAACTTATGTACCCGATGATGCTTTTGAAAGTTACCTTATTCAAATTGAAAAGGATGATGTCCTGGATGATTTTGTCCTGACAGAAAATATTCTAAACATAACGGGTTTATCAATAGTAAACAATACTCTGTCTGACATGACGGGAATAGAAGATTTTGTGAATTTACATTATTTAAGTCTTTTCACGACACCAGATATGAACAAAGAATATTCTCTGGATGTTTCGCAAAATAAAAACTTGCAATTAATTGAAATTGGAGGTTATAGAATTAATGATATTGATCTTTCCCAGAACCCGCTGTTAGAAGATTTGAAGCTATATACTACCGATGTTAAAGAATTTGATCTAAAGAACAACGGACTTTTAAAGACACTTGTCCTCTACAATAATGGTGATCATCCTGAATTTCCCCTCGATTTGGACTTTACAATGAACCCTGCACTGGAGGAAATTGATATTGAAAACACCCGATTGGGAGAGGTGGATATTACAAAGAACCATGATTTGAAGCGCGTTGCGATCCTGGAAAGTGTGGATGATCTGAAGATGAATGGCTCCTATAACGAACTCATCCATTTTTCAGTAACCGGTTCTTCCCCTTATGTAAGGAAAATAAATTTCGCTGACTTTCCTAACCTGGAAACACTTTATCTCTGTTATAGCAATACACTAGATCTTAATTCCAACTCTCAACTAAGGATCTTTAGTCTTGAAGAATTTGGAGGGACCAGAATTGATCTATCTGATAATCCCTTACTGGAAATGGTTTTTATCAAACGTGCCCCTAATCTCTCGTGCATACAAGTAAGCGAGGAGCAGGAAGTTAAAATCGATTCAGAAATATTATACTTGAGCGCTAGAGAAATAGGTTATTCCGTGGAGTGTAATTGAATTTTTTCCTGTGCTATTTTTTACATGCAAACCTTAATTTTTATATAGTTCATCAATCATTCCCAGTTGTGATATACATTCCAAAAGAGAGGCATGAGCATAAGCAAGGAACTTCAGGAAGTCCTGTTTATAAATAATTCTACGTCCATAACCTTCCCAATGTTATCTTATGCTCTTTGAAGATCTTCTCACCTCACTTCCCTATTCATAAAATCTAAACTTCGGGAGTTAGATGGAAACCTTATGAATCTCTATGCTATAAGTAAAGGCAAGATTATAAATATTCAAGTTTTTGTAACTCTTTGTTGTTTCCATATTTGAGCCTAGCGAAAAACCCACAACTGCAAACTACTCAAAATTCCTCATAAACTTATTCCAGCTTTTCTTCATTTGAGCCATTTTGGAAGGGGCTTCTCCGTAGTAGCCTTTTGCATATCTGTTATAACCGTAGCCATAACCATAACCGTAACCATAGCCGTAACCATAACCATACTTCGCTCTATGTACAAAATGATTTAGCACAAAGCTGATATTTTTTAATTCCCCTTTCTGGTATTTTCCGTTTATCGTTTCCAGCATTCCACGTTTAGTATAATCCTGCCTGATAAGGTACAGTGTAGCATCGGCATATTTAACCAGGTTTAAAGCATCGGCAACCATTCCGATAGGCGGGGAATCCAGGATGATATAATCATATTTCTGTCGTAATTCCTCCATCAGCCTGTCCATTTGCTCGGTAAGCAGCAATTCTGAAGGGTTTGGAGGTACAGGCCCCGCTGTAATAACATCAAGATTTTTTATTTCGCTTTTCTGAATTATTTCCTGGGAAGTAGCTTCTGAAATCAGGTAATTTACAATTCCCAATTCATTGTCTAATTTAAAATCATCGAAAATTTTCGGTTTCCTTAAATCCACCCCTACCAGTACAGTCTTCTTATCACTCATTGCAAAAACCGTAGCCAGGTTCATCGCGCAAAAGGTTTTTCCTTCTCCCGAAACCGAAGAAGTTACCAGCAACGTCTTTGAGCCGGTTACTCCCTGTTTTTTGTACATAAACTGAAGACTGGAACGAATTCCCCTAAAACTTTCTGCAACAGAAGATTTCGGACTTGAATAAACAGCGAGATTAGAGTCAAGTTTACTTTTTCCAATTAGTCCCAGGATAGGCACCGGGGACAGGCGGGTAACTTCCTGCGCATTAAGAATATTGGTATTCAGAAAGACCAGCAGGAATACGAAAGTTAAAGGAATAACCCCGCCAACCATTACCGCCATTACGTAATTTAACTGAGTATTGGGACCAATCTGCCCGCCACCGGTATCTTTGGCTTTGTCTATCACCATTACGTCACTTACGTTTGCGGCTTTTACTAACCCGGCTTCACTGCGCTTTTCAAGAAAGAGATTATAAGTTTTCTCGCTGATACTGTATTTACGCTGAATCTTCAGAAGGTCCTGCTCTTCCTGCGGCAACTTCTTTATTTCAGCTTCAAACCCGGCAATTTTCCTGTTAATATCAGAGAGCTCTTCCCCTAAAAGTCCGCGGGAAGAACTTATATTTTCAACAAGAATAGATTTTACCGAATTTATCTGCCGGTCGATATCAGAGAAAGCAGGAGCCCCTTCTTTTAAAGAGTACTGATAATTACTGCGCTGTTCAGCCAGTTGCACTATCTTATTTACACCACTTACAATACTTCCCTCACTTATTCCGGCAACAGAAGGTGCGGGAACGCTGGAATAATCACTTCTGGTTTCCAGGTAAGTCTTCAGGGTTTCATAATAAGCCAGCTGTCTTCTTATATCCTCCTTTCGCACATCCAGAGTAGACAGCTTATTTGAAATTTCACTGCTTTCCGCAGAAATATCCAGAATAGCATTTTCATTTCGAAAATCATTCAGCTCGTTCTCCACCACCTGCAGTTCCCGTGATTTAATCGCCAAACTACTATCGATAAACCTGATGGTTTTTGTGGCAAAAAGATTCTTCCGCGCCAGCATATTTTCGCTTAACACGGCAACAGACCCGTTCAGATAGTCCACAAGTCGGGTTTTATTATTTCCGGTTTGGCTTAATCGTAAAACAGAGGAACCGTTATTGTCGGTTGCCACGTTAACAGATCTATACCTCCCCACTGCGGAATCGAAATTCAGGAAGCTCACATAAAACGGTTTCCCCGCCTGCAGAGCATGATCTGTACGTGTAACTATACCACTAAAAAAAGGAAGGTTTACAGGCTCGCCCACCCTGAAACTCTGAGAGAATTCCCGGTTATTTACAGGAACAGATTTTTTCTCTTTGCTTCTGAAATTCTGAACAGATATACTTTCTGGTAAATCAGCTTTAATTAAAAAATTCACTGAATCCTGAAAAGTTACCGCAAAAGTTGTATTTAGAGCCTGATAGGCGCTGGTATCGACTAAAATTTCAAAGGGAGCTTTTCCGTAGGCATCAACACGCTGATATTCGCCATCCTCCAGGTACTGCACATAAAACTGAAGCCGCTCCACCACTTCCTCATTATGGGACCTGGACCTGAGAATCGTGACTGCAGTATTTACCTTGTCTGATGTTCCTCCCCAGTTAAAAGTAAGACTGGTATTTGTCGTGAAAAATGGATTTTGATCATCCTTAATGCTAATGCTATTGTCCATCCTGTAGACAGGAAGCTTCCTCACATTGTTATAATAGGCAACGGCAAAACTTATTGCTATAGAAAGTAATATTAACTTCCAGTAACTTATAACTTTTAGAACAAAACCTTTAAAATCGAAGGTTGAGCCTACGTCTGATATGTGATCATCTTCATGTGCCATTCTATCTGCTAAAAATCAGTACAACTGAGGTTATTAAAGTAAAAATAGTAGCAATCGTCCTGAAGGATTCCAATCCCGTAGTTCCAAAACCAAGCGCCTTTTGAGGTAAAGGATTTACTATAATCACGTCGTTAGGCTGAATATAATAATAGGGGCTGGAAGTGGCTTCTATACTCGTAACATCTATGGTATGGATTTCCTCTCCCTGTGGATATTGCCTTACGATCTTCACATTTTGGCGATCCCCCACATCGGTAATTCCGCCTGCATTTGCAATTGCTTCTATAATTGTTACCTGCTCTTTGTAAATCACCTGACTCCCGGAGCCAATTTCCCCCAAGGTGGTATACCTGATTCCTGCAAGTTTAACGGTTACAAATAAATTCGCCTCTTCTCGGAAATATTGCTGTAACAGCTCCTTTTCTATCTTCTCCCTCACCTCCTCTACCGTGTAGCCCAACACATTCAGCTCACCAAGCGTAGGTACACGTATATTTCCGTGATCATCTACCGTAAAACCATCAAAATAAACGTTTTCTTCTGTCGTGGCATTGGGATTTGCTTCTCCTATAGGATTAAACATCCCTACTAATTCCTGGTCCAGGGCCTTTACGCGGATACTTAAAAGATCTCCAATCTGAATTCTGTAAGGCTTCTTTAATCTTTGCACTTTTATGATACTGTCTACTGTATCAGAATTATCCTGAAGGTAACTCAGTTTTTTAGTAGAGATACACGACGAAAAGGAAAGTATCATCGCTAAAAGGAAAAGCAAGGCTCTAAACTTCATATTATCATTCACAAACTATTAACAAATATAGTTTTTGTGGGTTAATATCAAAAGTATAATTTCTTTAACTTAAAAATTAATATCTAAATACGGTGAATTGATTATTAAATGATTAGTAGAAAGTTAAAAAAAAGTTTGGGGTTCGGAGTTTGGAGTTCGGAGTCTTGTTTCTTGCTTCCTGAGTCCTGGCTCAGCTCTTTACCTATGAACTCTTCACTCTTCACTCTTCACTCTTCACTTTTTTCCTCAACATTTACCTGTTTCTCCAGAAGAAAGGAGTGAGGATTATGAGTACTGTAAAGAGCTCAAGCCTCCCGATAAGCATTAAAAAAGCGCACCACCACTTTCCGAAATCGGGTAGCATATCAAAGTTATTCACAGGGCTAAGGCCGCCAAAAGCAGGACCAATATTACCCAGGGAAGAAGCAGCACCACCAATAGCAGTTTCAAAATCAAGATCCAAAGAAGCAAGTACCACCGCCCCTATTATAAAGGACAGCATATAAAGAATAAAGAAACCAAGAATGTTAAATACGATTTCTTTACTAATCGATTTTTTATTGAAACGTACCGGAAGAATGGCGTTTGGGTGAAGCGTCCTTTTAAATTCAATCATTCCGTTTTTGATCATAATAATATGCCGCATCACTTTGACACCACCCGCTGTAGAACCTGCAGAACCGCCCAGGAAAAACATCCCGAAGAAGAAGATCGTCAGGAACGGCGTCCACATAGTATAATCAGCTGAAACAAATCCTGTGGTTGTTATTACCGCCAGAACCTGAAATAGTGAATGTCTGAAGGCACTTTCTGCCTCTCCCCAAACCATGGGATGATCTATGGAAGACAAGCCTACATCTGCCTGGAAATAAATGATAAGAGCAGCAATAATTGTAAATGAAGCAATGAAATAAAAGTACCATCTAAATTCATCATCATGCAAAACCCGCTGAACTTTTCCTTTAAAACTAAAGTAACTCATAACGAAGTTACTTCCTGCGAGGAACATAAATAATATGATAATATACTGAATGATGGGCTGATCATTCCAATAAGCTACGCTGGCATTTTTTGTCGAAAAACCTCCAGTCGAAAGGGTACTAAGAGCATGATTTGCCGCATCAAAGAGATTCATTCCTGCCACTTTCAGCAAAATAGTTTCAGCTATTGTATAGCTAACATAAATAAGCCACAGTCGTTTAGCAGTATCTGTTATCCGAGGTTTCAATTTATCAGCACTTGGGCCGGGAGCTTCCGCTGCAAAAAGCTGCATTCCTCCAATACCCAGTAATGGCAGAATAGCTATGGCCAAGACGATAATTCCCATTCCTCCTATCCAGTGCGTAAGACTGCGCCAAAAGAGGATTCCCTTGGGCACCACTTCAATATCATTTAAAATGGAGGCACCGGTGGTGGTATATCCTGACATGGTTTCAAAAAAAGCGTTGGTAAACCTTGGAATAGATTCACTTATCACATATGGAAGCGTACCACTCAAGGCCATAAAAATCCATCCAAAAGTCACAATTATATAACCTTCTCTCTGCTTCATGTCCTTGTTGTGTCCCCGGGTAGAAAACATTAACAAGGTTCCAACAAAAAGCGTGATTAATGCTGATGTGGATATTTCCATGGTCACACCATCTTCGTAGTACCAACTTACGAGAACAGCGGTTAACATAAAGCCTCCATTGCAAATTAGCAACAGGCCCATGACATGCATAATAATCTGATAGTTAAGCCTTGGCATTACAAAAATAATTTTTCGACTTTACCTATAGAACGGGGAAGACAACAGACTACAATCCTGTCGCCGGATTTTATATGAAATTCCCCTAATGCAATAACTCCTACTCCATTCCTAATGATGCCTCCAATAATAGCTGAACGGGGAAATTCTATATCTTTAATTTTCTTGTCACAAACCTGAGAGTTTGGTTTTACAATAAATTCCAGCAACTCTGCATTCATGTTGTTCAGCTTTGTCATAGCCACAACCTCTCCTTTTCTAATATACCTGAAGATATTATTTGCAGCCAGGAGCTTTTTGTTGATAAGGGTATCTATTCCAATAGAGTGACTTAACTGAAAATAATCCATATTCTCTACCAGGGAAATTGTCTTTTTGACACTCTTCGATTTGGCAACCAAGCAGGACATGATATTTGTTTCAGAATTTCCGGTAACAGCTATAAAAGCATCCATATCATGAATATTCTCCTCTTCTAAAAGTTCTACGTTTCTACCATCACCATTAATAATTAGAGTATTTGGAAGCTCATCTGCGAGATCGTAAGCTTTTTCTTTATTACTCTCTACTAATTTTACATGAAAATTATTGCGACATAGATCCCTGGCAGTTTTACGTCCAATCTTACTCCCTCCCAGGATCATTACATTTTTTATTTCCTGTTTAACTTTTCCTGTGAGTTTGTAAAGTTCCTCCACGCCATTCTCTACGGTGACAAAATAAACCTGATCACCTTCCTTAAATTGCGTGTCACCCCTGGGAATGAGTGTATATTGAGTACCATATCTTTGTATAGCTATAGGGACAAAGTTAAGTTGAGGAAAAATTTCAGCTGCTTCTTTTACGGTTTTTCCCACGAAAAGTGCAGTCCTGGAAAGATTTAAACCAATCATTGTTAATGCTCCATCTTCAAATTCGTAGCTATCATTAAAGGCAGACTGGTTTAAAAGAAGTTCTATTTCCCTGGCTGCTAAAGCCTCTGGAGAAATTAATTCATCTATACCAAATTTCACAAACCCAATTTCTTCTTTATTCTCCAGGAATTCAGTATTGGAAATTCGGGCAATAGTCCTTTTTGCACCCAATTGCTTCGCAAGTACACATACGGTAATATTAGTAGCTTCGCTGGAAGTAACAGCTATTACCATATCTGAATATTTAACCTGGGCATCTTTTAAAATACTTATGGAGGTAGCATTACCTTTAATGGTCCTAATATCCAGATGAGTGTCGGCGTATTGTAGGTGGTCGCGGCTGGTGTCAATAAGCGTAATATCCTGCGATTCAAACGACAATAATTTTGCCAAATGAAATCCAACTTCACCCGCTCCAGCGATAACTATTTTCATATAAAAACTTGAAATTGTACGAAACAACAAAGGTAAGTTATTATCGTGAAATTCAACATTCTGAATGTTAAGAACAAAATATTACTCTAAGATGAGACATTTATACCATAACATGTATCTTTGAAAAAAAATTAGAAGTGAGTAAAAAAGTTACTTCATATAAAGGATCCAGACTTAAGAAGAAACAAGTTGAAGAGATGTTTGATAATATCTCTGGTAATTACGACGGGCTTAACCGTGTCATTTCCCTGGGAACTGATGAGAAATGGAGACGTAAGGTCGTGGCGCTTGTAACAGCCCGCAGGCCAAAAACAATCTTGGATATAGCAACAGGCACAGGTGATTTGGCTATAAAAATGGTCAATTCAGGAGCGGAAAAAATTGTTGGCCTGGATCTTTCTGAAGGAATGTTGGCTGTAGGACGAAAGAAAATCAGCAAAAAGAACCTGGGGCAAAAAATAGAAATGATACGGGGTGATTCTGAAGCACTCCCTTTTGAAGACAATTCTTTTGATGCTATTACAGTAGCTTTTGGAGTGAGAAATTTTGAAAATCTTGAAAAAGGACTAAAGGAGATATTTCGGGTTTTGAGTCCGGATGGAATTTTCGTGGTCCTTGAGACATCGGTTCCGACAAAGTTTCCTTTTAAACAAGGCTATAGATTGTATTCCAGCCTGATTCTGCCCCTGGTAGGAAAATTTTTTTCCAAAGATCAGAACGCATATTCCTATTTAAGCAAAAGCGCTGCAAGTTTTCCTTATGGTCAGGCATTCAACAATATTTTAAAGAAATCAGGGTTTACTAATATAGAAGACAAACCTCAAACCTTTGGGGTCGCCACGATATATGTGGCTACAAAATAATTATATGAAAAGAATTCTTGCCATTTTCCTTTTTATACTATGCTCACAATTCTCTAACGCTCAGTTTTTTGGCGATCAAATTCTGAATAATGAAAATTTTGATGCACAACGTTGGTCGTGGGGATATTTTCTTGGTTTCAACAGCTATGATTTTCATTTTGATTATAAAGATTATAATCCCAGCCCTGTAACAGGTCAGGATTTTAGAGTAGAAAGAAGAACAGGATTTAACGTGGGACTTATCGGAAATCTAAAACTGGGCAGCAACTTAGATTTAAGACTGGAGCCTGGGGTAAGTTTTAGCACAAGGGGTTTTCAAGCCATTAAAGCCGACGCCGGCACTTTCCGGGAAGTCAGCTCAACCTATGTACATATACCTTTGCTACTGAAATTTTCCACCGACAGGCTGAATAATTTTAAACCTTTTGTGGTAGGAGGGCTTTCTACCTCAATAAATCTTTCCAGCAACGAAAACAATCCTGATGGTTATAACGAAGGACAATTTAGAATGAAAACCAACACCTACTATTACGAAATAGGTTTTGGAATAGATCTCTATTTATACTACTTCAAACTCAGCCCGAGTTTAAGAGGAGTTTTTGCAATTAATGACGAGCTGGTACAGGATGAGGACCCTGGCAATCCTTTTACCGGTAATGTAGATAAAATGACTTCCCGCGCAATTTTTTTAAATTTCACTTTCCAGTAGCACTTTACCCTCGTTTAAACTCACTTAAAATAATGGCTGTAGCTGTAGCTACATTAAGGCTTTCTGTTGAAGCTGTTTTTCCAAATTGAGGTATTCCAATTTTATGCGTCACATGCTTTTCAATTTCAGGAGAAATACCATTAGCCTCATTTCCCATTACGATGATGCCACTATGCGGTAAGCTGGTTTGATAAATATTCTCGGCCTCCATAAAAGTTCCAACTACAGGGCAGCTTTCTGGTCGATTACGTAAATAGAAGGGCAAGTCTACATAAGAAATAGCAATTCTCGCTATAGACCCCATTGTTGCCTGTATTACTTTAGGATTATAACAGTCCACAGTATCTTTTGAACACACTAATTTATCTATCCCAAACCAGTCGCACAACCGGACAATTGTCCCCAGATTTCCGGGATCCCTTAATCCACCAAGAGCAATAATTAACCCGCTGTAGTCAGGAAGTGGAATTTTCGGAATCTTGAAAATTCCTACGGCCGTCTGAGGTGTTTTAAGCAAACTGATTTTTTTAAGTTCTGTAGCCCCTACTTCAATAAATTTATCATCAGCGGCATCAAAAATCCTCTCTTCTGAAAAAAGTAAATGAACCTCTATTCCGGAAGTTAATAATTCTGAAATTGTCTTTTTACCCTCGGCTACAAAAAGCCCGCTATCCCTGCGGTTCTTTTTTTGCCCCAGGCTTTTAATTAACTTTATTTGGTTTTTACTAACCATGCAAAAGACGTATTTTTGAAGCTTTAACGGACTCTATTTGAAACATATCTTCGCAAAAATATCATTATTTTTTCTAACCCTGGTTTTATTTACTTCCTGTAATGCTGTGAAACGGCTCGAGCCTGAAGAATCTCTACTTACAGAAAATGATATCTTCTTAAATGGCGAAAGAATTAGTGAAAACCGCATCTACAATCAACTTTATCAAAAACCTAATTCCAGGCTTTTGGGAGTACCTCTCCAACTACACTTCTACAACCTCGCCAGACCAAATATAGACAGTATTTTAAGCGAAAAATTTCTTCAGAATGATCAAAAAAGAGAGAGATTAATAAGTTTATTATCCCGAAAGCAGCTTGACAGCTATATAAAATCGAGAATAACTTTTAACCAGTGGATCAAAAGAACAGGGGAAGCCCCTGTAATTATTAATCAGGAAGATACCCAAAAATCTATGAACCGCCTCAAATCCTGGTACTGGAACAATGGCTGGTTTAACGTTGAAACAGATTACGAAATTATACCGTCAAAGAAAAAAGAAAAAAAAGCCAGGATTGAATACTATGTTAAAACAAAAACACCTTATAAAGTAGATTCTATTATTACAGATATAGATTCTCCTGTACTGGATTCTATCTATAAAAAACATGAAAATGACGCTCTTATTATGCCGGGAACTCAGTATCGCACTCTGGATTTTAATGCAGAAAGAGACAGACTCACAAGCCTCTTCCGAAACAACGGCGTGTATAATTTCGATCAGGAATATATAACTTTTGATGCAGACACTATTAATACCGGTTTTAAAGTAAACACCACAATTCTAATCCTCAATCGGCAGGTGCCAGACGAAGACTCCACTTATCGCATTCCCTTTAAAGTCCATGAAATAAGTAAGGTCAATGTTTTTACAGATTACAGGCAGTCCAATCGCTATGAACCTGTAACAGATAGTGCACAAATTGGCAACTTTACTATTTACAGCTTTGATGAAATGGAATATAAACCTGAAGCTATTATAGATGCAGTGTTTATAAGACCTGGAAGAACTTTTAGCGATATTGCCCGAACACGTACTTACAATCGACTGAATTCTCTCCGGAACTTCAAATATCCCAACATCCAGTATACACAGGACCCCGAGGATACGACCAGCACAGATTTAATAGCCAATATCTTTTTGACTCCGCAGCCAAAATACTCCCTTGGGTTTGATTTTGATGTCTCCCAAAGCAATATTCAGAAGTTCGGAATTGGTTTTGGAGGCTCTCTTTTAATTAGAAACATTTTTGGGGGTGCAGAAAACCTTGAGATTTCGGGACGGGGTAGCGTGGGATCTTCCACAGATGCTGCAGCCAGTAAAGACGATGATCGTTTTTTTGATATTTCAGAAATTGGCGCAGACCTTCAACTTATCTTCCCGAGAATATTTCTTCCTTTCGAAACAGAACAATTTATTCCGAAATATATGTCTCCGTTTACTTCTCTTAGCCTGGGTGTGAGCACACAGAATAATATCGGGCTGGACAAGCAGAACCTCTCTTCTATTCTTAATTACAGATGGACTCCCTCGCGCCTTCTTACAAACCGATTGGACTTAATTAATCTTCAATATGTAAGAAACCTCAATACAGATAATTACTTTAATGTATATCAGAACTCGTATAGCGAACTCAATAATATTGTTCAATCTGCAAATGTGGTGACAAATCCCGCATTTTTAAACAATAATGGTCGCTTAATAATCCCACGAGGTGCCGAAGATTTTATTGAATCTGTCAATAGTAACGACGATGTCACAAGCGGCCTTGCTCCTGACCAGCGGCAAAATGTAATTAATATCAGAGAGCGTAAAAACAGGTTGACCGAGAATAATTTGATCTTAGCTTCTAATTACACTTATTTGTGGAACACCAAAGATAATTTGTACGACGAGGAGTTCACGCGGTTCAGGTTTAAAATAGAAATTGCGGGTAATGCCTTATCAGCACTTTCAGAAGTTGCCAATTTCGAACAAAACTCAAGTGGAAATCAGGAAATATGGGGAGTAGCTTTTTCCCAATACGTAAAACCGGAATTTGATTTCATTAAACACTGGGATTTGGGAAGTAATAACATCTTTGCTTTCCGCGCGTTTACCGGTATTGCTATTCCGTACGGTAATGCCAACAGCATTCCTTTCACAAGAAGTTTTTTTGCAGGTGGACCTAACGACAATCGTGCATGGCAGGCTTACGATCTCGGGCCGGGCAGCAGTGGTGGCCGTAACGAGTTTAATGAGGCTAACATGAAACTTGCATTTAATCTGGAATATCGCTACAATCTCTTCGGTGCACTGAACAGCGCTTTTTTTGTCGATATTGGTAATATTTGGAATGTCCTTGATATTGTTGAAGACGAAGCCTCAACCTTTACCTCGTTTTCAGATTTAAAGGATATTGCCGTTGGGAGCGGAATGGGCTTGAGATACGATTTTAATTTCTTTGTTTTACGTTTTGATGTTGGTTTCAAAACCTACGACCCTGCTAAGCCCACAGGAGATAGATGGTTTAAAGAATACAATTTTAACCATGCTGTATACAATGTGGGGATCAATTATCCTTTCTAAGCCAACAAATTTTCTTATTTTTGTAAGCCTAATTAACTAAAAATATGAGTCATAACATTAAACCCGGCGTAGCCACAGGAAAAGAAGTACAGGAAATCTTTAAATATGCCAAGGAAAAGGGCTTCGCTCTTCCTGCTGTGAACGTGATTGGTTCCAGTAGCGCCAATGCCGTAATGGAAACAGCGGCAGAGTTAAATTCACCCGTAATTATTCAGTTCTCAAATGGCGGGGCACAATTTAACGCAGGTAAAGGCCTCTCTAACGAAAATGAGAAAGCTGCAATTGCCGGTGGCGTTGCAGGTGCACAACACATACATGCTTTAGCAGAAGCTTACGGTGCAACGGTAATTCTTCATACAGATCACTGTGCTAAAAAACTTCTTCCATGGATTGATGGATTATTGGATGCCAGTGAAAAACATTTCGAACAATTCGGAAAGCCACTTTACAGCTCCCATATGATCGATCTTTCTGAAGAGCCTATTGAAGAAAACATTCAGCTTTGTAAAGAGTATCTTGAAAGAATGAGCAAGATGGGAATGACACTGGAAATCGAACTTGGTGTAACCGGAGGCGAAGAAGATGGTGTGGACAATACAGATATCGACTCTTCAAAATTATATACACAACCTGAAGAAGTGGCATTTGCCTATGAAGAGTTGAGCAAAGTAAGTGAGCAATTCACCATTGCTGCCGCTTTTGGCAATGTACATGGAGTGTATAAACCAGGAAACGTAAAACTCACCCCAATAATCCTTAAAAATTCTCAGGAATTTGTTTCTAAAAAACACGGATTAAAAGAAAACCATATCGATTTTGTATTCCATGGGGGAAGTGGTTCTACTGTTGAAGAA
Source organism: Autumnicola lenta (assembly GCF_031846515.1). Classification (NCBI taxonomy): domain Bacteria; kingdom Pseudomonadati; phylum Bacteroidota; class Flavobacteriia; order Flavobacteriales; family Flavobacteriaceae; genus Autumnicola; species Autumnicola lenta. Next base: position 56,103 of record NZ_JAVRHO010000002.1, read on the forward strand.
ATTCGTGAAGGAATCGGGTACGGTGTTATTAAAATGAATATTGATACTGACCTTCAATACGCTTATCTGGAAGGAATTCGCGATTACATGAGCAGCAAAAAAGATTATCTTTCTGCTCAAATTGGTAATCCTGAAGGATCTGATGTACCAAACAAAAAACATTACGATCCAAGAAAGTGGGTTCGTGAAGGTGAGGTTACTTTTAAGGCCCGTCTTAAGAAAGCCTTTGAAGATCTAAACAACGTAAATACTTTATAACTGAATTTTCATAGAATAGCTGAAGTAAATATAATTGCTTCAGCTATTTTTTTGATTAATTTTTTCCGGTGGAAATTTGTAGTTCCGGAGAAATAAAAATTAATTGCTATGGCCTGGTTTAAAAGAACGCAAAAAGGGATTCAAACCCCTACAGAAGACAAGAAAGATGTACCCAAAGGTTTATGGTACAAATCACCCACAGGTAAAATTGTAGATGCAGAGCAACTGGAAAGCAATTTTTATGTAAGTCCAGAGGATGGTTACCATGTAAGGATTGGAAGCAACGAATATTTTAAGATCCTTTTTGATGATAATGAATTTGAGGAACTTGATAAGAATATTACTTCCAAGGATCCTTTAGAATTTACAGACACTAAGAAGTATACCGAGAGATTAAAAGCTGCCCAGGATAAAACCGGACTTAAAGACGCTGTTCGAACTGCTGTTGGAAAATCGAAAGGTAAAGACCTCGTTATTGCGTGTATGGACTTTCAGTTTATAGGAGGCTCTATGGGATCTGTGGTTGGAGAAAAAATTGCCCGTGCCGCAGAATATTCTTTAAAAAACAGGATTCCTTTCATGATGATTTCAAAATCTGGAGGAGCCAGGATGATGGAAGCTGCACTTTCATTAATGCAAATGGCCAAAACTTCAGTAAGGCTGGCACAACTTGCAGACGCTAAAATTCCATACATTTCACTGGCAACAGATCCTACAACTGGTGGAACCACAGCATCTTTTGCCATGTTAGGCGATATAAATATTTCTGAACCCGGAGCATTAATTGGCTTTGCAGGACCAAGAGTGGTAAAAGATACTACAGGAAAAGATCTTCCAAAAGATTTTCAGACTGCAGAGTTTTTAAAAGAACATGGTTTTCTTGATTTTATTGTAAAGCGTTCCGAACTTAAAAACCAGGTAAATCTTTATCTGGATTTAATTGGGAACCAACCGGTAAGAGCATAAAATAAAATCTCACCCTCAGTAGGTTTTACTTTAGAAAGTAGTATATTTGCCGCCTGGTAGAAAAACTGCCAATACATAAAAATCATTAAAATTAATATTGGAATGTATTTAAGCAAAGAAAAAAAAGAAGAAATCTTCGCTAAACACGGTCAGGGGAAAAATGATACGGGTTCTGCAGAAGGTCAGATTGCATTGTTCACTTACAGAATTGCCCATCTTTCTGAGCACCTGAAGAAAAATCGTAAAGATTACAATTCAGAACGCTCACTGGTTATGCTGGTTGGTAAAAGAAGAAGTTTACTTGATTACTTAATGAAGAAGGATATTATGAGATATCGAGCCATCATTAAAGAATTAGGATTAAGAAAATAAATTTCAAGGGGGCTTTATGCCCCCTTTTTTATATATTTAAAAGTAAATTAGCTTTTAGATTAAAAATTGTTACCTCGAGCATCGTCGAGAGGTAGTTTTTCATTGGTCTACCTTACTTCACACACAACAACACACACCGGCCGTCCGGCAAAGGCGGAGACCATTGTTTAACAAATAATTCCGGAACTATTCCGGTTAAGAATTCAAACACATTATGATTCCACAAACATTTAAAGAGGTTATCGACTTAGGAGACGGTAGAACTATCTCCCTCGAGACCGGAAAATTAGCAAAGCAGGCCCACGGGTCGGTTGAGCTAAGAATGGGAAATGCAGTACTTCTTTGTACTGTAGTATCTTCCCACACACCAACAACTATGGATTTTTTCCCGTTAACATTAGATTATCGTGAAAAATTCGCAGCCGCAGGACGTTATCCTGGTGGTTTTTTCAAAAGGGAAGCACGACCAAGTACAGAAGAAATTCTGGTAATGAGATTAGTAGACCGGGTTTTAAGACCTTTATTCCCTTCAGATTATAAATTTGAGACCCAGGTGATGATTCAGCTAATGTCTCATGACGAAGAAGTGATGCCAGATGCTTTGGCCGGTTTGGCAGCATCCGCCGCTATTCAGTTGTCGGATATTCCTTTTGAGGCTCCTATTTCTGAAGCAAGAGTTGCCCGTATTAACGGTGAATTTGTTATTAACCCAAGCCGCTCACAATTGGCAGAATCAGACATCGATATGATTGTTGGTGCTTCTGCAGATTCTGTAATGATGGTAGAAGGCGAAATGAAGGAGTGCAGCGAAGAAGAAATGGCAGAAGCTATTAAATTTGCTCACGAAGCTATTAAAATTCAGGTTGAGGCACAGGTAAGACTTGCTGAAGCTTTCGGAAAGAAAGCAACACGTGAATACGAAACTGCAAAAGAAGACGAAAGCATTCAGCAGAAAATTCACGAAGCTGCTTATCAGAAAATTTACGATACTGCTAAAGCAGCTAAAGCCAAACATGACCGTAGCGCTGCATTTTCAGAAATAAAAGAAGAAGTAAAAGCACTATTTTCTGAAGAAGAACAGGAAGAAAATGGAGCTCTTATCTCTAAGTATTTTAAAGCAACACATAAAGCTGCTATAAGAGATCTGACTCTAAAAGAAGGAATCCGTTTAGACGGTAGAAAAACTGACGAAATTCGTCCTATCTGGACAGAAGTTGATTATTTACCTTCTACACACGGTTCGGCTATTTTCACAAGAGGAGAAACTCAGGCGCTGGCAACAGTAACTCTGGGAACTTCAAGAGAGGCTAACCAGGTAGACCTTCCAACACACCAGGGCGAAGAAACTTTTTACCTACACTATAACTTTCCTCCCTTTTCCACAGGAGAAGCCTATCCTTTAAGAGGAACTTCAAGAAGGGAAATAGGACACGGTAACCTGGCACAACGTGCACTTAAAAATATGATTCCTGCAGATTGCCCTTACACTGTAAGAGTAGTTTCTGAAGTTTTAGAATCCAACGGTTCTTCTTCTATGGCAACAGTATGTGCCGGAACAATGGCACTTATGGACGCCGGAATCAATTTAAAAAAGCCGGTTTCCGGAATCGCAATGGGATTAATTTCCCAGGGAGATGACTATGCCGTTCTTTCTGATATTTTAGGAGATGAGGACGCTTTAGGTGACATGGACTTTAAAGTAACCGGTACCGAAGACGGAATTACCGCCTGCCAGATGGATATTAAAGTTAAAGGACTTTCTTATGAAATTTTGGTAAAAGCTTTAAAACAAGCGAGAGCCGGAAGATTGCATATTCTTGATAAACTTTCTGAAAGCATTTCTCAACCAAACGAAAATGTAAAAGCTCATGCCCCAAAAATCATTACCAGAACTATACCTGGCGAATTTATTGGAGCGCTTATTGGACCTGGAGGAAAAGTTATTCAGGAACTTCAGAAATCTACCGGAACCGAAATTGTAATTAACGAAGTAGACGAGCAGGGAGTTGTTGAAATTCTTGGAACCAACCAGGAAGGAATAGACAAAGTACTTGCAAAAATAGACTCTATCTTATTTAAGCCTGAAAAAGGAAGCGTTTACGAAGTAAAAGTGATAAAAGTCCTTGATTTTGGTGCAGTTGTAGAATATATTGATGCTCCGGGTAACGAAGTATTATTACATATTTCTGAATTGGCATGGGATCGCACAGACAACGTAACAGATGTTGTAAACCTTGGCGACGTGATAGACGTTAAGTATTTTGGAGTTGATCCTAAGACCCGTAAGGAAAAAGTATCGCGTAAAGCTTTACTTGACAAACCTGAAGGATACCAGGCAAGACCTCCAAGAGATAACGACCGCAATGACAGAGGTCGTGACAACAGAGGTTCACGTGACAATCGCGGACGCGATGATCGCAGCAGAGGAAGAGATCGTAGAAAAGACGATTAATTTCTTCTGAATCCTATATAATAAATGCCTCTGAAGAAATTCAGGGGCATTTTTATTTAAAACCTTTCAAATGTTCAATGTTTAAGGTTTAATATTGACTTTAAATGAAGTTTTTTAGAATGACAATTATCGACCTGTTCCTAAAGGTTATTTTGAATTTTGAATTCTGAAGTTTGAATGAAGACCGAAAAATGGCATTTATCGCCTAAATGATGTAATTGGCAAAAAAGGATTAAAGACCGCTGCGCTGCAGGAAGCAGGAAACAGGAAACAGGAAACAGGAAACAGGAAGCAGGAAGCAGGAAGCAGGAAGTAAGATAAAATTAAAATTATTCTGAATGTTGAATTTTAAATGGTGACTCTAAAATGGCAATTATCGGCCTAAACGAATTTATTTGATCAGAAAAAAATTAAAGACCGCTGTGCTGCAGAAAACAGGATGAAAATAAAACTATTTTGAATGTTGAATTCTGAAATTTGAATGGACACTGGAAAATGGAAATATTCGACCTATACAAATTAAATTGGTTGAAAAAGATTATAGACCGCTGCGCTGCAGGAAACGGGAAGCAAGATGAAAATAAAATTATTCTGAATTTTGAATTCTTAATTTTGAATGAGGACTGAAAAATGGCAATTTTCGACCTGCTTCTGAAAACTGAACTCACAATTTCCCAACTTCACATTCCAAAATCCGCCACCAATTACAAACTACGAACTACAGTCTAAAGTCTAAACTTAAACTTTTTTACTTTCACTTTATACATTTTTTTGCGTTAGGGATTGCAGCGAAAAGCCCGCCGCGACTGGAAGGAGCGCGGACTTGCAGCGGAAAGCCCGGCCCGTAGGGCAACGCCCAAATAAAAATAATTAAGGTTTTTTGTAACATTCCGACTACTCTTTACGTATAAACTAATACAAGAGCTATTCACATTATAAATCCAAGGAGAAGATAGATGAGACAACTTAAGATTACGAAGCAGGTTACTAACCGTGAAACTGCTTCGCTGGATAAGTATTTGCAAGAAATTGGTAAGGTTGATTTAATTACTGCCGACGAAGAGGTAGAATTGGCTCAGCGAATTAAAGCGGGTGATGACCGTGCTTTGGAAAAACTGACCAAAGCGAATTTACGTTTTGTGGTTTCGGTGGCAAAACAATATCAAAATCAGGGTTTAACACTTCCCGATTTAATTAACGAAGGGAATTTAGGCCTTATTAAAGCTGCTAAACGTTTTGATGAAACACGTGGTTTTAAGTTTATTTCCTACGCTGTATGGTGGATCCGTCAGTCCATTTTACAGGCTTTGGCAGAGCAATCGCGTATTGTGCGTTTGCCGCTAAACAAGATTGGATCTATTAACAAGATCAACAAAACTTTTGCTTTCCTGGAGCAGTCTCACGAGCGCCCGCCTAGTGCTGAAGAGATCGCCAAGGAACTGGACATGACGATTAATGATGTTAAGGAATCTATGAAGAATTCCGGGCGCCACGTATCTATGGATGCGCCTTTGGTTGAAGGGGAAGATTCTAACCTTTACGATGTATTACGTTCTGGTGAATCTCCAAATCCTGACAAAGAATTGCTGCATGAGTCGCTTAGAACTGAAATTGAGCGTGCTTTGGAAACATTGACTCCGCGTGAAGCAGATGTAATTCGTCTTTATTTTGGATTGGGAGACCAACACCCAATGACGCTTGAAGAAATTGGCGAGACTTTTGATTTAACACGTGAGAGAGTTAGACAGATTAAAGAAAAGGCAATCAGACGATTGAAGCATACTTCCAGAAGTAAGATTTTGAAAACTTACTTAGGATAAGATATTTAAGATGACAACAGTTTAGCTGCGGAGTGATGACCGGAGCAGAAATAACTGTTCGTTTTTTGATTGATGAATGACCCCGGAGTGATGACCGGGGTTTTTTTTATGCCTGAGGTTGAAAACCTATGCAGACTTTTACAGAAACTAAACTTTTGTTAATCCCTGTTTCTGCTCATCGCTTTTCTCTTTATTCTGCGTATTTTTTCTGTAAAAAATTTATGGGAAAACAGCAAAAAGTTTTGGTCGCAGGAGCATCTGGCTCTTTGGGACTGGAGATAGTAAAAGTGCTGAATGCACAGGGGCGGCCTATACGCGTCCTCACCAGTTCTGATGAAGGAAAAGAAAAACTTATTCCGTACACGAACGACATTTGGAAAGCCGATGCAAGCAACAGCGAGGAAGTTGCTAATATTACAGAAGGTGTGGGTACCGTGATTTCGGCTTTGGGAAACAGTGTAAGCCTCTTTACCCCCAATGAGAAATCTTTTTATAAGATTGATTTTGAATCCAATCGAAATATTCTGCGTGATGCAGAGAAAAATGGCGTAAAAAGGTTCGTTTATACTTCTATAAAAGGAGCCGATGTAGAGGAAGATTTTGCTGTAGCACGCTCACATAAATTATTTGAACAGGCGCTGCACGGCTCAGGGTTTGATTATACGATTATACGTCCTGTGGGATTCTTTTCCGGCCTTAATGACTTGATGATAATGGCGAAAAGAAAAGTGATTCCTCTCATTGGAGATGGAAGCGCCAAAACCAATAGTATTCATCATGCAGATCTCGCCAAGGTGGTTTGTCGGTATGTGGATGAAGGGCCGGAAGTAACGGAAGTGGGAGGACCGGAAATCCATACCCGACTGGAAATGGCAGAAATGATCCAGGAAACTATAGGCGGAAAAATTGTAAAAGTTCCTGAAGTTATCGCAGATATCGGCTTGAAACTTCCCGATTTCTTTGAAGATATTCACGAGAAACTGGACTATTTTAAGTTTGTCACTACCAATGATATGATCGGCGAGAAAAACGGTAATATCACCTTTAAAGAATATTTAGCTAATTTAGATAAAAATCAATTGCCATAATGTCTCAACAATATGACGCGATTATAATTGGAAGTGGTTCCAACGGGCTGGCTGCGGCCATTCATCTTCAACAAAAGGGGCTAAAAACTGCCATTTTTGAGCAGGCTTCTTCCCCTGGCGGTTCCACCCGAACGGAAGAAGTTACACTGCCGGGCTTTAAGCACGATATTGGCTCTGCAATTTTGCCGATGGGCGTTGCTTCTCCTTTTTTCAGAACCCTGCCCCTTGACGAACATGGGTTGGAATGGATCTATCCCGATATTCCTTATGCTCATCCATTTGATGATGGTACTGCCCTCGCTTGTTTTCAGGATATTGACAGGACAGCTGCGCAGCTATATAAGGATGAAAACTCCTATAAAAAACTCTTCAAGCCTATTGTGGAAAAATGGCCCCAATTGGAATACAACCTCCTGGGACCATTGTCATTTCCAGATCATCCCGTTGAATTACTGAAATTTGGATTAAAAGCACTACCATCTGCAAAAATGCTGGTGAACCATTATTTTAAAGAGGATAAAAGCAAAGTCTTTTTCTATGGCTCTGCCGCTCATTCCACTTTGCCACTAAACACCATTGCTTCAGCCTCTTTCGGACTTGTGCTGACCACAATGGCACACAAATTTGGATGGCCGTTCCCTAAAGGTGGCGCCGGAAAATTTATAGAAGCGCTCCTCTCCTACTATAAATCTATGGGAGGTGAAATTTTTCTGAATAAAAAGGTGGAGGATGTAAATGAGCTTCCTAAAGCAAAAGCATATCTTTTTGATGTTACCCCGGAACAACTCTTAAAAATAAAAGGAACCGAATTCCCTTCGCTGTACCGTAAAAGAATGGGGAATTATAACTATGGCGCAGGAGTCTTTAAAATCGACTGGGCTTTAAGCAAACCTATTCCTTTTACGAACGAAAAATGCCGAAAAGCAGGTACAATACACCTCGGTTTTACAAAAAAGGAAATGGAAGAATCTGAAGATTCCGTTCATAACAATCGCGCGACTGATACTCCTTATGTATTAATCGCACAACATTCAGTTTTTGATAATACCCGCGCCCCAGATGGCAAACACACTGCCTGGGCTTACTGTCATGTCGAAAATGGAAGCACCAAAGATTTCACAAAACAAATAGAAGACCAAATAGAAAGAGCCGCTCCCGGATTTAAAGGTTGCATCCTTGCTAAATCTACAATGAATACTCATCAACTGGAAGTGTTTAATCCCAACATCATAGGTGGGGATATCAATGGCGGAAAACAAGATATCACTCAGCTCTTTACCCGGCCAATAGCAAAAATATCTCCATATTCGACTCCTAATCCCAGTATTTATATCTGCTCTTCTTCAACTCCACCGGGTGGTGGCGTACATGGGATGAGCGGATTTAATGCTGCAAAAAAGGTGATTTCAGATCATTTTAATGATTTGAAGCAGAAATAAACTCGATCAAGGCAAAATTAAGGTATAAACAGTTCTTAATTTTTCGGTATTTTTGGCATCAAGTCTAACCAAATTAACAACCCATATGCGCTATGCCATTAGCTATGTAAGCACTGTTAATCCAGAGCTTTCAGAAACAGAAATTCAGGAAGCTTTAGATTTCAGTAAAAATTGGAACAACGATAATAATATAACAGGGATACTCTTATATTCTCAAGGAAACTTTTTCCAGGTCCTGGAGGGCGAGGAGAATTTATTAAAATCTTTATTTAGCAGAATAAAAGCTGACCAACGCCATCATAATGTCATCACTATTTTTCAGAAAAAAGTACCAAATATTCAGTTTGATGATTACGAAGTGGATTTTATTTCCCTGGACGACAGTTACAACGCTGCTCAAATAGACACTTATCTTTCTCAAATAGATCTTCTAAACCCTTCTATTCAAGGTTCCGTCAGGTACATTTTAAATAAGTTCACAGAGGGCATAAAATAAGTTTAACCCAGTTATTCTTATTCCTACACTTAAATACATTTAATAAACACTATTATTTCCGCATCATTTCTTGCTGCGAATTCTGGTAACTCCAGCGAAGTATTAAACGGTAAAATAAGCGAGGCAGATTGGTTTTATATCAATATTATGGATGGAGAGTGAAGTCAGTGAAGTAGAGAAATCCAAAAGGAATTAAATATTAATTTTTATATAAAATTAAAAAAAATGTACTTTTAGCCGTTGATGTTATGATAACATAAAACCTTTAGTCATTACAGTATTTCCTTAAAATGAAAAAAAAATTATTTTCTAGCCTTGCCTTTGTATTAATCCTGTTTTCCAGTTGCAACAACAAAAGGGATGGTGAACCGCGCATACTTGTATTTTCGAAGACTACTAACTTCCGTCATAGCTCAATCCCCAAAGGGATTGAAGCCTTTCAAAAATTGGGGAAAGAGCACAATTTTCAGGTGGATACTACTGAAAATGCTTCACGCTTTGTAGATGACAGCTTGAAAAAATACGCTGCGATCGTTTTTCTAAACACTACGGGAAATGTCCTTAACGCCCGTCAGGAAGCGGCGATGGAACGTTATATCCAGGCCGGCGGTGGATTTGTCGGGGTTCATGCTGCTACAGATACTGAATATGATTGGGGCTGGTACACCAAACTGGTAGGCGCGCAATTTGTAAGCCATCCCGCTATACAGGAAGCAGATTTTATTATAAAAAATAAAGATTTTGATGCTACCTCTTTCTTCGAAGAGGATGTTTGGCACAGAGAAGATGAGCTTTATAACTTCAAAAACATCAATCCAGATATTAACGTACTTATCGGTATAGACGAAAGTACATACGAGGGTGGAACCAACGGAAAAAACCATCCCATGAGCTGGTATCACGATTATGATGGAGGTCGTGCATTTTATACAGAGTTAGGCCATACCGACGAAAGCTATTCCGAAGAAAACTATCTAAAGCATTTATGGGGTGGCCTCAAGTATGCCATGAATGACAATAAATTGCTTGACTATGATAAAGCGACGACTCAGCTCCCACCCGATGCAGACCGTTTTACCAAAGAAGAACTCTCAATGGGAGAATTTTTTGAACCTACGGAAATGACCATCCTTCCTAACCTGGACATCCTTGTGGCGCAGCGCCGCGGTGAGTTAATGCTATATAAGCAAAAAACAGGCACATTAAGCCAGGTAGGCATGCTGGATGTTTATTCCGAGACCCTGAATACTCCGGGGGTGAATGCAGAAGAAGGTGTGATGGGATTGCAGAAAGATCCCAATTTTAAAGAAAATCATTGGATTTATACCTATTATAGTCCATCAGGTGACGACTGGACTAACCGCCTGTCCCGTTTTAAATTCACCGATGACAAACTTCAAAAAGATACAGAGGAAGTTATTTTGGAAATTGAGACCCAGCGGGAGATTTGCTGCCATACGGGTGGCTCCATAGCCTTTGGGCCGGATGGCCTTTTATTTCTTTCTACGGGGGATAACTCAACCCCTTTTAATGAAAAAGATGTGAAATTTGTGAGTAATGGTTTTGCGCCACTAAATGATATTCCCGGCCATAGGCAATTTGATGCGCGCAGGACTGCCGGTAATACCAATGATTTACGCGGTAAGATTATCCGTATTAAGGTAAATGAAGACGGCACCTATGATATTCCCAACGGAAACCTTTTCCCGGAAGGAACGGAAAAAACCAGGCCAGAAATATATACTATGGGCCATCGTAACCCTTATCGTATATCTGTTGATCAGAAAAACAGCAACCTTTACTGGGGAGAAGTAGGACCAGATGCAGGCGAAGACAGTTTAAAAACCCGCGGACCCAAAGGTTATGACGAGGTAAACCAGGCCAAAAGAGCAGGCAATTATGGCTGGCCTTTCGTTATAGCAAACAACAAACCTTATGTTGACTATGATTATGCCACTGGAAAAAGTGGAGAGCACTTTGATCCCGATCATCTCGTAAACGACTCGCGCAACAACACCGGTTTAACCAATCTTCCGCCAGCACAAAAAGCGATGATATGGTACCCTTACGACGCTTCCCCGGATTTTCCCGAAGTCGGCTCAGGCGGTAGGAATGCCATGGCGGGTCCTGTATATTATCCAGATATGTTTCCCCAGGAAACTCGGCTTCCAGATTACTACGATAGCAAATTAATTATTTACGAATGGATACGCGGTTGGATGAAAGCGGTGACTTTTGATGAGGAAGGTAATTTTAGCAAGATGGAGCCTTTTGCCGAAGATATTGAGCTGAATAACCTAATTGATATGGAAGTAGGACCCGATGGTCGCATCTACCTACTGGAGTATGGTAGTGGCTGGTTTGCACAAAACGACGACTCTGGCTTAGCGGTTATTAATTACAATGGGGGCAATCGTCCTCCCCTGCTTACCAACATGAAAGTTAATAAAACTTCGGGCAGCCTTCCGCTTAGCATTAAAGCAAGCGTGGATGCCCGCGATCGGGAAAATGATCAAATAACATATCTATGGGATCTTGGGAATGGGGAAACCATGGAAACCAATGTGCCTGAAGTTCAATATACATATAACAAAGCAGGAGAATATCAAGTTTCTGTGACCGCAAAAGATAGTCAGGGTGACTCTACAAAGAATACAGTAGCCAGGGTGATTGCCGGAAATTCACGGCCTGAAGTGAAAATTGCCATTACCCAAGGTAACACCTCCTTTTACATGCCCGGGGTTCCATTAGGCTATTCGGTGAGCGTGAAGGATCATGAAGACGGCAGCAATGTTGATGAACAAAATATTTACGTGGGAGTCGATTATGCCGAAGGGCTTGATAAAGCCTCTATGGCGATGGGACACCAGGAAGTGAACTCGGCTATTATGGGCAAAACCCTAACCCAGACTCTGGATTGCAAAAGCTGCCATAAGGTAGAGGAACCTTCGGTAGGACCATCTTACATGGCAGTTTCTGAAAGATACAAAAATGATAAAAATGTATATTCGTACCTGGAGCGGAAGATCATGGCCGGAGGCGGTGGTGTATGGGGCGAAATTATGATGCCCGCACACCCCAACCTCAGTAAAAAAGAAACTCAACAAATTGTGGATTATATCTTTTCACTGACCCAGGAAGAACAAAACAATAAATCGCTACCTGTAGATGGAACTATTTATCCCGAAGAAAGTGGCCCTCAAAAATCATTGGTCTTAGTAGCCAGCTATACCGATAAAGGTGCCAAAGGGATAAACCCTCTTACCGAAACCACTCAAATGATAATGCCAGGCAACACGTTTATGGTTTCCGACACATTAAAAAGCGATGGCTTCACCACAATGGAGTATAATGGCCAAAAATTGCTATTGACCCCAAAGAATGCAGGTTGGTTTGCCTTGCCTAAAATGGATTTAACAAATGTGAATAAAGCCACTATTAATTTAGGCTGGCAAGGTGAAATTATTCCTGTATTTAACCTTGAGGCCCATTTGGATTCGCCGGATGGTGAATTGTTGGGCAAAGGTAGCATGATAACACCAGGATCAGGGGAAACGCAGTCTACTCTTAAAATGGATTTAAAACCGGTAAGGGATGGAAATAAACATTCTATTTACTTCACTTATCAACCAGATACGGACCAACCGGATGATGTAAATTCCGCTGTATTCTCGGTTAAACTACAAGGCGATCCCAACGTGGAAAGTAATATGGCTCAAAATTAGTAAAGTTATGGCGTAGGTGCGGCGGACATTCCCGGTTTGAATTAATGACATAATAATTGATCATAAATTCTTTTCTTCCGCACAATGCCATCATAATTTCTATTTTTGCATAAATTTAAATAGCTATGACACCTAAACTAATTGCCCCTTCCCTTCTTGCTGCCGATTTTGGTAACCTTCAGCGGGACATAGAAATGGTAAATTCGAGTGAGGCAGATTGGTTTCATATCGATATTATGGACGGCGTTTTTGTTCCGAATATTTCCTACGGAATGCCGGTATTGGAAGCCATTAACAAGCATGCCAAAAAAACTCTTGATGTACACCTTATGATCGTTGATCCCGACAGGTATATTAAAGATTTTGCGAGACTTGGTGCACACAATCTTACGGTACACTTTGAGGCCTGTACTCACCTGCACAGAACGTTGCAGGTAATAAAATCTGAAGGAATGAAAGCCGGTGTTGCAATTAATCCCCATACTAATATCGATTTGCTGAAAGATATTATAAATGATATCGACTTAGTGCTTATAATGAGTGTAAATCCCGGATTTGGAGGGCAAAGCTTTATAGAAAACACCCATAAAAAAATCAGGCAGCTCAAGGAGCTGATTATCCAAAATGCTGCTGAAACGCTTATCGAAATTGACGGAGGTGTTTCAGACCAAAATGCTGCTGAACTTTGTAAAGCCGGTGCTGATATCCTGGTAGCAGGAAGTTTTGTTTTTAAAGCAGAAAATCCTTTAGATACCATTCAAAATTTAAGAAAACTTGCAAATTCCTGATAAACCTTACGATGTAGTAATAATTGGAGCAGGCCCTATAGGTATAGCCTGTGGACTGGAAGCCGAGAAAAAGAACCTCTCTTACGTGATCCTTGAAAAAGGCTGCCTGGTAAATTCTCTTTATTACTACCCTACAAATATGACCTTCTTTTCTACTTCAGAAAAGCTGGAACTTGATAATATTCCGTTTATAAGTACTAATCCCAAGCCAAGAAAAGCAGAAGCATTAGAATATTATCGTAGGATCGCCACTTCAAATCAATTAAACATCAATCTTTTTGAAAAGGTGGCTTCCGTAGAAAAACAGGAGGATAAAAAAATCATTGTTGAAACTCAAAAAGCTGTTTACCAAACCCGGAATGTGATTGTAGCTACGGGTTTTTACGATATTCCGAATAAAATAAATATCCCGGGAGAGGATCTGCCAAAGGTGTTTCATTACTACGGGGATCCGCACTACTACGCAACAAGAAAAACCGTCGTGGTGGGAGCCAGTAATTCTGCTGTAGATGCTACGCTGGAAATTTACAGAAAAGGTGGTGAGGTCACCATGATCGTGAGAAAGCCTGAAATTGGAAGGCGGGTTAAATATTGGGTAAGGCCCGATATTGATAATCGTATAAATGAAGGCAGTATTAAAGCACATTTTAATGCAAAACTTACAGAAATAAGGGAGAATGAGGTGGTGATCGAAACTCCACAAGGAACAGAAGTGATCGAAAACGACTTTGTTTTACTAATGACCGGTTATCGTCCCAACTTTAAATTTCTTCAGGATATGGGAATTGAGTTATCTGATGATGGTAAAAAAATACCGAATTACGACCCACATACTATGGAAACCAATGTTTCCAACATATACCTGGCCGGTGTAGTTTGCGGTGGTGTAGACACACATAAGTGGTTTATCGAAAACTCGAGGGTCCATGCAAAAATGATCCTGGAAAATATTGTTACAAAAAGTTAGGCATCACTTTGAAAAAGATGATGCCCTAAATTTGGCAGTTATCATGCAAAAGGAGTGAAATCCCTTGGCTCATGCTGCACAGTTACCCATTGCAGCCTTGTAAATTCTTCCAGCACAAAATCCCCATTGAAACGACCAATACCGGAGCCCTTTTCACCTCCAAAAGGAGCATTTGGCTCATCATTTACCGTCTGATCGTTCACATGGATCATTCCGGTTTCAACTTTTCGTGCAAAAGCTACTCCGCGGGTGATATTTTTAGTAAATACAGCTCCACTTAAGCCATGTTTTTTGGAATTTGCAATTTTTAGCGCTTCTTCTTCCGAAGAAACCCTTATAATTGGTGCTACAGGTCCAAAAATCTCATTATCGGCAATTGGCATATCATCCCTTACATTATCGAGGATTGTTGGCTCCAGGACATTATCTTTGGCCTCGCCTCCAATTCTAAGGATTGCGCCATCACTAGTACTTTCGTTTACATCTTTAAGAATTCGCTCTACCTGATCGTGATCTATTAAAGGACCCACAGTAGTTTCTTTGTCTGAAGGATCTCCGAATTTAAGTTGTTTGGTCTTTTCGACAAACTTCTCTACAAATTCATCTGCAACTTTATTGTCGACAATAATTCGGTTTATCGACATACAAATCTGACCCTGATGCATGAATTTTCCGAAAACAGCTGCATCTACAGCGTCGTCTATATTGGCATCGTCCAGAACAACAAACGCATTGTTACCACCCAGCTCCAGAGAAGTTTTCTTTATGGCTTCCCCTGCCAATTTGCCTATATTTTTTCCCACAGGAGTAGAACCGGTAAAGGAAATAAGTTTAGAATCGGGATGAGAAACAAAATGATCTCCTATAGAAGACCCCTTTCCAATCACCACATTAAAAACGCCTTTTGGCAAGCCTGCCTCTTCGAAAATTTTGGCCGGGAGAATTGCGCCCGTTACAGGTGTATCTGATGATGGCTTTAATACAATGGCATTACCAGTAGCGAGGGCCGGAGCAATAGAACGCATAGAAAGGTTTAAAGGGAAATTCCACGGACTTATAATACCTATCACACCCAAAGGTTTTCTGTAAGCCCTGCTTTCTTTTCCCGGTGTGATAGAGTCGAAGATAAAGCCGTGCATTCTTGTAGGGAATGATGCAGCTTCTTTCATAATTCCAAGGGTAATTTGGATTTCCGTCTCCGCCTTTACCCGGGTACTACCGGCTTCTTTTATTAGCCATTCTACAATTTCCTCCTGACGTTGGGTGAGAATTTGTACTGCTTTTTGAATCACTTCTGCCCTTTTCTGCGGAAGGGCCTTTCCCCATTCTTCGCCCGCTTTCTTTGCTGCAGCATGTGCAGCATCTACGTCATCTGCATTGGCTCCCTTAATCATATTGATTTCCGAATTATCGTATGGATTAATGTTTTTGATACTGGCATCATCATTTCCTTCCTGCCAGTTACCACCGATATATTGTTGATTAAGATTAGAGTACTTTTCCATAATTTTTTATTTTTAAAATATGGAAATGAATATGCAATGGCCGTTAAGGAACTTATAAATAAAGAATGTTTTCCAGAAAATTCAACAAATCCTATTTTCTTCAGAAGAAGGTTCAGAGGATTCATTTACATAAAAACAACATCGGAATCTTTTGAAGATGTACTGCCACTTAAAATTCTCCCATAGAATTCGAGGTCGCATTTCCTGCTTTTGTAAGAATCCTCAAGCCAATTCAGCACCTCTTTTTCCGGAATAATGTGTACAGTAATATTGGGATATATAGAATCTGGTGAGGACATGTTAACTCCTACTTCCAGCACTTTTTTGTAATTATCGTAATGAACAAATTTGGCGAGAAAATTATGCTTAATGAGCTCCACGACATCCTGAGAAAGCTCTTTCCCTTGAGAACAATCCCCTATTTGCTGTTTTACAAGAGCCTGAAGTGAAGATTTAACTTCCCCTGTTTTAATATAAGAAACCATAATACTACTAGAATGTTAAATTATAGAAATAAAACGTATTTAGGACTTAAAAGGTGAAAATATCTTAATCCTATCTTCTCAAATATAATTAAAACATTGAGGTCACAGATTGATCTATACAAATATAAAATGTTAATTACCAAATAATTAATTCAATAAATATTAGGCGACGAGAAATATCATATTCTATTTTTCCGGGTAGCGCAATTATATTATTCACAATATCGTTTTCGCCACTAAAAGTTCAACAAACAAAAAAGGCAGCTTTTTGCAGAGCCACCTTTACCAGAAAACATAAGACAGGTTATTAATTCATTAGAACAACCTCAGAATTTGAATGGAGATTATTCCTGTTTATCAGCCTACCATAAAATTCCAGGTCAACATCCTTATCTCCACAAGAGCTTGCAATTCTTTCCTCAGCATCATCAAGCCTGTATTTATAAACCTGAATTTTAGGATAAGCCGCCTCAGACGTATCATTTCTGTCTTCTATCCCAATTTCTATAGTTTTCTCAGACCTGTTGAAAATTACATACTTCGCCAGGAAATTGTGTTCCAAAAGAGTTATAAAGTCCTGAGATAATTTGTTACTTTTCCTGCAATCCTGCAGATACTGTTTAATTAATATTCGAAGAGAATCTTGAATTTCGTTCTTATTTAAATATGAAGCCATGATATATTAAGTTTTGTTTAATGACATAAATATATCCCATAAGCTCCCATTGGAAAACTTTTTTAGTCAGGTTTAACTTCAATCATTAAAAGAATGATAACAAAAAAGAAAACAATAAATATAATTATCTAATTTTCAATTAATTAAGAAATAACACCCTTAAAAACTAAAACTTTTTCTTAACTATGCGCAACTTCATACAAGGCAAAAGTTGTTCTAAATGGATCAATGCCAAAAGCAGATTTTCCCGAGTTTAAATTGCTGCCTATATATATTATAAGTATTTTAAAAGAAAAATTGGTTCTTGTGCTTAGAACCTTCTCTTGCTTATCGTAAAAGAAAAAATATGCAAAGCCTTATTAAGAAAAATTACAAGAACGAATTTGTGTCTAAGTTTAAAGGAGACGAAAGTGGTGACCTTTCCCCCAGGCAAACTCCGGGAGTACTTTACAGCAAAGCTCATCCTTCTCCTGTTCCCAAACCAAAACTCCTCGCCTGGACAGAAGATCTTGCTCAGGATTTAGGAATTTCAGAACCAGATGATGAAGATGTGGCAGTACTTGCAGGTAATAAAGTGACTACCTCTATGCAACCTTATGCAGCCTGTTATGCAGGTCATCAATTTGGAAACTGGGCCGGACAATTAGGAGATGGCAGGGCAATCACCCTGGGAGAATGGGAAAGTCAGGGAAAAAATTGGGAACTTCAATTAAAAGGAGCTGGTCCCACACCCTATTCAAGAAGAGCAGATGGTAGGGCCGTGTTGAGATCTTCGGTTAGAGAATACCTGATGAGCGAAGCCATGTACCATCTGGGAGTTCCCACTACAAGAGCTTTAAGTCTTGTTTCTTCCGGAGAAGAAATCCTAAGGGACATGTTCTACAACGGAAATCCTGAGTATGAACCCGGAGCAATAGTAATGAGAACTTCGCCATCTTTCCTGCGATTCGGGAATTTTGAAATTCTCGCCGCCAGGCACGAAATAGACAATCTTCAAAAGCTGGTTAATTGGACTATTGATGAATTCTACCCTCACCTTACGGGAGAGAACAGAATAATTAGCTGGTACAAAGAAGTTATCCAAAAAACAGCCAGTCTTATGGTCGAATGGCAAAGAGTGGGCTTCGTGCATGGAGTGATGAATACCGATAATATGTCTATTCTCGGTCTCACTATAGACTACGGTCCATTTTCGTTTATAGATGATTACAATCCCGGGTTTACTCCAAATACCACAGATCTTCCGGGTCGTCGCTATGCATTTGGGAATCAACCTTCGGTGGGTTACTGGAACCTGGGAAAACTAGGAAATGCACTCCTTCCCCTTTTTGAAAGACCTGATGAGCTAGAAGAAGCCATGCAAACCTATGAAGAGACCTTCTGGAGGAAATACTACGAGATGATGGCTAATAAACTAGGACTCGATAATGTGGAAAAAGACGATCGAACTTTAGTTGCTCAATTTGAAAAAGTACTCTCTTCTTTAAATCCAGACTTGACTATTTTTTATCAGTTACTCACTTATCTTCCTAAGGATCTTCTTGAGGAAGAATCTATTCTGGATTATTTCAATGATAGCTTTTATGAGATTCCGACGGGCAATGGAAGAAAATCCTTCTTTGATTTAATACAAAAATATCAGGACAGACTAAAACAGAATTCAATATCAGAAGAAGAATCACGGGAAAGAATGGAAAAAGCAAATCCAAGGTTTGTTCTTCGGAATTACCTGTTGCACCAGGCCATCGAGGAGCTGGAAAAAGGAGAATCCTCTCTTTTTGAAAAATTAAGAGTAGCCCTGAAGGAGCCATATTCAAAAAATCATGATGAATTCTTTAAGAAGAGACCGGATTGGGCTAATGACAAGGCAGGATGTTCCATGCTCTCCTGTAGCTCATAGAATCCTGTTGTTTAATTTTCTTCTCGGAGAAAATTTTATGCACTGAAAGAAAATCGGCTAAAATATTTTGCTCACTGTACTACAAAGTCTTAAACCGTAAAATTCTAAAGATCGGTAACTGCCAAAAAAGGGGATAGGCTTTAATTAGTCATATTTGTAAAGCTCAAACCGCTGGATGGACACATCATCTACAAAAGAACGTATATGCCTTCCCTGGTGCGTCTGGTCTCCATTTAAATGCCGATAAACCTTCCACTGACCGTCTTCAAAACAACCGAGATCAGTTTTCAAGATGCCTACCCTGCCACTTTTATCTTTTAGGTTCTTCATCTTAAGCGAAACACCAAAACCAGCAAAATAAAACTCGTTTTCTCCAGTTTGAATAATTATAGCTCCGGAAGGTTCCCACTCTTCAGAAGCAGCATCGGGTTCCCAGCCCAGGTTAAAAGTATGTTCAGCGGTAAATTCATAGTCGCCCAGCACAAATTTTGCTTCACTTACTTCTTTATCCAATAACACCCCTTCAATTTTGCCCTGTCCTCTGTACTTATCCAAGAGCGGCTTTATTTGGTCAATAACTTTATAAACTTTAGCTAATTTCTTTTCTTTATGACTTAAAGGCTCACCCGGTATTTGTTCAATAGAAAAAGGTGAGAATCCCAGCGCCTCATAATGACCAATTGTGTAAAGCGCTTTTGCCGCCACGGTATTATCAAATCTATGTTCGGGAACAAAAAGCGGATTATCCTGCCTTACATACAAATCGTTCCAGTGCTTAAACCGGGGATTATAGAAGTCGGGTGCATAGAAATCAATTTCTGGAGAAGCTGCTTTCCACACGTCCAGAATGTGTGGTAAGGGTCCTGCACTTGGGTAATCCCCAGGTTTAACATCAGGCCGGTTAAGTGCGGCATTTACAAACGTTGGCAACGCATATTCTTCTTTCCCTGCAGCAGAAATCTGGTTTGTATATTTAGCAAAATAATAAGCCATAAAAATTTCATCTGTGTGTAATCCTTTGCCGAAAACTTCCGCCCAGTTTCCTTCGGTTTTGAATCCGTTTTTCTTCCATACTTCTAAAAATTCCGGGTTTAACTCAGACTTATTTTTTTGAAAATATTGAATTAGATCAGCAGGAACTTCCTCTTTAAATTTCCGGTTTGCCAGGCGACTATGATCTCGTGCCGATGGCAACATTCCAATTTCATTTTCCGGTTGCATTAAAATTACAGTCTGGTGCCCGGCATCCACACCTTTGATATGTCGCATAAGATGTCGGTAAGCGTTTATTTCTGCTTCTAAGGTTTCTTCAGAAAAAGGGGTGAGAATTTCCTGACTTTCTCCCGATTCACTTTTAGCACGAGGGAACCGCTGCTGGTCCAGCTTTACCCATGCGGGGGCGTGACTGGACATGCTGTTCTTCCATGCTCCAAACCAAAGAAAGATTAATTTTAAATCGTGCTTCCTGGCTTCAATTATTAAATCTTCTACTAATTTATATTGAAATTCTCCTTCTTTGGGTTCTAAAAGTTCCCAGTAAACAGGCACGAGAATGGTGTTCAAATTTAGTGAGTTCAGTCTTGGCCATACAGGCTCCATAGACTCCATCGAAGTCGCAGTAGAATTTCCCAGCTCCCCTCCCAATATTAAAAAAGGCTTTCCGCTAACTATCAATTGCTGTTCGTCCCCTACTTTCTGTAGATGAGGTATTTGTTCTTGTGCAAATAAGGTTTGAACCTGAACTATTGGGAAAACTATTAATAAAAATAGTATTTTTTGCATGTTGACTTTAAAAAAGCTCATTCTCGTCTTTTACGATTAGAGACCTAATATAAGAGTAATTCTGTGAAGGCCACTTTTTCAAAATTTAAAGAATGTAATATTCTCATGTCTTCCGATCAGTTTTTCCTGGCATATTTTTTCACCTCTGTTGATTAAGCTTTGAGCCTAAGCAACAAAGCTGAAAAAAGCCAACATCTTCTTGCGTAAAGCAATGTTGCCTGTGGGTTCTCATGGCAAGACATTAGCCTGAAGTTTATAATAAGGGGGTTAATCTTTTATTATGTTAAGGTTGTATCTTCTTCCGGGTCCACTTTTCCTTCTACAGGAGCATAGGTATTTTCTCCTTTTGGAACCTTCTTGTGCCAGTAGGACGCCAAAATGGAACCGGTTATATTCATTAAAGGCCCAAATACAGCTGGTGCCAATCCCATAGTTGCTATTTTACCTATTTCGTTGGCAATACCCGAAGCAAGACCACCGTTCTGCATACCTACTTCCAAAGCAATAGTACGTGCATCCCGTTCGGTCATTTTAAAGAGCCGGGCGTACCAATACCCCAAAGTATAACCAAAAAGATTGTGTACCAGTACAAGAATTATCAGGAGCGCACCTATGTTTAAAAGGCTATCACGCCCGGCAGCGGTAATCACAACTATAATTAATCCTATGCCTAACATAGAAATAACTGGCATGGCCTGATCAAGCCACTTAACCTTTCCGCCAAAAAACTGATTAAAGAGTAAACCTGCACCAATAGGTATTAAAATCATTTTAACAATACTCCACATCATAGCTAAAGTGTCAATTTCAATAAATTCTCCAGCTAAAAAGCTCATTAAAAAAGGTGTAACAAAAGGTGCAAGGAGAGTTGCAATAGCTGTTATGGTTATAGAAAGAGCTAAATTTGCATTTGCTAAATAAGCCATGACATTAGAGGCCATTCCACTTGGAGAGCAACCTATTAATACAATACCTGCTGCAATCTCGGGAGGAAGATCACTTACCGTTGCTAAACCATAACCCATAATGGGCATTATAACCATTTGGGCTGAAATACCTATACCCACGGCCCGGGGAGATTTAACAACGGCCACAAAATCCTTGGCGCTCATAGAGGTCCCCATTCCGAACATGATAATTTGAATGAGTGGCGTAATTAACATTGTTAATTCGAATCCACCTATTTCCACAAAATATTGTGGATAAAACATGGACATGGTAACAGCTGCGAAAATCATGGTGGTAAATACAAATCCTTTTAACTGCTCATACCCTCTAAACCCCAAAGCCAAAGCGGCAAAAAATGCTACGAGTACCGGCCCGGCATATTCCAGATAATCTGTAATAAGAAAACCAATGGCAGTAAAAAGTAAAATGCCAGCTATAATTAACGAAATGGAATAAATGTTCAACTGTTTCATGAAAAGGTTTTATATAATATCTATAATTTAAATGCTTGTCTGGCAAGAAGCTTCCAATGGTCACCCTGTTTGACATACACCAGGACGTTTCCAATCCTAACGTCTACAGGGTCACCGGCATTTGTCGCTTTTGCTGAAAATACATGCCTTACTATAGCCGTTTCGTCCTCTATATGTATATTTTGATCGGATACATCTACCGAGGAAAAATTGAAATCTCCATTTACCAGATCATCAATAAATTCTTCTTTATTTTGAACAAGTCCGCTCGAATGTCCATAAGTAATTTTATCTGAGATCAGCGTATCGAGAACAGACTCTTCAGGATCAATAATTGCCATATTTAAGGCTTCTACAGCTGAAGCTACTTCTGTTTCCGCAGATGCGGAGGTTTCATTTGCGGTAGATGAATCTACGTCTTCGGCTTTGTTATCACCTG
Organism: Autumnicola lenta; assembly: GCF_031846515.1. Classification (NCBI taxonomy): domain Bacteria; kingdom Pseudomonadati; phylum Bacteroidota; class Flavobacteriia; order Flavobacteriales; family Flavobacteriaceae; genus Autumnicola; species Autumnicola lenta. The sequence continues at coordinate 78,682 of NZ_JAVRHO010000002.1, forward strand.
AGGAACTACTTCCAGATTGGTTACAGGCGATAAAACCAATTAATGAAACTAACAGCATCCAATTTTTAAAATTTTTCATAAAAAACTTCCTTTTAAATTATTATTATCTACTAAGTTTTCTTTACCATAAACCAAATGTTGATTGAGGTAAAACTCTTTATTTAGTCTTTAAGAGAAAAGGCTACGTAATCCCCGCCTGGTTTTTGTCCTCTACCTCCACCTGCGGCTATTACTACATATTGTTTCCCATCAACTTGGTAAGTAATTGGAGTAGCAAAACCACCTGCAGGAAGCTGATGCTCCCATAACACCTTACCTGTATTCTTATCAAAAGCCCGAATCCTTTCATCTTTAGTAGCCGCTATAAACACAAGGCCCCCGGCTGTCGCCACAGGTCCTCCGTAATTTTCAGTTCCAGTAACAGGTATGCCTCTTTCAGTGAGTTTAGGATATTCTCCCAATGGTACCCTCCACAAATATTCACCTGTACCTAAATCAATCGCATTTAGTGTTCCCCAAGGTGGCTTAATTCCCGGGTAGCCCTCTTGGTCTGTTAACTTTTTCCAGAATTTTATGACATATTTCGCCGGAAATCCAAATTTCTTTTTATCAGCTGATCCTGAATTATCCAACTCTACGCTAATTTCAGAAGCTCCTCTATGCCCCTTAGAAGAAGGCTCCTTCAGGTTTAATAAATAACCAGCAATTGCTTCCCGGTCCTGTTCAGAAATATGCTGAAAGGAAGGCATCCTGCCGCTCCCGGTCTCTAAAATTCCATTAATTTCTTCCTTAGAAAGTTTCGCTGCAATATTTTCCAGCGTTGGAAATTCAGAACCACTTCCTCTTCTATCTTTACCATGACAAGATGCACAATTTTCCAAATAAAGGGCATTACCATGTGTAAGCGAGGCAAATTCTGCCTTCATACTTGAAGTATCTATCATTTGAAGAACCCAGGGGTCATTATTAGAATTTTGGTAAAGGACACCGCTTGGATCTATGGCATTTCCGCCCCACTCTGCTCCCCCACTGTAGCCAAAAGCCAAAGTACCTTCTGTACTTGGTGGGGTAAATTTGTGGTCTGTCTGATATTTATTGTAGATATTCTTAATGTAGGCATGAGATTCAGGAGAAAGATTGGTAATAATATCTTCAGTAAAAACCTGGTGGGAAAGAGGATCGGGTTTAACTGGAAATTTTTGTGTGGGATATGGATGTTCACCTGGTAAACCTTCAGTTGGAACAGGCCGTTCTTCTACTGGAAAAAGGGATTCTCCTGTATCTCTGTTTAATACATAGATTAACCCGTCCTTAGTTACCTGGACCACCACATCTACCATTTGACCATTATAATTTATTGTCGTAAGGTTTGGAGGACTGGGAAGATCCCTGTCCCAAAGATCATGGTGGATGGTTTGATAATACCATTTTAGTTCCCCTGTTTCAGCATCAAGTGCAATAACGCAATTACCAAACAGGTTTTTACCTTTCCTTTTTGCACCATAAAAATCAGATGATGGTGAGCCTGTCCCCAAATATACCACACCTCGTTCTTCATCCAACGACATACCACTCCAGCTATTTGCTCCTCCTACTTCCTTATAAGCATCTTTTGGCCAGGTGTCATATCCTACTTCCCCCGGCTTTGGAATAGTATGAAATATCCATTTTAGTTCTCCCGTGATGATATCAAATGCCCGAATGTGCCCCGGAGCTGCATGACCAGATTCTGAGACAGTAGAACCAATAACTAAAGTATTTTCGTAAACAACACCGGGACTGGTAGCATTAACAATTACTTCGTCCAGATCATAATTCTCTGATAAGAGCCCTTCCCGGAAATCCACTATACCTTTTTCGCCAAAGTTATTATCCGGTATACCACTGCGGGCATCGATACTAAAGAGCTTGGCGCCCACAGTATAAAGGATACGTTTATCCTCGCCGCTTTCCCAGTAAGCGACACCCCGGCTAGCGGTAATATGATGTCTCCCATCTTCATTTCCCGGTTCAAATATCCACAATTCATCTCCCGTACCAGCATTTAGTGCAAACAACTTCAACTCCGGGGTGGTTCCAAAAAGCACTCCGTTTACCACTATAGGCTGACACTGAATCTGACCGGACCGACTTTTATCTCCCGAAGCCTCTGTAGCATCATACATCCATGCCACTTCTAACCTATGGACATTTTTCCTATTTATCTGATCTAATGGAGAATATCGATTACCTGCTTTGTTCCCGCCATAAACCGGATAATCCTCACCAGTTTCCATTGAGGCTATTGTTCCTGAACTTTCTGAATTTCTGCACCCAATTAGAAAAAGCAGACTTAGGGACAGAGGTAATAAAATTCTGTTCATTAAAATTCTGTTCATTAATTCGCTTCTCGTTTATGAAGTATTAATTTAATTAGCGCCTTGGTAGTGGATTATCTATAGGATCTGAAATAATTAGATATTCGATATGCTTTACTCCAGCATTTAAGGGAATACTAACGACATTAATAACTGGTTTATTTAAATACAATACTGAAACCCTTGATCCCTCAAAGCATTGCTAAGAGCAACCACAGCTTAATCTCTTTATCAGAAACTAAAAATTTAAAAATCACCAGGTTCTCTTGCTCAAAACTTTATCCAGCTCTGCTCTGGTCATAGATCCAAGTTCAGGATGTTTTTCTAACCAATCCAGAAAGTCAGATTTTAATTGATTACCCCACTGGCTATCAATTTCACCAGTGGTATAACGTCTGGTTTTCACCATTTCAAATCCAAACTGATCCTTAAGAGCTACAAATTCGGCTGTAGCGATTACCTGTTCAGCTAAATGAGCAGGAACAAAAAGAACACCTTCTTTTTTTGCTATTACCAAGTCACCTGGCAACACAATTGCTTCCCCCATGCGTATAGGAGTATTGAGCCCCATTAAGACCATTTCCTCGAGAAAGGAAGGATGAAAATCTCGTACAAAAGCATTAAAGCCTTCAATCTCGCTTATTGCTTCCAGGTCTCTTGAACTACCATTAAAGACCACGCCATTACCCGATTTGTTATAAATAGACGTTGCCAGGGTAGCCCCCATAAGTGTTCCTGCATCTATTTTTCCATAGCCATCAGCCACATAAACATCTCCCTGTGTTAATTCTTCAATTGGCCATGAATTTGTGTTGCCTTTTCTACCTCGGGATTTTATCCCTCTGTTTTTTATGTTCTCTTCAATATCTGGTCTACTTGGCATAAACATAGCAGTAAGGGCGCGACCCACAACCGGCACATCGTCTTTGACCATTTTCCAATTTCCTTCAAATTGATTAGTATAGCCTTCATTATGCAGTACGGTCCAGGCGTCATCAATTCCTATTTTTTTGGCTCTTTCCAACAGATCATCCCCAATTTTGGGGCGGCCATCGGGAAATCTTTCGCCTTCCCAACTGGAAGTAAGAAAAATAAGTTCCTCCTCAGAAATAGTTTGTGCATAAACAGAATCTGCACAACAGATACTTATAAAAAAAGATAATACCAGAGCAATTCTAAATTTCATATTAATAATTTTAAACAGATTAATTTTGTTCTTGAAACAGGCATTGGAAAAACTAGTATGAGCCTAATCCTGTTTTTCCAAGTAAGCCTCTATTTGATCATTAGTTACAGCCAGTTCCCTAGGATAATCAGCCACCCATGCCCGAAATTCATTTTTAATTTCATCAGACCAATCGCCATGTACTTCCCCCGAGGGATAATTTCCCTGTTGCAAGAGCAGTCTTTCAAATTCATCGCGCAAGCCCGTCAATTCCGAAGCAGTAACAAGTCCTTCCACCAGGTGAGCAGGAATAAATACCACCCCATAATCATTTGCAAATGCCACATCTCCGGGAAAAACAGTGACCTCACCAATACGTATTGGGGCATTGATAGAGGTTGGTGTCATACTTTTAATATAGGAAGGATCGTGCCCCTTTACCCATGCGTTAAAACCCTCTGTAGCTTTTAATTCTTGCATATCCCTAACAGAACCATTAAAAATAACTCCTTTGCCCGTTTTACCATGTATAGCGTTTCCCAAACTGGACCCTATTAAGGTACCATCTTTAATTTTTCCATATCCATCTGCAACATAAATATCGCCCTTAGTTAGCATATCAATAGGCCAAATGTTTATTCCCCCATGCTGAGAATGCCCTTCGGCCTTGCCCTGCGCTTTAACAATACTATCCAAATCTGGTCTGGAAGGCATAAATTGGGTTGTTACCACGCGCCCCACCATTGTTTCACCAGGCTTTAAAATCACCCAGTCGAGTTCAACCTGGTTATTATATCCCCTGCGTCCCAGATAACCCCATATCTGTTCCAGCGTTGCATTCTCTAAACGTTCCAGATACAGGTCCGGAACCTTAGGACGCCCATCTTCAAATCGCTCTCCTTCCCACTGAGAGGTAAGGGTCCTGATATACTCGGGTGATGATGCCACGCGTTGAGCCTCGGAAAAGAAAAAGGTTAGAGAAAATGCAATAAGCAGCGTAATCTTCTTATTCATAATATAGTTATTTAAATGAGTTAATTTTCGTCTTTGTTTCTGTAGTATAAAAATGGAGAACCAACTATTTCGCTTCCTTAGAAACAGATTCCGCAAGTCCGCGCATATAACCTAAAGCCCAAAGATTTCCCAGGGCCATATAACCGGGACTTGTATTTTCTTCTCCTGCCATAGTAGGAACGTGATCCGGTCTCATAGAACCTTTAAATCCGACATCATAGTAAGCCTTCATAGCCTGGTACATATCTATGTCTCCCTCGTCGTGGAAAGTTTCAGTGAATTTAGTGCTAGGCAAAACCCCGCTCAATTCCTCAACATTCCTAAAATGTACAAAATGTATTTTACCCTCGTTCCCCCACCTTCTTATTAAGGTTGGTACATCTGCACCCATTAGAGAAAAATTACCCTGGCACATGGTGACCCCATTATAGTCGCTTGGTACTATCTTTAACATCTTATCAAAATTATCAACAGTATTCATAATGCGTGGAATACCTTGAATTTTAGGAACCTGAGGATCATCAGGATGTAATGCCAATTTCATTCCTATCTTTTCTGCTTCGGGCACAACGGCTTTTAAAAAATATTCAAGAGTACCCCATAATCTCTCTGCTGGAATATCACCATATTCTGTTAAAGGTTTATGTTCTATTTCATCATAATCAAACGCTGTCACAAGAGCCCCGCCTCGACCAGGGCGTTCCACATTTGTTCGCGCCCAGCTTATTTCAGGCATCCAGTTATAGCAAATTACATCAATTCCAGCCCTCTTAAGGTTTTTCATGAAAATAATAAAATTAGCTATTTCCTCATCTCTCCCTTTAAGACCAAGTTTAGTTTTGGAATACAGGGAAGGAGGCCCTTCTACAACATGATAATCCAATCCAACGTCCTTATAAGCTTGTTTAACCCCAGCTATTACTTCGTAATCCCAAGGGTTTGCATTAGGCATTCCCGCTTCCCCCGGATCAAGACCGGCAACAGCTCCAAGCACGTCCATTTGTCTGGCCAACTTAATCAAGTACTGATTTTTAGCATTTTTAAGACCACCAAAATAGGCATTGCTAAATTTGATACCGGCATCTTTGGCCATACCATTTAGCTTTCTATTCGTACTTGCAACTTTGGCGTCCTTTCCAAAAGATGTAAAAATCCCCCCGCTAACAGCTAATGTGGCTGTGAGCCCGGCACTCTTCTTTAAGAAACTCCTTCGATTCTCCTTCATATCCTGATTAATAAAATATTAGGTTTAACAAAACCTCCTTTAAACGTTCTTACCATCCAGAATCGCAACAAGTTTTAAAGGAGGCTGTACTTCACTATTTATGATTAGCTATATATCCTATCATGAGAACGTACTTCATTCCACTCCGGAGTGGGTGCAAAAAACGTATCATCTCTTGGATCCAGATGTTCTTTTACTACATCCATGTTTAATTCTATTCCCAATCCAGGAGCCGTGGGAGGAACATTAGCATAACCTTTTGTAATCATTTCACCGCCACCTGTCATAGTTACCAAATCTTCCCACCATGGAACATCTACTGAATGATGTTCTAAGGAAAGAAAGTTTTGAGTTGCCGCGGCACAATGAACATTTGCCATAAAAGAGACAGGCGTACCTGCCTGGTGCATAGCCATTCCCATTCCATATTCCTCGGCATAATCCCCTATTCTCTTTGTTTCCAACAAACCACCTGATGATGCTAAATCTGGATGAACAATATCAACCGCCTTGGCATGAATTAACGGTTTGAAGTTTTCTAGTAGGTATATATCCTCTCCGGTAGTAGTAGGAGTTTCTAGAGCCCGGGTAAGGGTTATCCAGTCTTCTGTATGATCCCATGGAGCCATATCTTCCAACCAGGCAAGTCTATATTTTTCCAATGCTTTACCTAGCCGGATGTGATTATTAACATCAAAGTGGCCATAATGATCTGTAGATATGGGGATATCATATCCCACCATATTTCTAACATTCTCGACTACCTGCTGTAAATGTTCCAGTCCTTTTTCTGTTATTTGTACTTGAGTAAATGGATGCCTCGTATTACCGTAGGACATATAATTTCTTTGGTCACCCCATTGGGCAAGCTGTCCTCTTTCGTTTTTCCAAAATTCAGCATTTACCAATGCGCCTGGCACATCGACTAAATCTGCAATAGAAACATCCATTTTTAGCCAGGTATATCCCTCATCTTCAACCCGCTTCTTAATCAACCTTCGTTGTTCTTCCGGGGAATCAGCTTCAGGCGTATCAGCATATAAACGAACCTTGTCCCTATATTGCCCCCCCAACAATTGCCAGCAAGGAACATCATAAGCCTTACCGCAAATATCCCAAAGAGCCATTTCAACTGCACATACACCACCTGCTGCACGTGATTGTCCTCCAAACTGCTTAATAGTTTTGAAAATCTTCTCCACATTGCATGGGTTCATTCCTAAGATTCTACTTTTCAACATCAAGGCATATCGAGCATCTGCTCCATCTCTTACTTCCCCCCAACCATATATACCTTGATTTGTATCTATACGAATAATAGCAGTGCCGCCCATGACATCTGTTAATGCATAACGCATATCGGTAATCTTAAGGTCGGAAGGAGCTGAGGAACGACTAACTTTTGAAGTAGTTTGGGCAATGGTATCCTGAAAAGAAAGCCCAGAAGTCAAAAATATACCGCCCAAAGCAGTTTTTTTCAAGAAGTTTCGTCGATCCCTAGTTGTAGAGGGGTTATTAATTTCAGCCAATTTAGCGGCCGTGTTTGCTTTTTCATCTTGCTTGTTCTTTAGAATAAGCTCTTGGAGTAAAGTTTTCATCGATTATTGTTTATTATTATGTTAGAGAAGTATTTATAATTCTAATTTGGAACATCCCAAAAAACAGGCGTTCCAAGATTATCACCACCAATATTGGCCGCAGCTGCTTCCACATTGGATTGGTTAACAGATAGTTCCCGTACCGGGTAAGGCAAACGAAGAATAAAATCATCAACAGAAGGATCTTGTCCCGGAAAGTCAATTGGATCAAGGTCCGGATATCCGCTTCTACGAAAATTTGCCCATGCCTCTTGCCAAATACGAAAAGAAGCAATCCAATATTGCTCGTTAATTTGTTCAAGAGCGCGTGATGGATCAAAAGCAACTTCAGGACCCTGTAGATAAGCCTCTTGTTGTTCAGAGGTGATATTTAATGTTTCCCCATAAAGCGCTGTCTGCGTCATGTGCCCTTTTATGCCGGCTTCATAATGTTCCTGAGCAGATCCTGTTGAAATATATCCTCTCTGATTGGCTTCGGCCAAAAGCAGCTGTGTTTGTGCGTATGTTACAAGATATTCTGGCGCATCCAACCGGGCAACTGTTGCTCGATTAAATTGTGAATATTTAAATGCAGTACCAATCTTACCAGGAAAGTCTTGATCAGATTCTATGCTATTTTCGTCATAACCATAAGGCATTCCAATTTGATCTTCGGGATCGGTATTTGTCTCTCCAACCCCAGACAATGTATTGGAAGGGTTTTCATAAAGAACAGCGATGTACTCCAAACGTGGATCATTGGTATTTTTTAAATATTCAACAAATGGTTCTCCCAGATAATAATTAGCACGTTCACCACCTAATAACAAACTTGATGAGGCATTAGGGAAAGTAGCATTAAATTGTATATATGCGTTGTCGTCATTAGAGGACATCACACCACCTCTTGACGGATCCACTGCAGTTTGAACTATTGCAGCAGCCTTATCTTCATTTAAGGCAGTATAGCGCATTCCTGCTCTTAATAAGAGAGAATTACCAAATTTTTTCCATTTAGAAATATCCCCATCATAAAAGAGATCTCCACCTACTATATCCCCATTAGGATCCAAAGCTTCTACGGCTTGTTCATATTCATTTAAAACATCTTCATAGATTGCGCTTTGATCGTCATACACAGGAAAATATTCTTGTTGAGTAAAGCCTTGTGCTGCATTTGTATAAGGAACGTCTCCATAAGTATCAACCAAAAATTGATAACAATAAGCTCTCATTATACGAGCCATGTTGTAGAGATTACTCCTGTCCGGATCATCTTGCGTTTTTCGAATTACATCTTCTAATTCCCTAATTGGTCCGTTATAAAGGTCAGTAAACGCAAGGCTGGAATTAATATCATTATAAGAATTTCTATTACCCCCTTCAAGTACACCCCCATAAGGCACATTAATTTGTTGAACAATTTCCCCCTGATAATGATATGTGGGAATAGCGGAACTCTGTTGAGCGTCGGAAAATTGATAAACAGGATCCAAGGAAACCGGCTCTATCGGATTTGTATTTATTTCTTCAAAGTCTTTATCACAGCTAATTAAACCCAATGAAATAGCTAAAAAAGACGGGATTATATAATTAATTTTCATAATTTCTAAAATTTAATGAACCTAATTTATAACTTAATATTCAAATTTAATCCATAACTACGAGCAGTTGGTAAGCCATGATATTCTAATCCTGTTAGGTTATCGGAGGCCGAAAAAGCTGCTTCGGGATCAAGATTGTCTGTCGATTTTGAAATAACCAAAACATTGTTTACAAATACCCGCAGATTTAAGGTTTGGACAACACTATTTTCACCAAGCATTTCTGAGAAATCATATCCAAGAGAGACCGTTCTCCACCTGACAAAACTAGCATCATATACAAACGGAGTAGATATTCCCTTACTTCTGTAATCATTCCAAAAAACGCCTGCTTCTACCGGAGTTGTATTAGGTGTACCATCGGGATTCACAGCATCCATTACTACACCACCATCCCGTCCTTCCAAAGACATTTTATGCAATCCATGGCGCGTCCAGTTAAAATTAGAGTTTGAGAGCATTTTATGACCAGCCTTAAAATCTACCTGGCTAAAGAAGCTAAAACCCTTATAGTTAATATTATTGATCCAACCCCCTACATGCTTTGGTATGGCACTACCGTAGGTAATTAAATCTCCTGCCTGAAAACGTCCCTCCACAGTTATGATATTCCCCTCTTCATCTCTTAAATAATCCCTACCTCTTAAGGAAGCCATAGGCATTCCAACTTCATGAGAAACATTACCTATCAACTCTGCATTACCAACATCTATCCTTTGCTGGTTTTCCGCAAGCTCCAGCACCTCACTTTTGTTGTAAGCATAATTAAAAGAGGTTTCCCATCTTAAGTCGTCATTACGTACCGGTGAGATAGAAAGTAATGCCTCAACCCCCTCGTTTCTCAACCTACCTACATTTACCTTTGTCTGCTCAAAACCAGATGCCACAGAAATATCTACATCAAGAATTTCATCTTCTGTATTTTTACGATATACGGCCATATCCAGGGTTACGCGATTACTAAAAAGACCTAGATTAAGTCCCACCTCAGCCTCTTTTACTTTTAGTGGGCGAAGATTTTGATTAGGACTTATATTACCTTGAATACCTCCTAGAGCTGTACCATTAAATTCATTTGGCTGAAGATTATAAAAAAGTTGATTGGCATAAGGGTCTGTATCACCCCCTACTTCCGCATAGGCAGCCCTTAATTTCCCAAAACTCAACCAATCTGGGGATCCCTCACCCATAGCTTCAGTAAAAACAAAGCTGGAACTCACAGAAGGATAAAAGTAACTATTAGAATCAGGGTTTAATGTAGAAAACCAGTCGTTACGCCCGGTGAAATTGATAAATAAGAGGTTTCTAAAAGATGCTCCTGCGGTTCCGTAAATAGAATTTACTCTTTTCTTAAAGTAGCTATAACTTGGATTTTTTATTTGACCATTATTAATAGTATATAAATCCCGAACGTAAAAATTTGTAACTGATGTACCTAAAGTTTGACCAGTTTGATCGAGTCTATTAGCCCCTACAAGAGCATCAAAACCAAAATCACCTAATTCACCTTCAGCACCAATAAGAAAATCCATGTTTAGCTCACGAAATTGTTCCGAATCCTGATAATAGTTCCCATTGAATCCTGAAGCTGCCGGAGAAAGAAATGCCGTTCCTGTTGGCCGATTCACCTCATGCTGGATAGAGAAATAATCCTGCCCAATACGCCCCTGAGCATAAAGCCATGGAGTAAACAAATAACGTAAAGAAACATTCCCGAAGAGACGGTCTCGCTTACGGTTCTCAAAACGATTAGCCATTGTAAAATACATATTTGTCCGGTTCCTAAATCGGGCAGGATTAATTTCGTCACCTGTTTCAGGATCCTCATAGACATCTTCCATCCACTCAGGATTGATACTGTTTGCCAATGTCATAAGTGTCTGGTTAACATTATAATCCTGCTGAGCCACAACAGGTGGATTTAAATTATCCTCATTGGAATAATTGGCATTAAGCTGGGTAGAAAATTTATCTGTTAAATTGTAATTCACTCCTATATTGATTGTGTTTTTATCAAAGCTGGAATTTGGGACAATACTTTCTACATCAGTATTGGAGAATGAAAGGCGAAAGCTTCCGTTTTCATCTCCTCCCGAAAGAGCTACAGTATTCATTAAAGTTATACCTGTATCATAAAAAGTATCAATCCGGTTTTTATGAGGAAGATAAGGATGTTGTTCCCCATCAAGTTGCCAGGTTGGCTCCCCATCAAACCTTTCTCCAAAACTCCACACTCCACTGCTCCTAGCCTCTGCAACACTCTGGGGTCTCACACCACCTTCACCCTGGCCATACTCATACTGGAAATCAGTAAAATCAAGCGCATAATCAGCTTGAAAGCTTGAATTAAATTCAACACCAATTCCAGTGGATCCCGCTCCAGATTTTGTGGTTATAATAATCGCACCATCTTTTGCACGAAAGCCATAAAGAGCTGCAGCCGCTGCCCCTTTCAGCACTGTCATAGATTCTATATCTTCAGGGTTTATACTTTGAAGACCGTCACCTGAATCACTATTTGCTTCACCTGCAAAACCTTCCCCGCTATCATTTGCAGCACCTGCAGGAGAGTTGTTTATCGGCACTCCATTCACAATTATCAAAGGAGAATTATCTCCACCAAAAGAAGATTGACCCCGGATCCTGATTTTGGAAGTTCCAGCCGGACCTGTAGTAGGAGTGGTAACATTAAGACCTGCAACCTTACCGACAAGATTATTACCAACATTTACATTCCTTTGAGCAGTCAATTCCTCTGTATCTACGGTACTTGCTGAATACCCGAGACTTCTAGCCTCTCTTTTAACTCCCAAAGCGGTAACCACTACCTCATCCAAGGACTCAAGATCATTCTGCATTTGAACATTTATAATGTTCTCTGTATCCACGAGTCTCTCTTCAGGTTGCATTCCAACATAAGTATATAATAGAACTGAATTTACTGAACTTACCTGAATAGAATAATTACCATCGAAATCTGTTAAGACTCCGTTACTGGTTCCCTTTTCCTGAACCGTGACGCTTGGGAGCGGCATTCCATTCGCATCTGTAACCTTTCCTTCAACCTGCATTTGAAAAGGTTGCCTAACATTAGCTTTTTTTTCAGGCACAACATCAGGAGCAGGATCGGTAGTTATTGTAATATTGTTTCTAATTATGGAAAACGTATAGGAAGTCCTGTCAGATAATTCCTGAACTACCTTTTCTATATTTTCCTTATTAAAAGTATATTGACCTACCAGTTCCTGTACTATATCGATTTCGCTGCCATACGCAAATTTAAAGTCCGTTTGGCTTTCAATTTTATTTATTATAACCTTTATGGCAGGATTTTCTGCGCTAAAAGATATTTCCTGAGGATTTATTAGGAGCGGTACATAAATAAATAATGTAATTAATAGTTTGTTCATATTTAAATTCTTTAAATTTGAAAATGTAAAGTCCTATTCGACGTAAGAGTCGGTAGTGCTTCTTTTTTTTTAATAAAAGGGTTCTCTATTTGACGGTGGAAACCCTTTTTATTTTCTGCTAATTTCTACTTGCTTTTTTTCTTCTTTTATTTCATAACTTATGTTGTTTATGATAGACAATAGATGTAATATTTCAGCTAAAGAATCTTCCTTGTTTATTCTTAGTGTTACCCGCTCTTTCTCCGTGAGATCAGAATTAGAGAATTTATAATTGAACCGTCTACCAAGAAAATCAAAAAGTTCTTCCAGTTCTATATTGTTTACATCAATAAATTTATTTCCGAGAGCAAATGAAAGCGTGGTATTAAATTTTCTGATTTTCGTAATTCCCTGGTGATAAGCCAAACTCTCTCCCGGAATTAACCCCCAGGATTCTGCCTGCCCTTTTACCTTAACCATTATTCTGCCAGTATAAAGAGAAATTTCCACACCTTTAGAACCCTTCTCCGAAACGGAAAACTTTGTACCCAAAACTTTTGTAGTGGTCGAACCTGAAATCACATTAAACTCTCTTGAACTATCCTTAACTACGTCAAAAAAAGCTTCTCCCTTTATTTCAACCTTTCTGGCACTAAAATGCTCCTTATACTTTATTTCCCCTCCTTCCTTTAGCAGCACAAGACTTCCGTCAGGTAAGTTTACTTGCTTATCCAGTAAGCCGTAATTATTAATCTGTATAATAGGATTATAGAGAGCCACATAATAATAGGTTGAAAAAAGTAAAACCAGAACAGCTGCAGCCATACCGGCCCCATAATAATTCCTTCTAAAACTAGATTTATCTTTAAGGGAATTTGCGCTGCTGAATTTTTGCCAGGATTCTTCTATCTGATCTTTGGGTAATTCGCTATAAGAAGCGTTCCAAAATCGCTCAACATCTTTATTATTAAATTCTCTATTTTTCACCTATTTAAATATCTATTTATATTACTATAACAATTGAGTATTTAAAAGTTCCTAATTTTATTATGTTAAAATTATTATTTATGCAATTCTTCTTTAATAAAGTTATGCGCAAGATATATATGGTTAGCTATGGTTTTCTTAGATATACCAAGGGCTTGAGAGATTTCAGTATAACTTAAATTGTCAATTTTGTGAAGAATGAAAACATTTTTCCTTTTGGAAGGTAATCGCTCCATAATCCGATGCAAGCGATCAAGTTTTAGGCTAAAAGTGGTAAAGATGTTTTCATCCTGTGGCTCTGGGGAAAGATAATCCTCTTTTAATTCTGAAATTATGCGCGATTCTCTTTTTAAATGATTTAATATCAGGTTTTTACATATCACAAAAATCTGCTGATCCAGGGTAACATCATCTTTTAACTGATTTCGATTCTCCCAAACTTTAAGAAAAGTTTGTTGTACGAAATCGTCAGAATCCATTGTTGAGGAATGGAAGCGTTGAGAAAAATTATATAGCTTCGAATAGTACAATTTATATACCCTTTCCAGAGATTTTACATCACCGCTTTTCAAGGCTCTTATTAAAAAAAATGTTTTCAAATTTTTCAATTATTATTAAAAAATTTCTTAAATCGAAACTACCTTCTGTTTCAAAGTTAACTAAATTTAAAATTAAAGTTAAATAAAAATCAACAATTCTTAAATAGATTGTAAAAAATTGTGAAATTAATAATACCCTGGACAAAAATGTGTGGGGTAGGAAGGATTTGACAGCTGAAATGGACAAAGACTGCTTTAGCGAAGGCTGCTTCAAAAAAAAGCAGTACCGGCGAAAAATTTTTAAGCTTATTAAGAAGTAGCTTCGAAAGCTATGAAGCAAAAGAGGATTATTAAGTACAAGAGGAAAAAGTTTACGAGCAAGGATCAAAAATTCACGATACCGGTCCAATATTACAACAACAGAGATTCACTAAAGAGATAACCTATATACTCCAGTTCATCCAGTCATAAGCGTGTCGATAGAAAAAATCCCTATGCAAAATTGGAAATGGCATATCCTCACCAACGGTAGGTCCCGGATCTAGTTTTAAACCATGAAACCAACTTAGATCTAATCAAATAGTGGATACTTGATTAACTGTAGATGCTATTTTGGAAAGATAGCAATGCTAACTTTTTAAATTTTGAGGTAACTTATTAGTTCCCATTTTAAATCAAATTGATTCAAATTAAATGAATCCTTAAAACCTTAAAAACCACGCTAATCCTAAGATTTGCGTGGTTTTGGTGCTAATTGTTATTAGCTTTGGTGACCCCGGAGGGATTCAAACCCCCAACCCTCAGAGCCGAAATCTGATGCGCTATTCAGTTGCGCCACGGGGCCGTTATTTTTCCTGTGAGGATTAAATTTATTTACTAAGTTTTCTCTTTACAATCGCAGATATTGTTCTACCGTCTGCCCTTCCTGCAAGTTCTTTTGAAGCCATTCCCATCACCTTTCCCATATCCTGCATTCCGCTCGCATTGGTGTTCTGAATAATCTCTTCTATTTTCAATTCAATTTCTGCTTCACTCATTTGCTCTGGAAGAAAATTCTCAATTACTTCTGCCTGCTTTTCTTCAGGTTCAGCCAGATCTTCTCTTCCCTGCTCCCGGTAAATAGTAGCACTTTCCTTACGCTGCTTTACAAGTTTCTGCAAGAGTTTAAGCTCTTCATCTTCGGTTAGGCCATCCTTAGAAGCGCTATCAGTATTCGCCAGAAGAATAGCACTTTTCACAGCTCTAAGAGCTTCCAGTTTTGTACTATCTTTAGCCCGCATCGCCGCTTTCATCTCAACCATTACTTCATCCTGTAGACTCATTGTTTCTCGTTTCTGGGTGCGAAGATAAAATATTATATTTAAAATCACCACTTAAATCCAATTCCAAAATCAGATCGTGTTCAGTATAATTTTTCATCCTAACTTTTTGCTTCTAAAGAGACACTCTGTTTTTCCACATTATCGGCCCTGCTACAGTGTCATCATTTCCCTGGCGTATAATATTTTAACCCTCCTCCTTTTTTGACCACTATAGTAAATCCTGAATGAGTTCATATCGCTCTTTTTTATTAGGAGGATTATTTCCATTATATTGGATTTATTCCTATTTTTGATAAAATTGCTATGAGAAATGAATTTCGATAGGATTAAGGAAAAATTGTCCATCCTTGCAGATGCGGCTAAGTATGACGTCTCCTGCTCCAGCAGTGGAAGTAATCGTAAAAACAGAGGAAAGGGGCTCGGAGATTCTTCAGGAATGGGAATTTGCCATAGCTATACAGAAGATGGGAGGTGTGTTTCTCTGCTCAAAATTCTTCTTACTAACCATTGCATTTTTGATTGTGCTTATTGCGTCACCCGTAAAAGCAATGATATAAAACGTGCCGCCTTTAAAGTGCAGGAAGTAGTAGATCTTACTATTAATTTCTACCGACGCAATTATATTGAAGGTCTATTTCTTAGTTCAGGAATTTTTAAAGATGCTGATTATACTATGGAACGCCTTATTTTGGTTGCTAAAAAGCTTCGATTAGAAGAAAATTTTAACGGATACATTCATCTGAAATCCATACCTGGAGCAAGTGATGAGCTTATGCAGGAAGCCGGATTATATGCAGACAGGCTAAGCGTTAACATTGAAATACCTACTGTTTCCGGCCTAAAACTTTTGGCTCCAGATAAAAAACATGAAGATTTCATGAAACCCATGCGCAAGGTGAAAAATGAAATTACAAAAAATCGTGAAGAGAGTAATATCTTAAAATCCACACCAAAATACGCTCCTGCAGGACAAAGCACTCAGATGATTGTTGGAGCCACAGGAGAGACAGACAGGGACATCATGTACACCGCCACTTACTTTTACAAAAAATACGAAATGAAAAGGGTTTATTATTCAGGTTATGTGCCGGTTACCAGCGATCCCCGACTGCCAGCTCTCACCTCTGCCGTTCCCATGTTGCGGGAGAACCGTCTTTATCAAACAGATTGGCTGCTTCGCTTTTACGGCTTTGACATAAGAGAACTACTAAATGAAGAACATAAAAATTTAGATACAGATATTGATCCCAAATTAAGCTGGGCGCTTCGCAACATGCACCTTTTTCCTGTAGATATAAATAAAGCTGAAAAACAACTGCTGGCACGCGTCCCGGGAATCGGGTTAAAGTCGGTTCATAAAATTATTAATGCCCGTAAACATCGCTGCCTCAATTGGGAACATCTTAAAAATATTGGAATTGCCTTCAATCGCGCAAAATTCTTTATTATATGTAATTCACATGGGTGGGAGACGAAAGATCTTTCTTCAGAAAAAATTAAAAGTTTAATACTCAAAACCTCGAGTAGCAAATTTAAAAAGAATTATAGTCCGCAATTGTCAATTTTCGACTCATGAAAACTATATTAAGCTATGATGGAACTTTTACGGGATTTCTTACATGTGTCTTTACCACGTATGAAGAAAAACTTGAAGTGGTGGACATTCAACAGGAGCAAAGGGCAACAGAATTATTGTTCAGCCAACTACAAAATATCATTACAGATGAAGCTAAAGCCGCAAGGGTTGCTTTGGCTATAAAAGAAAGATGTTCAGCCGCCGGAAGAAGGAATCTCTACCGGGCATTCCTTAGTGAAGAACCAGGAATTGAGCTTACTATGCTGAAATACCTGCAGTATGTTTTTAAAAGCAAACATCAAATTGATTCCGATTATAGTAATCCACAAGTTTTAAAAATTGCTCAGACAGCTAAAAAAGTCGGCAGAGAAAAACATCGTATGGAGGCTTTTATACGTTTTAAGCTGACTAAGGATCAAATATATTTTGCCTGTATTGAACCTGATTTCAATGTTTTGCCTCTTATCCAGGAACATTTTAAAAAAAGATATGCCGATCAGGCATGGATTATTTACGACATCGCAAGAAAATACGGGTTATATTATGATCTTCAGGAAGTTAATCAAATAGCCTTACAATTTAATCAGGATATTTACATAAACACCAGTAATGGCAAGGCTTTAGATCCTAAAGAGATAGAGTTTCAACAGTTGTGGCAACAATATTTTACAAGTACCAACATTGCATCAAGAAAAAACACTAAGCTTCACCTGCAACATGTTCCCAGACGGTACTGGAAATATTTAAGTGAAAAGAGCCTATTGCATAATTAAAAAATAGTTTAAATTTGTTGCTTCAACTAATTAAACAAATATTACAATGAGAAAATTATTTTTATTATTCGCGGTAGCAACAATGTCTCTTTCTATCTATTCTTGTAGAGAAACTACAGAAGAAAATGTAGAAAACGATATGGAAGAAATCGGTAACGACATCGAAGAGTCTGCTGAAGAAGCTGGTGAAGACATCGAGAATGCTACCGAGGAAGCTGGTAACGAAGTAGAAGCAGAAGTAGAAGGAACTGACGAGATGTAATCATCGTTTGAACTAATATTTTCTAAAGCCATTCTGATTTCGGAATGGCTTTTTACTTTTAATATAATCACAACAATGAAAAAAGTAGTTTTAGTTTTTATAGTAGCCGTGTCCTGCTTTTTATATTCCTGTCGTGAAAGTACACAGGAGAAGACCGAAGAAGCGGTTGAAGCCATAGGTGAAGATATAGAAGAAAATACACGTGAAGCCGGACGTAAACTTAAAGAAGGCGCAGAGAAAATTGATAATAAAGTAGAGGAGGAACTTCAGGAATTGGAACGCCATGAAAACGAAGTCGAATAAACGACATTTGCTACCCTACTTTTTTCGTTCTATCACGTAATTCACCATTAGCTCAAGTGAATCCCGGTAAGTGGAGGGTGGGTACTCTTCGAGAATCAATAACGCTTCCTGCTGGAATTCTGTCATCTTTTGTTCAGCATATTCCAGACCTCCGCTGGTTTTAACAAATTCTATAACTTCTTTTACCCGCTTTTTATCTTTATTGTGCCTTTTGACTGAATTGATAAGCCAGGATTTCTCTTTACTCGAGCAATTATTTAGGGTATAAATAAGAGGCAACGTCATCTTTTGCTCTTTAATATCTATCCCGGTAGGCTTACCAATTTGAGCTTCTCCATAATCGAATAAATCATCCTTAATCTGGAAAGCCATTCCTATAAGCTCCCCGAATCTGCGCATCTTAATCATATCGTCAGAATCAGGTTTTACAGAAGCAGCGCCAAGACTACAACAAGCTGCAATTAAAGTAGCTGTCTTCTGCCGAATAATTTCGTAATAAACTTCTTCTGTAATATCTAATCGTCTTGCCTTTTCAATCTGCAGCAATTCGCCTTCACTCATCTCTCTTACCGCAACCGAAATTATCTTCAAAAGGTCAAAATCATTATTATCTATAGACAACAGTAATCCTTTGGAGAGCAGATAATCGCCAACTAAAACCGCAATTTTATTCTTCCACAACGCATTAATACTGAAAAAACCCCGCCTTCGGTTAGAATCATCCACAACATCATCGTGAACCAGTGTGGCGGTATGTATAAGTTCTATTACTGAAGCACCGCGATATGTCCGTTCGTTAACAGTGCCGCCGGAAACCATCTTAGCTACGAGGAACACAAACATAGGCCGCATCTGCTTGCCTTTACGATTTACGATGTAGTGTGTAATCCTGTTAAGAAGTGCTACATTTGAAGACATGGACTGAAAGAACTTTTTTTCAAAAAGTTCCATCTCCTTTTCCACCGGAAGTTTTATTTGGGAAATTACCTTCATAAAGCAGGGAGCAAAGATAACTTTTTATGCGGAAATCCTGCTGCTTTTAGTCCCCGTAGATTAAGCCGATTTATTTGCGAGCTGACCACAGGCTGCATCTATGTCTTTACCCCTGGAACGCCTTACGGTAACGGTAATTCCGTTTCTTTCGAGCATGTGCTGATACATAGTAGTAGCCTCAGCAGATGCTTGCTGGAAATGTCCGTCATCTATAGGATTATACTCAATCAAATTTACCTTACAGGGAACCGCTTTACAAAAATCCACCAATGCCTGGGCCGCTACGCGATTATCATTAATATCCTTCCAAACGATATATTCATATGTAATTCTGCTCTTCGTCTTAGCGTACCAGTATTCCAAAGACTCTTTTAAATCTTTCAGCGGAAAAGTTTCGTTAAAAGGCATAATCTTCGTCCGCACCTCATCTATTGCCGAATGTAATGAAACTGCAAGTTTAATTTTCGCTTCATCATCAGCAAGTTTTTTAATCATTTTTGGAACGCCAGAAGTTGAAATGGTAATTCTTTTAGGAGACATTCCCAATCCTTCCTTAGAAGTGATTTTCTCAACAGCTTTCATCACGTTGTTGTAATTCATCAAAGGCTCGCCCATTCCCATAAAAACAATGTTAGAAAGCGGTTTATCGAAGTAAAGCCGGCTTTCGTTATCTATGGCAACTACCTGATCATAGATTTCGTCAGGATTGAGGTTGCGCATTCTTTTTAATTTGGCCGTTGCACAAAACTGGCAATCAAGACTACAACCAACTTGAGAAGAAACACAGGCAGTAGTACGTTTAGGCGTAGGGATGAGCACAGACTCCACAGTGAGGCTGTCGTGCAACTTTACGGCATTTTTAATCGTGCCATCGCTGCTGCGCTGCATCTGGTCCACCCTAATGTGATTAATAACAAAATTCTCCTTCAGCATCTCACGGGTCTCTTTGGAAATGTTGGTCATTTCTTCAAAAGTATGGGCACTTTTGTTCCATAACCACTCATAAACCTGGCTCCCTCTAAAGGATTTATCTCCCTGGGAGACAAAGAATTCCTGAAGTTGCTTTTTGGTTAAAGCCCGTATATCTTTCTTTTCGTTTTTCACGCTGCAAAAATACAAAAGACCCCACAGGTTTCAGAAACCTGTGGGGTCTTTTTCAAATTATTATTTAAGAGGCTATAAAATCAACATAGCATCTCCGTAAGTATAGAATTTATATCCTTCCTTTACAGCCTCATCATAAGCTCTTTTCATAAAATCGTGTCCTGCAAATGCAGAAACCATCATTAAAAGCGTAGATTTTGGAGTATGGAAGTTAGTAATCATACAATTAGCAATACTAAAATCGTAAGGAGGGAAAATAAATTTATTGGTCCAGCCTCCAAACTCATTAAGCGTAAGATTCGAAGAAACCGAGCTTTCCAAAGCGCGCATTACTGTCGTTCCAACAGCACAAACTTTACGTCTTTCCGTTTTCGCCTTATTAATTGTTTCCACTGCCGGACCTTCAATAAAAGCTTCTTCGCTGTCCATTTTGTGCTTGGAAAGATCTTCCACTTCCACCGGACTAAAAGTCCCCAATCCAACATGAAGGGTAACTTCAGCAAAATCGATTCCTTTAATTTCAAGACGCTTTAACAGGTGCTTAGAAAAGTGTAATCCTGCAGTAGGTGCCGCAACAGCACCTTCTTTTTTCGCATATATCGTCTGGTAACGCTCCTCATCTGAAGCTTCTACCTCTCGTTTGATATACTTTGGAAGCGGAGTTTCCCCCAATTCATTTAATTTTTTTCTGAAGTCTATATAAGAACCGTCATACAAAAACCTCAATGTACGACCCCTGGAAGTTGTATTATCGATAACTTCTGCAACAAGACTTTCGTCATCGCCAAAATATAACTTGTTCCCGATCCTAATTTTTCTTGCCGGGTCCACCAACACATCCCAAAGCTTGGTTTCAGGATTTAACTCCCTTAAAAGGAACACTTCGATCCTGGCTCCGGTTTTTTCCTTGTTTCCAAAAAGCCTTGCAGGAAACACTTTGGTATTGTTAAGTACCATTACATCCTGCGGATCAAAATACTCTATCAGGTCCTTAAATTGCCTGTGTTCAATAGTTTGATCCTTCCTGTTTAGCACCATTAGCTTTGCCTCATCCCTGTTTTCTGAAGGATATTCAGCCAAAAGTTCTTTTGGAAGTTCAAAATTGAAGTGTGAAAGTTTCATTCCCATAGTTGAATTTTTAAAGGGGGCAAATATACAACCTCAACATAGGGGTTGTCAAGTAAATAGCACTTTATTTAAAAAATGATTTCTTCGGAAGGAAATAGTGCCGAAAATTGCCGTTTTGAAGGCTATTCTTAAATTGAAACAGGAAACAGGAAACAGGAAACAGGAGACAGGAGACAAGAACCAGGATGTGTGAAAAACCATTACAACTTATGAATTTCAGCAGAAATTCGTGACAAAAGATTCCATTTGAGATTTTACAATCTACTCCTGAAAAATATATAGGTCGAAAATCAGCATTTTTCAGCCCTTCTTAATTTCCATTGTGAATAACAAAAGAACTTCAGGGTTTTTCTGAAGAACCAGTACCTCCTCAAGGCCGATAATTGCCATTTTGGAGCGTTCATCTTAAATTGAACCATGAAACAGGAGACAAGAACCAGGATGCGTGAAAAACCATCACAACTTATGAATTTCAGCAGAAATTCGTGACAAAAGATTCCATTTGAGATTTTACAACCTGCTCCTGAAAAATATATAGGTCGAAAATCAGCATTTTTCAGCCCTTCTTAATTTCCATTGTGAATAACAAAAGAACTTCAGGGTTTTTCTGAAGAACCAGTACCTCCTCAAGGCCGATAATTGCCATTTTGGAGCGTTCATCTTAAATTGAACCATGAAACAGGAGACAAGAATCAGAAGAATCACTGAAAGGACCTTCTGCGGACACACTTGAGATTATTCGTGAATTCGTGGCGGAACTACAGGTCGAAAATTGGCATTTTTCAGCCTTCTCTTTGTACATAAAATCCCAGGCTTTCCAGATCTTCCCAAAAATCTGGATAGGATTTTGAAACTACCATAGCGTCTTCAACTTTAAACGGCACTTTAAGAGCAAGCGGCGCAAATGCCATTGCCATCCTGTGATCGTTATAAGTAGCCACAGAAGCCCCTTCATTGAACGTTTTTACCGGATGCAGCCTTAGACTGTCGTTCGTAATGTCCACCTTTGCCCCAAATTTTTCAATTTCGTTCTTTAAAGCGACTAATCTATCGGTTTCTTTGATCTTCAGCGTATGTAAACCGGTTAACTGACATTCAATTCCCAAAGCTAGACAGGTTACAGCAATTGTCTGAGCAATATCCGGTGAATTCTGAAGATCTTCAGTGATCCTCTTAGGCTTTTTACAGGGCTTTTTCTTCAGAATAATGGAATCCTTTTCATATTCTGTTTCCACTCCCAACTGGCTATATATTTTTGCCAAACACGAATCGCCCTGGAGGCTGGTTTTACGATAATTGGATAATTTTAGCTCTGCCTCATCACAAATGGCAGCGATACTGTAAAAATAAGAGGCTGAACTCCAGTCCGATTCGATATTGATCGTTTTCGAAGGCAGGCTTTCTACAGGTTCAATTTTGATTCTGTTATTCTTAAACTCTCCTTTGATGCCGGCGTGCTGCAACATTTCCAGCGTCATGGAAATGTACGGTGCCGAGGTAATTTGCCCATCCAGCTTGATCTGTAGTCCGTTTGGAAGTGAAGGTGCAATTAACATTAACGCCGAAATGTACTGGCTGCTGATATTTGCCTGCACCACTACCTCATCTTTAACGAGTTTTTTCCCTTTTATCCTTAGCGGAGGAAAACCCTGCTCCTTTTCATAAGAAATATCTGCTCCTATACTTTTAAGTGCCTCAACCAGTAGTTTAACTGGTCGCTCCTGCATGCGCGGACTTCCTGTGAGTACTACTTCCCTGCCCTCTTTAGCTGCAAAATATGCTGTTAAAAACCGCATGGCAGTACCTGCATGATGTATATCTACGATCTCATCTTCAGACTGAAGCGCCTTCTTCATCACCTGGGTATCATCACTATTGGACAGATTTTTTACCTGCAGTGAAGGAAATAAAGATTGAAGAATAAGAAGCCTGTTGGATTCGCTTTTAGAACCGGTTATTTGTAATTTTCCAAAAAGCCTTTTTTCAGAATGTGATATTTTGATTTCCATATAATTCAGTTATCGGAATTTTCTTCTCGTTTTTCCTTCGATCTAAACTGGCCATAAGCAACTATAACTCCATAAAAAAGAGCGGCTCCAAGTTGGGCTAAAATATACCTTAGCAACTTGTCCCCGGCAATATGATCGTTGTAATAATTTTCAAAAGCAAAACCGCCATATTCAAAAAGAATTGAAATGAGATTGTAAAGAATGGCAAATATTAGCCCCAGTACAACTACAGACTTCCAGTATTTCCTTTGTGAGACAATGCTCTTAAACCCCATTTACTTCAGCTTTTCATTATTGTGGTGCCTGTCGTGATCCCGTCTTGTCTTCAAATCCAATTTTTTATCGAACGCTTTTTGAAGATCGACGCCAGTTTGATTTGCAAGGCATAAAATTACAAAAACAACATCTGCCAATTCCTCTCCAAGGTCTTTATTTTTATCACTTTCTTTCTCACTTTGCTCCCCATAACGACGGGCAATAATCCTGGCAACCTCCCCAACCTCTTCGGTAAGTTGCGCCATGTTTGTGAGCTCGTTGAAATAACGTACTCCGTGTTCATTTATCCATTCGTCAACAGCTTTTTGAGCGTCCTGTATATTCATTTTTTATATTTTGGAAAGAACTATTGCTTCGGTTTGTTTTTCAATAATCTGGCTGTAAAACTTCTTTAAACCTTCATAATCTTCAGGCGTAAAATAGGTTTTTGGCAAATCCAAAGTAGATCTTATACTTAAGACAGATCCACTTTGCTGTACAAGAAAGGTATATTTTACTTCTCCCCCATTAAGCTGGAAAATTCCACTTTCGGGAACAGATTCCAGGATATACCCCTCCGGAGCAACAAAAGTAATATTTTCATTTTGTAAGGAAGGAAAATCAAAGAAAATTGGGTAATTTCTCTCATCGGCTTTAAACGGGTTTTCCCTAACTGCATCGAACAAAAACGGCTGTAAATAAATTTTCCCGTTGATTTCCTCTACCGCATTCTTTGCTGTAAAAGTATAAGCTTCCCTAATATTTTCACTTATGTCCTTTTTATTATCAACAACAAGTTCTGAAATAGTAAATCCCCCTAATTTTGATTCCAGTTTTTCCAGATATTTCTCATCACTCATGCCGTTATTTTCACGGAATCGCTTCGCATACAACCCCTGATGTGCTTTACTGGCTTTACCCTCCAGTTTAAGACTGTCGTTTAACCCCAGATACATATACACTTTTTCTTCAGAAACCGTATTAGGAATAAGGTCCACCCAGTCTGAACTACCTTCTTCTCGTATAAGTCTACCCTGAAAATTTCTGGCACGCTTCGGCAGCTCTCCTATAGCAGCTAAGGGATCTGTAGCATCCAACAGCACGGTTTGATCCTGAAGTTCTACACAGGAAACTACATAATTAAACCCATTCCTTGTAGGAAACACAGGAATCCCGTTATCTGGTGTACTTATAAGCACGGGATTGGCGGTTAAACCTGCATATCTAAGCATGGCTGTAAGCATCAGGTTAATATCTGCACAGTTCCCAACTCCCTCTTTATATGCAGATTTAAGACCATTTTCTGCATAGCATCCCACAAAGTCATTCCATCTCACTTTTTTCTTTACAAAACCATATATCAGTGCTACTTTGGTTTCAGGATTGGAAACTCCTTTAAGAAGTTCATCAATATCTTTCCTAAAATACCGCTCCTGGTCTAATTCACTTCCCAGGCTGCCATCATAGATAGTTTTAGTAACCTTCTCCCAGCTTTCAGTTAAATTCTTTACGGGCGAATTGGGGAATTTTGTAAACATAAGTTCCCATTTTATATAAGCAGCGTAATTTTCGAGATAATCAACAAAAGGTTCTTCTTTTAAAGCAGGGATATCATCCTGGTTAATCTCATAAACATCCAGCTTGTAATCTATAGAATTACTGGAATAATTAGACGACATTGTCCAGCCATTATTCCTTCTATTGCTCTCCTGATAAGTATATCTAAAAGTGTCACCAGATTTGTCTATATTAAAAATTAAACCGGATTTAAGGTTAGAATGCAGCTTAAATCCAAAAAATTCGGGAATTTTCACCTTCACTTCCATTCTATTAACAGGAATAGTATATTGCAACCTGGTGTCCCCTATACGAGTTAAGAACGGAGATCGAATGGTATATGAAAATTCAATTACACTCCCGTCTGTAACAGCTGGCATAGTAAATTTTGTTTTAAGACGGTATTTGTTGACTTCTTCATCAAAGATCCCATCTTTGTGCAGCTTTTCATCTTCAAGTTTACCATTTACAATATTGTAGGTATTTCCTTTAACATTAATAATTTTTTGCCGATCGGATCCACTCTGATAAGCTGTAATTTCTTTGGTTGCCCAGTCAAATCCCTCTTTATTATAAATTTTTATACGTTCGTGAACATCAGTTACAAGAGTGAATCCTGTATTTTGGTTTAACTCATAATAAGTGTCTTCACTTTTATAAAGAATGACTGCATTAGCTGCGGAATCCAAAGGGTGAACTTTTTCCAGCACTTCTTCTTCGGAAACTTTTCCGAATTTAAAGTCCTGCGAGAAAAGAGGGTTCATAACAAAAAATGTAATGAGGAGGAAGTAGTAATTTTTCATATTAGCTATTGAATTAGATTTTCTCTATGATGACCGCTTTTTGATTATTCATATCGCCTATGGCGTTCATAAAACTTTTGAAATCCTGGTAACGTTCCGGAGCCCATTCGCCTTCCTTAAACATAAGCGACCTTCTCACAATTAGTTCCACAGCATTTTCTGTTTCCTGCTTTTCAACCTGAAAGCTAAAACTACCAAAATCTGTGGTTAATTCTGTTCCTTCAGGAAAAGCCTCTACTACATAGGCTTTTGGAATAATATACTTAAAGGTATCTGAATAGGTTTTACCCCGGCTCATTTTGATAGGATGCTGCCTGTTTTTGTCATCCGGCAGTTGCATACGATGATTATTAATAAAATTTAAAGGTAAGAGCATACGACTACCCGCTTTAACTGCAAATTTATCACCGTGGAACATCAGCTGTTCTGTAAACCTGATGGAGTCCTTACTATTAGAATACTTTATCTCATCAAATGAAATATTTCGCAAATGAGACCATTTCTCACGATAATACTGCTTTTGGATTTCCTCGGTTTGCCTGGCTATGGGAAAAATGTCACCATAGGGAATACCTGTACTTTGCCTGTTAAATACGGCATGAAATCCTCCTCCGTCCTCAACGGCAATTGTGCATGTAATTTTCTGAAGGTTATCTTCTGCAGAGTACTTCTTGGTTTTTACAATTTCACCGCCTTCAGGAGTTATTTTTAAGACGTAACGGTCATCAGTAAAATCACCAAGATAATTAAATGGTGAATATTGACTGGTGCACTCAAGCCAGATATCTTCCCCCTCCTCCCGCGGAATATTTAAAATCACATGATTACCTTGCATTTTGGTGAATTTTGGATCTATGTCGATTTTGTCCCCGGAATGAACTACTGTATAGTAAGCCTCAATTCCCTGCGATTTCAAGAGCGCCTTTGTATAGTTGGTTAAGCCTTTACAATCCCCATATCCAAGATGATCAACTTCATTGGCATAGGCTGGTTCCCATCCTCCTATTCCTAATGCGATTGCAATATATCGCGTTTTATTCTGTACATAGTCATAGATTAACTCCGCCTTTTCCTCCAGAGAATTGGCATCTTTAACCAAAGTCCTAACCTGCGCTATAGTTTCTTCAGGCAATTCGTCATGTCCTTTCACCAGATTTTCGTATTGCCATTTACCAAACTCTTTCCAATTTTCGGCCTTGCCATTTACACCGGCTAAGTGGAACTCTCCCAATGCCACAAGAAGTTTTGGAGCTACTTCGGAAAAATCGGGACTTAATGCTTCTTGTTGCATGGCAGCGATATTACGAACTCTATAATGTAGATTAAAATCATCAAAATCCTTTTCCAGTTGCATATTGTCCAGATTGCTTTCTAAAAACCGAAGCGGTGCATGTATTTCATTAATGATCTGATAGGAAGAATTTTCAACACTAATATTATAATTGTTTAACGGCCACCAATCAGGAAGAAAAACACTGTTCACGCTTTCCACCTCGCTGGTATAGCTTATTGTATAAGGGTATGAACGAGGCACATAATCCAGGATGCTCACCCGGTTATCCGCAAATAAGACAAAGGAAGGGTAGTTACTCTGATCACGAAAATCCCTGCTTTTAAATTTCTCAAGCTCTTCTCCATTCCTGTCATAGATCGTAGCCTTCTGCTCTTTGATTTTTTCAGAATTATCATATAATTCATATGCTCCAAGGAACCTATTTCCCTTTTCATTTAAAATGGTAATAACCTTATTTGTTTTTACAACAACTTTATCCAGGTCTTCAATAATTATTTTTCTACTATAGTTTCGAACAACAGCATTGGTATTCTGGAGAAGATTAGAATCAATTTCTGAAACAGGATAAAATTCCTGGCTCTGGATGCATAGAGGATACATAATAACCAGAAATAAAATTTGGAGTTTTTGCATTAGTTTTTTTAATAGTGAATAATAATATCAGGAAGAGAAAATTAACCTACGTTCTATGCTTCACTCAGCCTTTCTTTAAAACAATTTTTTCATTTTCTCCTTCTACACGAAGCTCATAGAACTTCCTTAGTGAAAAATAATCCCCTGAAGAAATATTAGGCTCATTTATAAAGAACCGCGATATTGCCTGAACCATGCCGTCCTGCTCTCTTACACTATAAATAAAAGTCCCAATCTTGTTTGGAAGAGCAATATTTATGGATTTTGGAAGGGATAAAATTTTATGATTCTCCGGAATCTTAATAGTAACGGTTTTTGTGGCTGAAAAAGGATGTATGAAATTTACAGGGAAATTCCTTTCAGTAGATTTAAATGGATTTTCATTTAGCCGAAGAAATAGCATCGGAGAAAAATAAGTGTTATCTCCTATGCGATCCAGACTTTTACCAGATTTGAAACTAAAAGATTCCACTATTGGTTCATTAAAACTAAACACATTCTCTACCTGGAAATCTGTAATCTTATCAATTGCTAATTCCTCTGTGGTCCTTGCTATCATTTCTTCTTTCGAAACACTATTATATTTAGTACGATAATTAAGAGCTTCATTGCCCTTGTACCTTTTCTTCACGTGGCCGGCTAGCACGCCGTCTTCATCTATCTCTGCCACGAGGGTAATATATTCATCAGCAAAAAGACCATCATAAAGATCTACCTCCTGCGAAGCACCAACGGCGCTTATCATGCGACCTTTCCAGTTATACACGCGTGAAGGAAGAACATTAGGTGTGCTGAGTTTATCTGTTGCATCCATCAAAATATTTTTACCAGATACCCTTAGTCCTGCAATAACATAATTGAAACCTTCAAGGGTAGGAAATGATGGAATACCATTGCTTCGTGTACTTACCAGCACTGGATTGGCTTCCAGACCGCATTCTCTCAATAACGCGACAAGCAGAAGGTTTACTTCAGCAACGTTACCTGTTCCATCTTTATAGGCCCTGGATAATCCTTTATCAGTATATTTACTGTAATCTCCATTCCAGGTCATTCTTGCCTTTATAAGATTGAAAGCCTGCTCCATTCTTTCATTTTTATCAGGATATTTTTGTTTCAGCATGTCGGCATTACTTCTTAAAAAATGCGGATCCTGGAGTTGCTTTCCAAAATTTTTAGATTTGAAAATAGATTTTGCCACTTCCGCCCAGTCGGTAGCATAATTTTTGACATTCCCCTCATTAAACTCTGTGGACACTAACTCATAAATAACAGAATACCTGTAGTTATTGACATTGTTGACAAAGGGTTCTGTTTTTAAAGCCGGTATATCCTCTTTTTCGTATTCACTGATGATTTCAGGAAAACTTAGGTTGGCCGAATTAGATCGCATAGTGGTGGTGCCATATCCGCCATATCCGCCATAAGTAAAATTTAAATTTCTTCTCTCGACAGAAGAACGAGGTTCAATCTTAAAAGAACCTTTTTTAATAATACGAAAGCCAAACATTTCAGGATTTCGTATTCTTGAGAAATAATGAGCTACAGGAATATCTTCCTGTAATATGAGATCATCTATTTTCCAAAATGGAGATACCAGGCGATAGCTCCATTCTATAACCGAACCCACTCTTGCTGCGGGCATTGTAAATGCGAATTCGTCCCAATGCTCATTAATGTTCTTCTTGTAAAGAATATCCTCATCCAGCTTTGTTTTGGTAATTTTCCCCTTTTCAAGATTATAAGTAATACCCTCTACTTTATCCAGAAGTTCATTTTCACTATCCCTTTTGAAAACAGGGATTTTCTTAGTAGCATAATCGAGCCCTTCCTTATCCAGAATTTTTATACGCTCCCGCACATCTGTAATAATAGACCAGCCATCCTCTTCAGTATAATCAAAATAAGTTTCTCTGACTTTATAAAGAAAAACTGCAGGCGCAGCAGAATCTAAAGGATAAATTGCAGCTTCTAAATCTTCTGCCGCAATCTTAGGTAACTTGAAATCTTGAGCAACTGCAGAATTAGCTAAAAAAAATAGTACTACTGTATATACTGAAATTTTACTCAGAATCATTAAAAGATTACATTTCTATGGTAGGGTAGATTAATGACTGCAATATATAAAATTTTAAGACTTTTTAACTTTTATTTTTAGAGTCCATGAGAATGGTAACAGGTCCATCATTAATTAATGCTACCTTCATATCTGCCCCAAATTCTCCCGTTCCAACTATTTTATCCAGTTTTTCCGACAGCACTTCAATAAATTTTTCATAGAGAGGAACCGCTACTTCCGGTTTGGCTGCTTTTATATAACTGGGTCGATTTCCTTTTTTAGTGCTGGCATGGAGTGTAAACTGACTTACCACAATTGCGTCCCCATCAATATCCAGTAAGGATAGATTCATCACCTCATCTTCATCATTGAAGATTCGCATTTTTATAATCTTATTACACAGCCATTCGATATCCTCACTTGTATCCTCATCTTCAATACCTAATAAAATAACGAGACCTTGTTTTATTACCGCATTTACACGGTGATTAATAGTTACAGACGCTTCTGAAACCCTTTGTAATACTACTCTCATTTCTTTTGATAATTGTCTATCCTGTAATTCTCATCCTCACCCTCCATTATTTGTAAATAACTTTTATACCTGCACCAGGCTATTTCTCCCTCTTCCAAAGCTTCTTTTACAGCACAATGCGGCTCTTCCAGGTGCAGACAATTATGAAATTTACAATCTTGTTTTAACGCGAAAAATTCCGGAAAGTAATCCCCAATTTCCTCCTTTTCCATATCCACCACTCCAAAACCTTTAATCCCGGGCGTATCAATAATTCTGGCATCGAAACTAAGGTCAAACATTTCAGCAAACGTAGTAGTGTGCTGCCCCTGCCGGTGTTGTTCAGAAATTTCTGAAGTCTTTAAATCCAACGAAGGCTCAAGTGCATTGATTAATGTAGATTTTCCCGTCCCGCTGTGTCCCGAAAACATACTGGTTTTACCAGTCATCATTTCCTTAACCTTCTCTACATTCTTCCCTGTCTTTGCTGAAATTCCCACACATTTATAACCAACGTCCCTGTAAAGTTGAGCGAGAAATTTTACTTCCAGCACTTCTTCTTCAGAATAAGTATCTGTTTTATTAAAGAGGATGACTGCTTCGATATCGTACGCTTCAGCAGTGACCAGAAACCGGTCCATAAATGTTGTAAAAGTAGGTGGGTTATTGAGCGTAACTATAAGGAAAACCTGGTCTATATTTGAAGCTATAATATGGGTTTGCTTAGAAAGGTTGACAGATTTCCGGATAATGTAATTTTCCCGCTCTTCAATTTTCTTGATCACTCCCTGCTGCTCATCTCCTTGCTGGTCTTCCAGATCAAAAACCACTTTATCCCCTACAGCAACGGGATTTGTACTTTTAATCCCCTTAAGGCGGAACTTTCCTTTTATTCGGCAGTTATAGAGTTCTCCTTCTTTGGTTTTTATCAGGTACCAGCTACCTGTAGACTTGTAAACAGTTCCTTTCATCAATTATTAAATTTATACTAATTGCCTTGTAAGATCAATTGAATTTTCGCATACATTTAACCGCTTAAACTTAATCATTGTTCATCATGCAAAAAATTACTAAAAAATCGTTTATTTTCATCTTCTTCATCTTTATGGGGATTACATCCAACGCGCAAACTCACCTGTATGAAAACCCAAATTTTGACCAAATTGCAAAAGAGCACAAAAGAATTGCTATCCTGCCATTTACTGCAAAGGTAAGCCTACGACCTAAACAAATGAAAGAAATTTCAGTTGAACAGCTGGCAGAAATGGAAAAAAGCGAAGGATCTGCTGTACAAGCCGCCATGTACTCATGGTTCCTGAAAAGAAAAAGCCGCGGCAAATTGTTTATTGACGTTCAGGATCCAAAGCGCACTAATGCCATATTGGCGAAGAACAAGATTTATGATCTCACCGCCCTTACACCAGAAGAACTGGCCGAACTCTTAGAAGTGGATGCTGTTATTGGCGGTAACTTTGAAACCGATAAGCCAATGTCTGACGGTGCTTCCATTGCACTTGGCGTTCTTGTTGGTTTTTGGGGAGCCACAAATTCTGCCACGATTAATATGAGCGTAAACAACGCGATGGATGGAGAACTTCTTTGGAATTATAACAAAAGGGTGGTTGGCAGCCTTGGCAGCAGTACAGATGGCTTGATTAATACACTTATGCGTAAAGCCTCAAGACGACTGGCCTACACCAAATAGATTAAAGAGTTAAAAAAGTAAAGCCTCACTACAAGTGAGGCTTTACTTTTTTTAGGAACCACTAATAAACTAAAAGCTCAATTAAGCCTTCATTACTTTTTCCTGATGATTAATAGATTCCTGGTGTACAGCCTTGAAAAGACGTAAAATAAATTCTTCACTAAGACCGTGTTGCTCTCCTTCCAACACCATTTTTCCAAGAATTTCGTTCCATCTTTTAGTCTGAAGAACAGAAACATTCTGTGCTTTTTTAACTTTTCCAATTTCGTCGGAAACTCTCATCCTTTTTGCAAGCAGTTCGATTAACTTATTATCGGCAACATCAATTTGCGCCCTTAGATTGCTGAGTTTATTCTGAAATTCTTCACTTTCTGAAATTTCTTTTCTAATCTTCAAATCTTTCATAATCTGAACTAGTGTTGCAGGAGTTATTTGTTGTGCCGCATCACTCCATGCATCATCAGGAGTATGATGGGTCTCTACCATAATTCCGTCGTAATTTAAATCCAGTGCAGTCTGGCAAAGATCAAAAATAATATCACGACGCCCGGCAATATGGGAAGGATCAAGGATTAATGGAAGATCAGGGAATTTATTCTGAAGTTCAATAGCAATTTGCCACTCGGGGTTGTTTCGGTATTTAGTCTTTTCGTAAGCCGAAAATCCTCTGTGTATTACTCCCAGGTTTTTAATATCTGCAGTATAGAACCGCTCCACAGCTCCTAACCAAAGTGATAAGTCCGGGTTCACCGGGTTCTTTACCAAAACGGTTTTATCTGTTCCCTTTAGTGCATCTGCTATTTCCTGAACAATAAACGGAGAAACAGTAGTACGCGCCCCAATCCAGAGAATATCCACATCATTTTCTAAGGCAAGGTCTACATGAGCAGTGTTTGCAACTTCAGTAGTCGTTAACATTCCGGTCTCTTCCTTTGCCTTTTTAAGCCATTTTAATCCAAGAGCACCAACACCCTCAAAGTTTCCAGGCCTGGTTCTTGGTTTCCAGATTCCCGCTCTTAAAACTGTCGCATCTGTATCTTTTAGCTGATGTGCAATCTTCAAAACCTGCTCCTCTGTTTCGGCGCTGCATGGGCCGGCGATTACCAGAGGATGATCCAGTCCAAAAGCATCCAGCCAGTTTCTAAGTTCTTTCTTGTTTTCCATTTTTCAATATAATTTAAGTAGTATTAGTTGATTCCGTTTAAAATTGTTCTTATATGATTTGTTCTTTCCATTTCGTTAAAGACCTCCTCAAAATCCTCATTTTCGATGAGATCCTTAAATTGGGTAAGATTACTGATGTATCCGTTTAAAGTTTCCAGTACATTCTCCTTATTCTGCTGAAAGATTGGTGTCCACATAGCAGGTGAGCTTTTTGCCAGCCTTACTGTTGAAGCAAAACCACTGCCTGCAAGATCAAAGATATCCCGCTCGTTCTTTTCCTTCTCCAAAACGGTTTTGCCAAGCATAAATGAACTTATATGTGACAGATGGGAGACGTATGCAATGTGCCGGTCATGGGATTCAGGATCCATATACCGTATTCGCATCCCAAGTTTACTGAAGATTTCCAACGCCCTCTCCTGAAGTTTAAAAGCTGTTTTTTCCACTTCACAAATAATATTCGTTTTATCCCTAAAAAGATTCGGAGTTGCAGCTTCGGGTCCGGAATATTCGGTACCTGAAATTGGATGGGCCGCCAAAAAATTCCTTCGGTTTGCATGATTGGAAACCGCCTGGCAGAGCTTTGATTTTGTTGATCCCGCGTCTATAACCAGCGTATTTTCACCAACCTGATCCAGAGCCTTCGAAATCACCCCTAAACTAACATCTACAGGAACGGCCACAAACACTACATCAGCTTCTTTTAAATCTGCCATAGAAGCTTTTTCGTCTATCAGCTTCAATTCCTTGGCCCGCTCAAGATGTGCGTCGCTGGCATCTATTCCGAAGATTTTTGCCTCCGGAAAATTTGCTTTTACATCCAGTGCAAAAGAACCTCCAATAAGTCCGATTCCTATTATATAAACTTTCATTTTTTTACTCGTTTAATGGCTTCGGAAATATTCTCTTCGTTTGTACAAAGGGAAAACCTGATGTAACCTTCTCCCTGGCTGCCAAAAATAAATCCGGGAGCGGTGAAAATATCATGGGTATGTAAAAGATGGTCCACAAAACCTTCTGAAGTTTCTCCTTCCGGCACCTTAGCCCACACAAACATTCCCTGTTGATCTTTTTCCGGAGTGCAATTAAGAGCCTCAGCAAGTTCCAAAACTTTCTCTTTCCGTTGTTTATAAATTTCATTTTGAACGGTAAACCACTTTTTATCCAATCGCAAAGCTTCCGCAGCACCGGCTTGTAAGGGGTAAAACATACCGCTATCCATATTGGTTTTCACCTTCAGGATGGTATTGATGTTTTTTTCACTTCCGCAGAGCATCCCAATACGCCAGCCGGCCATATTAAAACTTTTGCTCAGGGAATTCAGCTCTAGCACAACATCTTTGCAATCTTCAGTTTTCAAAATACTTTCGGGATGGTCATTTAGAATAAAGCTGTAGGGATTATCATTTATGATCAATATTTGCCATTTTTTGGCAAACGCCACTAAATCTGCAAAGAACTTATCGTTAGCCGAAGCACCGGTGGGCATATGAGGGTAATTAACCCACATTAGTTTTACCTTGCTTAAATCTTTTTTAGCTAATTCTTCCAAATCTGGAAGCCAGTTTCCTTTAGCGCTCAAATTATAGTAAACAGCTTCGGCTTCTACCAACTTCGTCACCGAAGAATAGGTTGGGTAACCGGGATTTGGAATTAGAACCTGGTCTCCTTTATTTAAAAAGGCCATGGAAATATGGGTAATACCTTCCTTGCTCCCCATTAACGGAATAATTTCCGTTTCCGGGTCCAGGCTTACATGATAATGGTTTTTATAAAAATCCCGAATGGCATTTCTAAAATCTGCAGTTCCTTTGTATGGCTGGTACTGGTGCGCCCCGGGATCCATAAGCGCCTCGTTCAATTTTGAAATTACCTGTGGCGGCGGTGGCAAATCAGGGCTACCAATTCCTAAATTTATAATCGGTTTTCCCGCTGCCTCTAATGCCCTTACCTCCCTAAGTTTACTGGAAAAGTAGTATTCCTTTACCTCATCTAATCTTTTTGCCTGTACCATTACAAACTATTTTTATATGTGCCCAATACTTTTAACTGCTCAGTCATCACTTCCAAAATCTCCATTGCTTTTTGGAAACTTTCATATTCTTCAAATATCACATCTACAAAAAATGAATATTTCCAGGGTGTTTCTATAATTGGCATACTCTGGATCTTCGTCATATCCAAATCAAAATCCCTGATGATATTTAAAACCGAAACCAGGCTTCCCCGCTTGCTTTCCAGCTCAAATTTTAAAGATGCCTTATTAATAATCTCGCCATTGGGCTCCTTCTTCTTCATACTCAAAATAAGGAAGCGGGTAGCATTACTTTTCTTGGTATGGATACTTTCTGCCAGCATTTCAAGGTTAAAAATCTGCGCTGCAGCTTTACTTGCCACCGCACCAACATGCTTTAGCTCCTTTTCATATATTCTCTTGGCGACTTCAGCGGTATCTGCATCCTCTATTAATTTAATATGCGGAAATTTTTTGAAAAAATCTTTACACTGCAGCAATGCCATGGGATGTGAAAAAACTTTTTTTATCTTTTCTATAGATTGGCCAGGCAAAGCCATCAGGTTCATATCTATTGGGATGTAATGCTCTCCAATAACTTTTATGTTATTTTCGTCGATCATTGCATAATTAGGCAAAATTGAACCTGCAATAGAATTTTCTATAGCCATCACTGCCTCATTTGCTTCTCCGGAAACTAATGCCGAAACGAGCTCTCTAAAAGACATACATTCCAGCACGTTTATACTTTTATGATAGTACTCTTGTGCCACCAAATGATGAAAGGAACCCTGAATTCCCTGAATTGCTACTTTTTTCTCCATTTAAAATTTGCTCTAAAAAAAAAGTCCCGACTTTTAGATCGAGACTCTTATATAATTTCAGCACAGTTAATTACAAAGCATTCCCGATCCTATCTCTGGTATAGAAATAAAAATAATAAAATGCGTTCCAGGTAATTAAGTTGTTCATTGTTTCACTGTTACGTGGCTAAAGTAGCATTAAATTTCAAAAGCAGGAATAGTTTTTCTGCTTTTTTTAACTTTTTATTAATTTCATTTCGGAATTCTGTTTTTACAAAAGGATTACTAAAAATTGTCATTTTTAATAAGTCTTTATTCCGAATAGTTTAAACGAAAATTGCTGCTTTTCAGAAGTAAAAAGAAAACCTACATTTTCCTTAGCACATATGGGTGATAATTAATCGTTACTTTTGAAAGAAAAGAGTTTCATGTCTATCTTAGTTGAAGGAATTTCTAAATTCTACGGAAATCAAAAAGCCCTGGATGCAGTTTCATTTTCTATTGAAAAAGGCGAAATTGTTGGTTTCCTGGGACCTAATGGAGCGGGAAAATCTACTTTAATGAAGATCCTTACTGGCTATTTACCTCCTTCTGAAGGAAAAGCTGAAGTAAACGGAATCCACTTAACAGATGATATTCATCAAATTCAAAAGGGAATTGGCTACTTGCCGGAGCACAACCCGCTATATACTGAAATGTACGTAAGGGAATATCTTGCTTTTAATGCAAAGGTCTACAATATTGATAAAGAGAGAATAGAAGAAGTAATTGAACTTACCCGACTTACTCCTGAAGCGAACAAAAAAATTGAGCAGCTTTCCAAAGGTTACCGGCAGCGTGTTGGCCTGGCTTCAGCATTACTTCATGATCCTGAAGTTCTGATTTTGGACGAACCTACCACCGGGCTGGATCCTAACCAGCTTGTGGAAATCAGGAATCTTATCCGGAATATAGGCAAGAACAAAACTATTTTTCTCTCTACTCATATTATGCAGGAAGTAGAGGCGATTTGCGAAAGGGTAATTATTATAGATCACGGAAAAGTAGTCGCGGACAAGAAAATGGCAGAACTTCGGGACGAAAATGAGCAAATTATCATAGTGGAATTCGATTATCGTATTGAAGATGTTGCCTTCAACAAACTTCCGCATTTAATTAGCGCTAAAAATGTCGGTGGTTTTACCTACGAACTTCATTTTGATACCAGAAAAGATATGCGCCCCGCTGTTTTTGATTTCGCACATGATAACGGACTAAAAACACTTCAGCTAAACCGGAAAACCAAGAACCTGGAAAGTCTTTTTGCCGAACTTACGATCCCCCCAACCCCCGAAGGGGGAGCTTCGTAGAAAAAATTTCACAAGTGAAATTTTTCAATCTCAAAAACGCACTGTTTTGTCAGTTTGAGCGCAGTAGAGAACACATTGTGCTGTTCCCATAAAGAAGATGTTTCCCTGCTTTTAACAAACCCCTCGACTCCGCTCGGGGCGTCATACAATTGCAACGTGAATATCCTGAATTAGAGTCAGTTCCAATCACAGTCGGGAACTTCTAAATTAACTCACTTTAAATAAACGTCCCGGCTTAGAAGTGAACAAAAGAATTTTTAAACGTGTTAGAAGTGAGACATCAAATTTGGCAATTATCGATCTTTTGAAACCAGAAGGGTCAAAAATTTTTTCTTTCTGACTCGGGGATTCGCACTTTAAATCTTTGCTCTTCGAATCCTTCCGGGAAGATATGTCACGCGATGTTTTGTCAGTTCGAGCGCAGTCGAGAACTCATACAAATTACTCTCTTTAAAAGAACCTCTCGACTCCGCTCGAGGTGACTTCATATTTAAAAGCCCCCTTCGGGGATTTAGGGGATGATAAACCTGAGCTTTCCTGTATAGAACTCTTCTACATCAACAACCGGCGGCTTATTAACAGAAATTACATCGCCAAAACTCCTTATCTCACCTTTTACAGATTGCTGCGGATTTATGATCATCTTGTTTGTCCCGCGGTGAAAGATGTCACAATGCTGAATAACCAATTCTGCGGCCTCCAGCCTTCCATCCCCGGCAGCAAAGAACACATTCAGATTTTCCACCTTTCCGGAGAGAAAATAATTGGAATATTGGTCATTCGTAATTCGGAGGTTTTCAACGTCCAGGTTCAGTTTGAAATCTCCAACCGTTCGAAAAGAAGCATCTTCTTCCTGGTTAAAAGATCGCAGCCATAAATTGGCAAATTTCAGGATACCTATACTTTCTATCGTGCTGCCGCTACTATTCTGCAGCCACGTAAGATCGGGAACAGTAACATACACTTTGGTGACCCCATATTCCCGAAAAAGATTGCACGAATTGCCATTTTTAATACTTAACTTGGAATTCTCTACTTCAACCGAAACCTCATCTCTTAAATTTTCTCCGGTTTCCACGATTATCTTCTGCTCTGCCCCCTGCTGAATGAACAATTTCACCCTTTCATAAACTATTATTTCATCAAAAGCTTCTACTTCAACTTCGTCCCGCACCACTTCCCCAGCAGTTTCAAAACAGGTTACAGCCTCTTCCGGAGAACAGCCGGAAAAGAAAAATACGATAAATACTATGTAGAAAATATTCTTCATTTATTTATAATCTATACCCTAAAGAAAATTCGACAGCTTCTGCATTTGCACCATGCGCCCTTACTGTAGCTGATGCCCAGATATGTTCACTCAACTTTCTGCTCAATCCTGCCCTTATGTATAGCTGGTCCACATATTCAGCATAAGGATAGTAAACGTAAAAACCCAGCTGAGTAATGACAGAGAGTTTGTTGAATGTTAGCTGATGACCCGCAAACAGTCCTACGCGATTTGCATCTTCATCACCTGTGGTATGGCCGTTTGGAAAAGCCACCGACTGGTAATAAATATATTCTTCCAGGGCTTTGGAATAGAAAAACTCCGCACCTGCCTGCAAAGTGCTTTTTCTGTTAATCACTTTATCTGCAAATACCGTAGCCGTTAAAAAAGGATATCGTGCAGATCCTATAACTCCCATGGTATTTACTCCGCCGCGAACAGCAAAATTCAAGTGAACCGGTTCGGAGTATTTAATTTTCTCCGAATCCTTAGCAATATATTCCGGAGCATTTTCATAATCCAGCATATAATTTACTCCCACATTAAATGCCAACGTATTTGTACTGCTATTAGGAGATTTAAAATCGGCATTGGAATAATGAAGCAGCGAAACTCCCGCCTGCAATCCAAATCCTTTGTAAATATTTTCCCTGTGGAAATTACCCATGAGGTAAGTGGAACTTAAAATTTGGGAACCGTATGCGTTGTTCCGGTAATTATCGTCCGGATGATATGGATTTGAAGCATAGGCCAGTCCCTGCCCTACCCTAAACATCAAATTCCGCTGTAAAAAGTAAAAACTTAAATGAGCAAAAAGTCCGAAGTTCTCTCCAAGTTGCTGATTTTTTAGATCCTGATAAGTAAAAGAATAGCCCACATCGGGATAGTTGTAACGCCGTTCCCACGCTTCAAATCCATAGGTTTTTCGCTGAAAACTGAGGATTATTCCCGTGGGATGGTCCGTAATAAGGTGGGAGATATCCGGACTATGTTCTAAAATTGTTCCATAGAAATAATTGGCATCTACCGAATAAAATTTGGGAGCTTTATCCTGCGCATTAATTATTCCGCAGCAAAACAAATGTAGGTAGAGGACAAATCTATTCATGGCACGGCAAATCTAATACATTTGCGATAATTGCCATTTTTGGCATCTCTCTTATTTTCCGCTAAAAAATTGCCTCTGCAATTTTTTGAATATTAGAGCTTTTCCCCATAGAGTAGTAGTGCAAAACCGGAACCCCGGCATCCATCAATTCTTTAGATTGTGAGATACACCAATCTACACCTACCTGTCGTACTTCTGCATTACTTTTGCACTTTTCAACTTCTGAAATTAATTCTTCCGGAAGATCTATTCTAAAAACCTGCGGCAGTAATTGCAGGTGCCTCATTGTGGCTATTGGTTTTATGCCAGGTATAATTGGCACGTTAATTCCAGCTTTTTTGGCATCTTCCACAAACTTGAAATATTTGCTATTATCAAAAAACATTTGTGTTACGATATAATCTGCCCCTTTATCTACTTTTTCTTTCAACCGCCGGAGATCTGATTTTAAGGAAGGGGCTTCCAAATGTTTTTCAGGATAGCCCGCGACTCCAATACAAAAATCAGCCTTGTGATCTGCCTCGATAACATCGTGCAAATATTTTCCCTGATTTAAACCCTGAATTTGCTCCACCAACTCACAGGCGTAATTATTACCACCTTCTGAAGGTTCAAAATATTTTTGATGGCTCATCGCATCACCACGCAGCGCCATTACATTTTCAATACCCAAATAATGGCAATCCACCAGCAGATACTCAGTTTCCTGCTTGGTAAAACCTCCGCAAAGCACATGAGGAACTGTATCTACATTGTATTTATGTTTAATTGCGGCACAAATACCCACCGTTCCAGGGCGCATACGTGTAATTTGCCTGTCCAGAAGCCCTTCTCTTTCCACATATACATATTCTTCCCGGGAAGTTGTCACATCTATAAAAGGTGGCTGGAATTCCATTAAAGGATCTATGTTATCATATAGCTCCTGAATATTTTTCCCCTTTTTTGGTGGAATAATTTCGAAGGAAAACAATGTTTTGCCTTTTGCATTTTTAATGTGTTCTGTAACTTTCATTTAAATCTAAAATTTCTTTATATGTGGGCGTTGCCTTACAGGCCGGGCTTTACGCTATATCTTTTTTTCCTGCACTCCGCTTCGCTATGTGCCGGTAAAAAAAGGATGCCGCTGCAATCCCTAACGCATTTAATTCCTCTAATTTATTATTCTTTTATTCAAAAGCGCGAAACCAAATCTTGAGCAGCTAAATTAAATGTAGCTTAATGCTTGTCTACACTTTTCCGCGACTCTAAGACCGATCATTCTTTCCAGACCTACAAGGTTCTAAAAACCTTGCAGGTCTACCGAGTTTTTTTCCAGACCTCACAGGTTTTAAAAACCGGTGAGGTCCCTAATTCTCAATATTTCAATCCAACTTCTCACTCCTAATCTGCAATATTCGGATTTAGCCATTTCTCTGCTTTTTCGAAGGATATACCTTTCCTTTCGGCAAAATCCTTTACCTGATCCTCTTTTATTTTTCCGAGTCCGAAATAACGTGCTTCAGGATTCGCAAAATAGTAACCACTTACACTTGCGGCCGGCCACATGGCGAGGCTTTCAGTTAACTTGACGCCAATTCGCTCCTCCACTTTTAAAAGCTCCCAAATACTTAACTTCTCAAGGTGATCGGGACAGGCGGGATAGCCCGGTGCCGGTCTTATTCCTTTATAAGTTTCCTTAATCAATTCTTCATTAGAAAGATCTTCATCTGGCGCATAACCCCAATCTTCAGTACGGACCTGCTTATGAAGATATTCTGCAAAAGCTTCAGCTAAACGGTCGGCAAGAGCCTTGATCATTATAGAATTATAATCATCGTGATCTTTTTCAAATTGTGCCGCCAATTCACTGGTTCCAAATCCTGTACTTACGCAAAAGAAACCAAGGTAATCCTGAATTCCGGTTTCCTTTGGCGCTATAAAATCTGCAAGGGCGAAATTTGGCTTTTCACCGTGCTTCTTAAGCTGCTGCCTTAATGTGCGAAAAAGCATCGTTTTGTCTTCGGAATCTTCTTTATAACTGACTTCAATATCATCATTATTGACTGTGTTAGCTTCAAATAGTCCAAATACTGCTTTTGCTTTCAGGAGCTTTTCATCAAGAATCCTGTTCAACATACGTTTTGCATCTTCAAACAGAATACCAGCCTGTTCCCCTACCTTTTCATCCTTCAAAATATCCGGGTAACGGCCATGTAAATCCCAACTTCTAAAAAACGGACTCCAGTCAATATACTTAACCAACTTCCTGATATCAAACTCTTCAATTATGTGGATACCGGGTTTATTTGGATTTTTTATCGACGTGTTTTTCCAATCAATCTGGTACTTATTTCGTCGGGCCTGCGACAGGTTAAGGAAACTCTTAACTTTACCACGCTTTTTAAAGTTCGCCCGGAATTTATCATACTCTTCCTTAAGATCGCTCTTATATTTTTCCCGGGTACTTTCCTTCAACAAGTCACCTACCACCGTTACAGCTCGCGAAGCATCATTAACATGCGCTACAGCATAATTATATTGCGGATCTATTTTTACGGCAGTATGAGCTTTAGAAGTTGTCGCACCACCAATCAACAAAGGCACCTCAAAGTTCTGACGCTGCATTTCTTTCGCAAGAAAAACCATTTCATCCAGCGAAGGTGTGATTAAACCACTCAGCCCAATCGCATCCACATTTTCAGCTTTGGCAGTTTCAATAATCTTTTCTGAAGGTACCATCACTCCCAGATCGATAATTTCATAATTATTACAGCCCAAAACAACACTTACGATATTTTTACCAATATCGTGCACATCTCCTTTTACCGTTGCCATAAGGACCTTCCCTGCCGACTGCCGTTTCTGTGATTTATCAGCTTCAATATACGGGAGCAGATAAGCAACCGCTTTTTTCATCACCCGGGCAGACTTAACTACCTGCGGAAGGAACATTTTCCCGCTTCCGAATAAATCACCAACCACATTCATCCCAATCATCAGGTGGCCTTCAATAACTTCTATAGGTTTATCTGCTTCCTGCCGGGCTTCTTCGATATCATCGAGAATATAAGCATCTATTCCTTTTACCAGGGCATGGGTAATCCTGTCCTGCAACGGCTT
Organism: Autumnicola lenta; assembly: GCF_031846515.1. Lineage (NCBI taxonomy): Bacteria > Pseudomonadati > Bacteroidota > Flavobacteriia > Flavobacteriales > Flavobacteriaceae > Autumnicola > Autumnicola lenta. The sequence goes on from NZ_JAVRHO010000002.1 coordinate 121,639, forward strand.
TTCCCTCCAGGAAAGATCTACCTTGCTTTCACGTTTTGTACCTACAACATTTTCTGCAAAATCCAGCATGCGCTCGGTTGCATCTTCTCTTCTGTCCAGAATTACGTCTTCTACATGTTCGAGTAAATCTTTCGGAATATTGTCGTAAACATCCAGAAGTGCAGGGTTTACAATTCCCATGTTCATTCCTGCCTTTATGGCGTGATATAAGAAAACAGAATGCATCGCCTCCCTTACAGGATCATTTCCCCGGAAGGAGAAAGAAACATTACTAACCCCACCACTTACACTGCAATGCGGAAGGTTTTCTCTAACCCAGCGTGTTCCTTCAATAAAATCTATCGCGTTACGCTTATGTTCGTCCATTCCTGTTCCCACAGGAAAGATATTAAGGTCAAAAATGATATCTTCCGGAGGAAATTTAACTTTGTTAACCAGGATATCGTAGGATCTTTTGGCAATCTCCACACGGCGTTCATAATTATCAGCCTGTCCTACTTCGTCAAAAGCCATCACAATTACCGCAGCACCGTATCGCTTTATTTTTCTCGCGTTAGTTACAAATTCTTCTTCTCCTTCTTTTAAACTGATGGAGTTCACCACACATTTACCCTGCACCACCTGAAGCCCCGCCTCGATAATTTCCCATTTTGAGCTATCAATCATAATAGGCACCCGGGCAATATCCGGCTCGGCAACTACCAGGTTCAGGAATTTCACCATGGCTTCTTTGCCATCGATAAGACCATCATCCATGTTGATATCGATGATCTGTGCGCCGCCGTCTACCTGATCTCTTGCAACTTCCAGGGCTTCATCAAACTTCTCTTCTTTAATAAGCCGCAGGAACTTCTTTGATCCTGCAACGTTAGTACGCTCCCCAACATTGACAAAATTGCTGTCGGGAGTAATTACTAAAGGCTCAAGGCCAGAGAGTTTTAAAGGTCTAATTTCTGACATAGAGATTATATGCTTTCTGTATATTGAATCTTGGTTGGAATTTCACGCGGCTCATAATTTTTAACAATATCTGCAATGGCCCTAATGTGCCGGGGTGTGGTGCCACAGCAACCACCAATAATATTCACCAGTCGCTTTTCAAGATATTCATTAATCTGACTTGCCATTTCTTCAGCATCCTGATCGTATTCTCCAAAGGCATTTGGCAATCCCGCATTGGGATAGGCTGACACTCCGGAATTTGCGTACCTGTTAAGAACTTCAAGATGCGGAGTGAGCTGTTTTGCACCTAGAGCACAATTAAACCCTATACTTAAAAGTGGAATATGGGAAACCGAAATCAGGAAAGCTTCAGCAGTTTGTCCGGAAAGGGTTCTCCCTGAAGCATCTGTAATAGTTCCGCTAATCATCACCGGAACATCTACGTTTAATTCCTCCTTAAGTTCATCTATGGCAAACAAGGCTGCCTTTGCGTTAAGAGTATCAAATACCGTTTCCACCAGCAGAATATCCACTCCGCCGTCTATTAACGCCTGTGCCTGTTGCCGGTAAGCCACCTTAAGCTCTTCAAAAGAAATTGCCCTGTACCCGGGATCATTAACATCTGGCGACATGCTCGCCGTTTTATTTGTGGGACCAATTGCACCCGCCACGAAGCGAGGCTTTTCAGGATTTTCTGCAGTAAGATCTGTAGCTACTTTTTTCGCAATCCTCGCAGACTCATAATTCAGCTCATAAACAAGACCTTCCATCTGGTAATCTGCCATAGCAATGGTAGTCCCAGAGAAGGTATTAGTTTCCACAATATCGGCACCGGCAAGAAAATACTTCCGGTGAATTTCGGCAATTGCCTCAGGTTGCGTTAAAGAAAGTAAGTCATTATTACCCTGCAAGCAAACCGGCCAGTCCTTAAAACGTTCTCCACGGAAGTCTTCTTCAGAAAATTTATATTCCTGAAGCATGGTACCCATTGCACCATCTAAAACAAGTATTTTTTGAGAAATCAGATCTTCTATTCTTGACATGCTATTCGTTTCAAAATATTATCAAAAAAGAAGAGAGGAAAGGATTCTTTTGTTATCTATCCACAGCGTTTCCTGAGTGGTAGAACGTAGCACCTTCTCCCATTACAGGAGGGTTGCCAAGGCTTCAGCGGGTCTAATCCCTCAACCTTTCTTGATAACGATGTTTAAATTTATGAACTTAGGTAGCAAATATAAGGCTAAGGCCTGAATTTGCAAGTGAATTAAACAGAAAGTTAAAAAGGTAAAGAAGGAAAAAATTATGTAGTGAATTCTCTACTTATTATCTTTCCATCCTTCATCTCATTAACTCTTTCTCTCTTTAATTTGAAGTTTTAAATGAGCTTTTCATTCAAATTAACTTCAAAAGATATTTCAGCAGCTTTTTCCAGCATTTTTGATACTGAACAGTATTTCTCCATAGAGAGACTTACTGCCCTTTTTGCCTTTGCTTCCGGAATGTCTCCCTTCAGCTTAAAATTAAGATGGATTTTTTTAAAAACATTAGGAATTGCTCCGTCTTCCCGGAATCCTTCAACTTCCACCTGAAGGTCATCCAGTTCTAAATGTTGTTTCTTTAAAATCATCACCACATCAATACTGCTGCAGCCGGCTACACCCCTTAGTAAAAGATCCATAGGACTCGATCCCTGCGGATTTTCTTCAGATTTATTATCCAAATGGACTATGTCCCCACGTTCGTTCTTTGTTTCGAAATGGTAATTGTTGTTAAGCCTTTTTAAATTGATTTTCATAAAACCGGAATTTTACCCAAAGTTAAAATTTCTCTGCATTCAGGCCAATTTAAAGTACCCTTAAAAATGCCAATTATCGTCCTGCTGTTTTCTCTCAGATCCTGCTGAATCTTTCAGAATTCGGCACAGCACGAGAAGCAAAAACCTGTGAGACTTTTATATCTCACAGGTTCGAAAAAATACTTCAATTAATTTAACCTATACTTTGTACGACTTCTTTTTTAGCTTCCTTTTTACTTCCGTCAAAGCCCTGAACACCTCCAACAGTAGTATATTTCAGAATATATTTCTTATCCGGAAAAATTCTCTGGTAAGCACTCTGGCACATGATCGCAGCTTCATGAAAACCTGAAAGGATGAGTTTTAATTTTCCTTTATAAGTATTCACATCTCCAATTGCATAAACCCCAGGAATATTGGTTTGATAATCGTAAGAGTTATCGACTTTAATAGCGTTCTTTTCGATCTCCAGACCCCAGTCTCCAATAGGACCAAGTTTTGGCGAAAGTCCGAATAGCGGAATGAAATCATCTACCTCTCTGAATTCTTCTCCCCTTGCGGTATCTTTATGACGAATCACCACTTTTTCAAGTTTATCCTCTCCTCTTAGTCCAACAACCTCAGCATTCGTGATCATTTCAATCTTACCAAGTTTTGCCAGTTCAGAAACCCGTTCTACACTATCTAATGCGCCACGAAATTCTTTTCTTCTGTGAACCAGTGCAACTTCGGCTGCAACATCTGCAAGATAAATCGCCCAGTCTAAGGCAGAATCCCCACCACCTGCAATAACAACTTTTTTATCACGGTAAACTTCAGGATCTTTAATGAAATAAGAAACTCCTTTATCCTCATAGTCGGTGATATTTTCAATAGGTGGCTTTCTTGGTTCGAAAGATCCTAACCCACCTGCAATTGCCACTACGGGAGCATGGTGCTTTGTACCTTTATTGGTAGTGACTATAAAAGTCCCATCGTCCAGTTTCTCCAGAGTTTCTGCACGCTCACCCAGTGTAAATCCAGGTTCGAAAGGTTTTATCTGCTCCATAAGATTTCCTACTAAATCCCCGGCTAAGATTTCCGGAAATGCAGGAATATCATAGATCGGTTTTTTTGGATAAATTTCAGAACACTGTCCGCCAGGTTGTGGCAAAGCATCTATTAGATGTGTTTTCAACTTTAATAGTCCCGCCTCAAAAACGGTAAATAATCCCGTGGGGCCGGCTCCTATTATCAGGATATCTGTCTTAATCATTACTATCTTTTTTAACTTTTAACGATTCGGTTATTGTATTCATCTGTTCCACCTTGGCTTCAAAATCGCCTTTAATGGATTTACGGTACTCATTTAAATTTTCCACCATCTGGTTCACGTTTTCAGGAATTACTTCCTCAAAAAATTCTCTCAGGCGTTTTGCAGTCGTAGGTGACTTTCCATTGGTAGAAATGGCAATTTTCACATGCCCTTTGTTTACAATTCCGCCCATGTAGAAATCACAGAGATCTGGTGTATCGGCAATGTTAGCAAGTAAATAGCGTTTTTTTGCATCTCTGTGAACCCGCTTGTTAAGCTTGGCATCGTTAGTTGCCGCAATTACCACATGCCGTTTTTTTAAATACTTTCTTCTATACCTGCCCTTGATCATTTTTACACCATGCTTCTTTGCAAGTTCTGCCGTTTCTGGCAGGAACTTTTTGGCGACAACTTCAACATTGGCATTTGGACTGGATTTGAGTAAAAAATACAATTTTTCATGACCCACGTTTCCACCGCCCACAACAAGGATATTAAGCTTATTGACCTTTAGGAAAACAGGATATAACTCGTTTCGCTCTTCCATCACTAATTTTTTGGGTTGTTTTCAGGAATTACCTCAAGATTTTCAAAAATCCTGTGCACCTGATTTCTTTCCTTTACCACTTCGCCAATAACAATTATTGCAGGTGCTGTTAACCCTTTTTCAGAAACCACTTCTTCAATAGTCGAAATAGTTCCAAAACCTGACTTTTCATTTACCGTAGTTCCATTCTGAATTACTCCAACGGGCATATCTTCTTTCCCAAAATGACTAAAAATTTCAACAATTTCAGCCAGTTTACTCATTCCCATTAATATCACAACGGTTGCCGTAGATTGTGCTGCCAGGCGTACATCATCAGATAATTTCTTCTGCGTTGTAGTTCCTGTTATCACCCAGAAACTTTCTGAAGTTCCACGTTGCGTGAGCGGAATACCCACACCTGCCGGAACAGATATGGCTGAAGTAATTCCAGAAACCATTTCTATCTCCAGTCCTTTGCTCTTCGCATAATTAATTTCTTCAGAACCTCTTCCAAAGACAAAAGGATCTCCTCCTTTAAGTCTTACCACATGTCCCCGCTCCAACGCATACTTTACAATCAGCTCGTTTATTTCATCCTGGGAGTAACGATGTTTATCTTTGCGTTTCCCCACAAATATATGCTCTGCCTGTGGAGCATATTCCAATAGTTCACGGTTGATTAACGCGTCGTACAGAACCACGTTGGCAGACTCGAGCACTTTTAACGCTTTTAACGTTATCAATTCCGGATCTCCCGGCCCCGCTCCTACTACTGTTAACCTGGATGAATTATGCATGTTGCACCTCCCTTGTTCTATATGCATCTACTCTCTTCAGAAATAAAGACGCATCTTCTAAATATTTCACGGCAAAAGCTTCTGAAGGCTCATGCTCGTTCAACTGATAAGCAAATTCTTTAAAGGAAGTGGAAAGTTCAATTTTTCCTGTTTCCACAAAAAGCTCATCAAATTGGGAAATAATACCTGCCTGTGTATTCGTTTTTACATCATCAGCAATTAATAGAGCTTTAGCCGAATTTACAATAGAGGTGTAGGCATGATAAATACTATCTGCCCAGTCTTTTCTATCAAGCGCGCTTTTTGCATTATCTATTTTCTCTTCGCTCTCAAAAAGAAGCGTTGCGATAAGATCAATCACCACTCCGGCACATTCACCAACTCCAACTGCTTTAATATAAGGTTTTTCATGACCCCAATCAACATATTCATCTTCAGTAAAATTAGAAGTATCGGCAATATCTTTTAGTAAATCATAGAAATACGTTTTCCCCTGGCGATCGTAGTATTGAATAAATCGTTCTTCAGACGTAGCATTCGCTTCAAAATCGTTCAAAAGAATTCGGAAAGCTGCAGGACCTCTTTTACTTGGCACCTTAACTACCTTATCTGCAAAACGTCCCTCTCCATCTCCAAGAGTTCCTCCTCCAAGTAATATCTGAAGTGCAGGAGCTACCGTTTTTCCAATTTTTATAGACATTCCCTGAAAGCCAATTTCAGCCATATTATGCTGCCCACAGGCATTCATACAACCACTAATTTTAATGGTAATATCCCTTCCGTTTACAAACTGCGGATATTCTTCCTTCAGTACATCTTCAAGTACATCTGCAATTCCTGTACTACTGGCGATCCCAAGGTTACAGGTATCTGTTCCCGGGCAGGCCGTAATATCCACTGTTTTATCGTAACCGGTTTCCGCATAACCCAATTTCTTTAATTCCGAATAAAAGAACGGAAGAAACTCTTCGCGTACGTGACGGATCAAAATATCCTGTCTTAAAGTTAACCTAATTTCATTTCCGGCATATTTTTTCACTAAATCTGCAAGTTTTCTTGCACCTCCAGTATAAAAATCTCCTAACGGTACGCGAATACCTACAGCAAATAAACCTTTTTGTTTCTGCGGAAGCACGTTTGTGCTTTTCCAAAGTTCGAAATCTTTCTGATCTTCAATTTCTACTGAAGGAACTTCTACCTCCTTTAAAGGTGGTGCTGCTTCAAACTTTTCTATTTCAATATTCGGCTCTTTTTTGGATAGTGCAGTATTTTGCTCTGCCACCAGTTCCATAAAAGCATCTTTTCCCAAATCCTTTACAAGATATTTCATTCTTGCTTTCATCCTTTTTGCCCGCTCTCCGTAGCGGTCAAAAACACGTAGTACTCCTTCAATAAGGGAAATTATTTTATCTGCTTCTATAAATTCATAAAGCACATCTGCATGTCTGGGCTGAGAACCTAAACCTCCACCAAGCATCACTTTAAATCCGCGTTTTCCATCTTTCATCTTGGCGATAAAGCCCAAATCATGAAGGTAACTCAGCGCAGTATCTCCGTCTGAAGAAGAGAAAGACATTTTAAACTTTCTTCCCATTTCCTGACAAATAGGATTCCGTAGAAAGAACTGAAATGCAGCGTGAGCATAAGGGGAAACATCAAAAGGTTCATTTACGTCTATCCCCGCAGTTGGAGAAGCCGTGATGTTTCTTACCGTATTTCCACAGGCTTCACGAAGTGTTATATCATCTTTTTCCAGTTGGGACCATAATTCCGGGGTGCGGTCAAGGCTCACATAATGAATCTGAATATCCTGCCTGGTAGTTATATGCAACCTCCCCCTGGAATATTCATCAGATACATCAGCAATCCTGTGTAACTGTTCAGACGTAACTTTACCAAACGGAAGTTTTATACGAACCATTTGAACTCCTGCCTGCCTTTGTCCATAAACACCCCGGGCAAGACGTAGACTCCTGAATTTTTCCTCATCGGCTTTACCTTCACGGAACAACCTGATTCTTTTCTCCAGGTCTATAATGTCGTTCTCAACAACAGGATTTTCTATTTCGGTTCTAAAACTTTGCATAATATTGAAAATTTAATTTATCACCTGAAAAACAGGATTTTGATAAAAAAGGCTCTTTTAGTTTTTACGCTTAAAAAGAACCTTTTATAATTGGATGTTATAAAAACGGTCTTCTAAGTATTTGCTGTACAGCGCATACACATAAACTTATAGAATGATGTTTTTTTTAATTTCATTTGATTCTTACTTTATAAAGCCCACTCCGGAAGTTGTATTGGTTTGAGTATCTACAAGAATAAAGCGTCCATTTGCCTTATTTTTTTCAAAGTTATCTGCAAAAATGGACTTACTTAATTTAATGGAAACCTGTCCTATCTCATTAAGCTGAAGTGATGAAGCTTCGCTAATCCCTCCAAAATCTGTAGAAACCTGACCCTCAATTTTGTCAATTTTCGCCATTACTCCGTTAGTATTATGCTGAAGTACATATTTACTTCCTGGTACAAGAGCTTTCCCGTCCATCCAGCAAATAGTAGCATTTAATCGTTTTGACTCTTTCGGCACTTCTGAAGATTTTACCAGCGTATTTCCACGCGCCACATTAATATCATCATTTAAAGTAATGGTTACTGAGCTTCCTGCCGGTGCTTCTTGAAATTTCTCATCAAAAAAGAATATTTCCTTTATAGTTGAAGTTGTTAAAGATGGAAGCACAGTTACCTCATCCCCTACTTTAAGGCTGTTCCCTGTAATTTTTCCTGCATAACCCCTAAAATCGTGATGCTCATCGGTTTTAGGACGAATTACGGTTTGTACAGCAAAACGTGCCTGAGAAGTTTCCTGAAAATCTTCGGCTTTAATATCTTCCAGGTGCTCCAGTACCGTATCACCATTATACCAAGGCATTGCCGTAGATTTTTCAGCAATATTCTCTCCCCAAAGTGCACTTACCGGAATAAATGTCAATTTTTGTTCTTTAAAGTCGCTCTCTTCCTGAAGTTTTCTAAAATCGGCAACAATTTCATTAAACACCTCTTCAGAATAATTTACCAGGTCCATTTTATTTATTGCCACCACTACTTCCTTTACCCGAAGCAGGTTATTGATAAAAAAGTGACGGTACGTCTGTTCGATCACTCCTTTTCTGGCATCAATTAGAATTATTGAAGCCTGAGAAGTCGACGCTCCTGTTACCATATTCCGTGTATATTCAACGTGCCCGGGAGTATCAGCAATAATGTAACTCTTTTTCTTTGTAGAAAAATAAATATGAGCAACATCTATAGTAATCCCCTGTTCCCGTTCTGCAACCAAACCATCTGTAGCCAAAGAAAAATCCAGATAATCCAGACCTTTTTTGCGACTACTTTTATCGATTGCCTCAATTTTATCTGAGGTAAGGGACTGTGTATCGTAAAGCAACCTACCTATAAGTGTACTTTTACCATCGTCTACGCTACCTGCTGTTGCTATTTTTAAAACTTCCATTTTTTCTAAACTCGTTAAATTCTGTTCTTTGCTTGAGATTTTCTTCGGAAACGGTTTCTAAAAGTAACCTTGCTGCTTCCTGGTTTCCATCGCAGCTTCAGAGCGCTTATCATCTATTCTTGCGCCACGTTCAGAAATTGAAGACTCTCTTATTTCCTGAATGATTTTCTGAATAGAATCTGCTTTGGATTCTACCGCCGCTGTACAGGTAATGTCTCCAACTGTTCTGAATCTTACGCTGCGCTTTTCTGTAACCTCATCTTCTTCTTTATATACATATTCTGAAGCAGTCCAGATTAGACCATCCCTCTCGAATATCTCACGCTCATGCGCAAAATAAATAGAAGGAATTTCGATTTTTTCCTGATCGATGTAGTTCCACACGTCAAGCTCTGTCCAGTTAGAAATTGGAAAAACCCTTACGTTCTGTCCAATTTCAATCCTTCCATTTAGCATATCAAATACTTCGGGACGCTGATTCTTCTCGTCCCACTCTCCAAAATCATTTCTTACTGAAAAAATTCGCTCTTTCGCCCTGGCTTTCTCTTCATCTCTTCTTGCACCACCAATACAGGCATCAAATTTAAATTCTTCTATAGCATCAAGAAGAGTATTTGTCTGCAGTCCGTTTCGGCTGGAATATTTACCTTTTTCCTCTATGGACTTACCATTGTCTATATCGTCCTGTACATGACGCACTATCAACTCAAGTCCCAATTCCCTTACCAATCTATCCCGGAATTCTATGGTTTCGGGAAAATTATGACCGGTGTCTATATGCATTAAAGGAAAAGGAATCCTTGCAGGATGAAACGCCTTTTGAGCCAGTCTAACCAGGGTAATAGAATCTTTCCCGCCGGAAAAGAGCAACACCGGGTTTTCAAACTGTGCCACTACCTCTCTAAAGATGTAAATAGCTTCGCTTTCTAAGGTATTTTGATTTAGTATTGAATTCATTTATATATTTTTTAAGCGTGTAAACCACACTCTCTATTGGCTAAAACTTTTGTAGGGTCAAAATACTTAAATTCATTTGGCAGACCATGTTCTTCGAGATAAGCATCCAGCTTCTCGTCGCTCCAATGATAAAACGGACTAACCTTTAACATACCGTCTTTACTGTAGCTAAGGATATCTATACTATTTCTAAAAGAGGTTTGTCCCTTTCTTAAATTGGTAAACCACACGTCTGGCTGTTGCTGCTTCATTGCTCTCTGGAAAGGCTCAAGTTTAACTTGTTTTGTAAAATCGTCGTGTAGAGACGAATTTACATCGGGTATTCCTCCGAAAAGCGCATCCCTGTACGCAGCGGTTTGCTTTGGCGTATAAAGCTTTACATTAAGCTGAAGTGTATCTATAACTTCTTTTGCATGTTTATAGGTTTGCGGAGTATTATACCCGGTATCACACCAAATCACTTTTACAGACGGATCTATTTTAGAACATACATGAAGAATAGCTGCCTCGTAAGGACGAAAATTAGTGGTTACTACAGGTTTTTCAGCATTTGAAATAACCCATTGCACGATTTCAGCCGGAGTAATCCCCTTTAATTGCTGATTAAGCACTTTTAGTTCTTGTTCGTTATACTTTTTCATAACTATTCCTTTCCAAAGTTTATTTTATTCCAGATCCTTTCATGACCAAAATAAAGTATCATTTTTGTAACCAACTCTACAGATCCTATTGCCATAGCTGTCTTTATTTCACCAGTCAAAACCCACGATATTGCTACCGTATCCATTGTTCCTACTATTCTCCAGCTGACGGTTTTTGCAATACTGCGCATCGGTTTTTCTGCAGCCCTGTCTTTTTTGTAACTCTTTTTCGTCTTCGTCTGGTCAAGCAACATAAGCATAGTAATTCTTATTATTCTATTACCCTATCGGGCTACTAGGTTATACTGCAAATGTAAACTTCAATTTTAATTACTCCAACTAATTAGAGCTCTAATTTACAGGATTTAACATTTATTTGTGGGATCCTACTCCTTTACAGCTAAATCGGCTAAAGTATTATCACCCAAAATCTTTAAAGTGCTGTCTCTTACCTGGATCATAAGGGCATGAACAGAACATTTTTCCTCGCTTGGACAATCTGAGCATTTCTCATAATAGTTGAGACTAACACACGGAACCATTGCTATAGGCCCTTCCAACACCCTTATCACTGAAGTCATTTTTATTTCTTCAGGTTCTTTGATTAGATAATAGCCTCCTCCCTTGCCTTTCTTGGCTCCCAGAAAACCTGACTTTCGCAGTTCCAGCAGAATACTTTCCAGAAACTTTTGGGAAATATTCTGACTCCTGGCAATTTCAGAGGTCTGCACCGGTTTATGCTCCGGTTGTTTTGCCATATACGACAATGCTTTTATTCCGTATTTTGTCTTTTTTGAAAGCATAGCGCAAAGATAACTAAATTAAAAAGGTTCGGAGTTTGGAGTTGGTGGTTCGGAATCTTTTACATTTCACTCCCCTAAACACACCTCAACCTGCGCGGCTAGACCTCCTTAAAAAAGATGGGAGCTTTTTGCATCCAACTACAACTCCGAACTCCAGACTGTGAACTACAAACTATTAAGTGCCTGCTTCAAATCAGCAATAATATCATCTACATGTTCAAGTCCTACGGAAACCCTTACAAGACCAGGCGTAATTCCTGCCTCCAGCTGGTCTTCCTCACTTAACTTGCTGTGTGTGGTAGATGCAGGATGCGTCACAATACTACGTGTATCTCCCAAATTTGCACTTCTGGAACATAATTTCACGCTGTCAATAAATATTCTTCCGGCTTCAATCCCGCCTTTTATTTCGAAGGAAATAATATTTCCGCCCAGTTTCATTTGCTTTTTGGCAATTTCATACTGCGGATGTGACTTCAGGAACGGATATTTGACATTTTCAGCATTAGGCTCTTTTTCCAGAAATTCCGCTACTTTTAAAGCATTTTCACAATGTTTGTCAAGCCTTACAGCCAAAGTTTCAAGGCTCTTGGACAGCACCCATGCATTAAATGGTGATAAAGCAGGGCCTGTATTTCGTGAAAAAAGGTAAATTTCCCGGATTAAATCAGGATTACCGACCGTAACCCCCCCTAAAACACGTCCCTGGCCATCAATTAATTTCGTTGCCGAATGGATTACAAGATCTGCTCCAAATTTTATTGGATTTTGCAGGTATGGCGTTGCAAAGCAGTTATCAATGATCAAAATTAGGCTATGCTTTTTGGCAATTTCACCCAACCGCTCTAAATCCAAAATATCGACACCAGGATTTGTAGGAGTTTCAGCAAAAAGAATTTTTGTCTCCGGTTTTACCAGGCTTTCAATTTTGTCAACTTCATTTACATTAAAGTAGCTATGAGAAATATTCCATTTCGGAAAATATTTCGTAAACAAACCATGTGTAGAGCCAAAAACCGATCTTGCTGAAACAACGTGATCGCCACTATTCAGCAATGCGGCAAGCGTTGAAAATACAGCGGCCATACCGGTGGCAAAAGCATATCCGGTTTCTGCACCTTCCATTTTGGCGATTTTGTCGACAAATTCGGAAGTATTGGGATTGGTAAACCTGCTGTAAATATTCCTCTCTTTTTCTTCTGAAAATGAAGCCCTCATATCCTCGGCATCCTCAAATACATAACTGGAAGTTAAATACACTGGTGTGGAATGTTCTAAATGTTGTGAACGTTCCATTTGAGTTCTTACTGCAATAGTTTCAAATTTTTCCATTAAGCTTTTTTTTCTGATAATTTTAATATGTCTCCAAATACACCTCTTGCAGTAACGGCAGCACCGGCACCGGCACCTTGAATCACAATTGGGCGGTCGCCGTAAGATTCGGTATATATCTCAAAAATTGAATCGGCACCCTTCACCTGCCCAAGACTGCTATCTGCTGGAACCGAAACCAGGTTCACTTCCAGCTCACCCTTGTCCTGTTGCAAATCTCCGGAAAGGTCTCCAATATACCGCAAAACATGATTTGGTTCTTGTTGGTCTTTTATCTTTTGATACCTTTCATCCAATTTCACCAAATTTGAAATAAAACTTCCTGCATCGCCGTCTCTTAAATCTTCCGAAACCAGATTCTTAATTTTCACATCTTCAAACTCGTTTTGCAAATCAAGTTCCCTTGCCAAAATAAGTAGTTTTCTGCCCACATCATTTCCATTCAAATCTTCCCTGGGATCAGGTTCTGTAAAGCCTTTATCAATAGCATCTTTAACGACACTGCTAAACGGTCTGTTTTCTGAAGAAAATGTATTGAAGAGATAACTTAACGTTCCCGAAAACACACCTCTTATCCTGGTAATATTTTCTCCGGAAAGATGCAGAATTCTGATCGTATCTATAAGCGGAAGTCCCGCACCTACGTTTGTTTCATAAAGATATCGCTTCTGATTTTTTTCCAAATCTTCCCGCAAACCTTTATAAAAATGCATATCCAAAGTGTTTGCAATTTTATTGGAGGAGATCAGGTCAAATCCATTTTTAACAAGTTTGGAATATTGCTGAACAAAATCCTTACTGGCCGTATTATCAATTGCAATAAGGTTTTCCAGATGATGCAGCCGCGCGTAATCGATAACTTCTGAAACTGAAGATTCTTTTTCTGATGTCTGCAACTTTTCTTTCCAGTCATCAGAAAGACCTTCGGAATCTACCAAAAGCTTTTGGGAATTGGCAACAGCAAAAATATTCAGTTTAATTTTTTTCCGTTCTTCTATTGAAGCAGCCGAATGTAAAATCTGATCAATTAAGGTTCCGCCTACACTTCCATGTCCAAAAATGGCAATATTAATTTTTTTGTAAACCTCAAAAATTTCACCATGAATGACATTCAGTGCTTTATGAAGCTGAGTTCTTTTAACAACGAGGCTTACGTTTTTTCCGGTGACAGTATTGTTGAAAAGCAACGGCACGATCTGATTCCTGATGAGCGCATTATAAGGTTTATGAAAAGTACTCAAGTCCTGCCCCACTATAGATATTACCGAAACATCATCTACAACAGAAATCTTATTCACATCCTTGGAATAAAAGTCACTTTCAAATTCCCTTTCCAGGGCCTTCACTGCGCGACTTGCATTTTGGGCATCCACCACAAGACCTATACCCCTTTCTGAAGATCCCTGGGAAATTATACTGACACTTATTCCACTATCCCCGAGCGCCCGGAAAATTCTGGCATCAATTCCCGATTTTCCTAAAAGTCCGCGGCCTTCCAGATTGAGCAATGAATTATGTTCAAGAACCGATAATGACTTAATTCCTTCTTTCGAAGGTTTAGCGGTAATTAAAGTTCCTTTGTTATCATTATTAAACGTGTTTAAAATCCGTAGCGGAATATTTTTTTCAATTAAAGGAATAATCGTCTTAGCGTGCAAAATTGTAGCTCCGAAATTTGCCAATTCATTCGCTTCACTATAAGAAAGTTCCTCGATACGTTGCGCATTCCTAACTAAATCTGGATTTGCGGTGAAAATTCCGTCTACATGAGTGTAATTCTGCAACTCTTCCGCATCCAGGTAATTTGCCAGTAGTGCCGCAGAATAATTGCTTCCGTTTTTACCTAAAGTGGTAGTATCTCCATTTGATGTTGAACCAATAAAACCAGTAATGACATTCACCGTCTGCCCGTTATGTACTCCAAAGTACTTAAGGAAATTTTCTTTTGAAACCGCTTCCAGAGGCTGGGCATTACCGAATTTATCATCGGTTTTTAAAAGCTTTCGGGCATCTGTGAAACGGGCCTTATGACCCCGTTGCTGCAGCACCTCCGTTATAAATTTGGCTGATATTATTTCCCCCTGGGCAAGCAACTGATCTTTCACCTTTAAGCTGTAATCGCCGAGTAAACGAACTCCTTCAAGTATATTTTCTATATTTTTAAATTCTTCTGAAAAGTCCAGAGCATCATAACCGCCAATCTGGTATTTTTTGAATTTCCTCAAGGCATCGCTGTAATCCTGATTTGAAGCAGCCATTTCCAACAAGTCTTCAAGTTGGCTGGTTGTCTTCCCTCTTGCAGAAACTACCACCCCTATTCGCTCCTCCTTTTCAATTTTATCCTCAATAATATTCAGAACTGCTTTGATTCCATTTCCATTAGACAAAGATTTACCGCCAAATTTGACAATTTTCAGCTTATTTCCCTGCTGAAAAATTCCTGCTATGATCTGCTCTACCTGCCTGGATTCTATTAAAAAAGCATCATGACCATGAACAGAATGGATTTCGCTGTAGGTAACTTTGTTGCTACTTTGTGCGAGCTGTCGGTGCGTTTCCCTATTTTCTTCAGCAGTAAAAAATAAATCTGAATCTACTCCGATAATAGTAATATTCCCTTCGATTCGCTCCAGAATTTTATCTAATTCGGGTCTGCCGCGGGCAACATCTATAGTTTTTAATAATTGATTCATCAACTTGTAAGCTCCAATCTGGAATCGCTCCTGGAGTTTATTACCATGATGTAACAACCAGCTTTCTACATTAAAGACCTGCAGCTCTTCATTCGTACTACGCTTAAAACGGGATTTGAAAGATTCTGGTGTGCGGTAACACAACATTGCGTGCATTCTCGCATCATGCACAGGATTACTGGAATTATTAAGAAAAAGTTCCTGAACCTGGCAATTGGCAATTAGCCAGTCGGTAGATTTCCAGTCGGTAGCAATAGGTATTAAATTTTGAGTAATAGAGGGATTAATCGCAGCCATTTCCCAGGCGATACCACCTCCAAGTGAACCTCCAATTAAGGCAAACAATTTTGCGATTTTCAATTCTTCCAGACCCAAAAGAAAGATTTCCGCGATATCCCGTGCGACAAAATCTTTATAATTTTCTATAATAAAGCCGTCATAGCCATTCCCGGGAATATTGAAAGAAAGGATAGTATATTTATTAGTATCTATACATTTTTCCTCACCAACAAGATCTTTCCACCAACCCTCATCTCCGGCCACGTTCGAATTTCCGGTAAGTGCATGGTTAATCATTACAACCGGAGCTGTATCTAAAGGCTGACCAAAAATTTCGTAAGAAAGTTTAATATCCTGAAGCTTTCCGGCGGAATTCTTAAAATTTGCTATGTGAATTTCCTCTAGCATTTTCTTTCCTTTTTTTGAAAGAATGAGGGAAAGAACATTTGAAACGCTCTTTCCCCTTACCTTCCAACCAACAAATTAATTAAAACAGTGTCTCTTACTTAATTTTTGAAAAAGCTTCTTTTAAATCAGATTTAAGATCCTCTATATCTTCCAGACCTACAGATAACCTTATTAAATCCTGTGTTACACCTGTAGAAGCCTGTTGTTTCTCATCCAGCTGCTGGTGCGTGGTACTTGCAGGATGAATAATAAGAGATTTTGTATCTCCAATATTTGCGAGAAGCGAAAATATTTTTGTTTCATCTGCTACTGTTTGTGCAGAATCAAAACCTCCTTTTACTCCAAAAGTAACTAAACCACTTTGGCCTTCTGGAAGATATTTTTGTGCCAACTCATAGTATTTGCTTTCCTCCAGCCCAGGATAATTTACCCAGGTAACCTCTTCCTGTTGCTGAAGCCATTTTGCCAGTTCCAGTGCACTTTCACTGTGTTGTTTTATTCTGACCTTTAATGTTTCCAGCCCCTGAAGTATCTGAAATGCATTAAACGGACTCAGTGCTGCGCCGTGATCACGCAATCCTTCAATTCGCACTTTAGCAATAAATGCTGCTTCCTCCAGTGCGTCGTGATAAACCAGCCCGTGATAACCCGGAGAAGGTTCAGTAAATTCAGGAAATTTACCATTAGCCCAATTGAATTTGCCGGCGTCTATGATCACGCCCCCAAGCGCAGTTCCGTTACCATTAATATATTTTGTGAGTGAGTGAATAACAATGTCAGCGCCATGCTCAATAGGTTTTACCAGGTAAGAAGTAGCCACTGTGTTGTCTACGATAAAAGGCACCCCGAGCGCTTTAGCTTCCTTAGAAATAGCTTTAAGATCTAAAACATCCAGCTTTGGGTTTCCTAAAGACTCTACAAAAATAGCTCTCGTATTTTCCTTTGCTGCTTTTTTAAAGTTTTCAGGATTGGCGGGATCCACAAAAGTGGTATTAATTCCCAGCCTTGGCAATGTTACGCTTAACAGGTTATATGTACCACCATAGAGGCTACTGGAAGCCACGATATGGTCTCCGGTTTTTAAAAGGGTAAGAAGCGTAGTATTAATAGCTGCCGTTCCAGAAGCTGTCACAACACCGGCAATTCCGCCGTCCAGCGCAGCAAGTCGCTGTTCTAAAACATCGTTTGTAGGATTATTGATCCTGGTATAAATGTAACCTGGTTCTGACAGTGAAAATAAGTCGGCAGCATGTTTGGAATTCTTAAATACGTAGGAGGTAGATTGATAAATAGGAACTGCGCGTGTCCCTCCATTAGCGGTTACATCGTGTCCTGCGTGAAGTGCGTTGGTGGCAAATTTTTGTGTACTCATAATTTCTATTTTTATATAATTCTGTTCGTTGGCGTTAAGTTAAAAAAAGTCCCCCAGGTTAGCTATTACCAGGGGGACTCCGAATTGAACTATATAAACTAAATTATATTTCCGAGTTTTGGTAATAGCGTTTCATGTGACACATTCGCATCATCATCATTTCTCGTACCACTAGTTTTTGAATTGCCATATTACTTTTTCCTGCTTTAATCTTCAAGTCCTGTTCTAAAACCTTTTTCCGAATGACTGCAATAAAAAAGCCGCTGCGATTGGCAGCGGCTTTTGCAAATATCTTTTCAGTTTATGCAATAAAGTACGCTGCGGAAGGTTTCCACATCATACACATCATCATGTTGCAATTAAACTGTTTCATTGTTTGTTATTCTCTAAGGCAAATATAACCACACAAAATTCTATTTTCCAAATTAATTATTATTTTTTTGGGATTCTCAGTAAGGATATGATAAATTCTGAAATTGGCAATAAAAAGATTGTTCGTCTGTAAAAATTACAAAAATAGACCGAACGATTCCCACACTCTCTTATTTCGACCGACACCAAAAGCTTTAAGAAAAAATATTAAAGTAATCCCAAGATAGTTATAAAATAATATGCTCCTCTGGTGCTAGCTTTATCTTTACAGCATGAAGTGAATTTTAAAAAACAATACATTATGAAAAAACTATTGACTATCGTTTTATTTTTAACCTTCGGCGTTACTCAGGCACAATTACAGGAAGGAAATTTTATGTTAGGTGCAGATCTGGGAAATGGCCTTGTTAGCCCCGCAAGTAGTGGACTGTTTGGGCTCAATGTCGGTTTAAATGATGGAGCGGGCTGGAATGTTGGTGTTAGCCCCAAAGCTGGTTATATGATGAGCGATAACTTCATGCTTGGAGCTATAGTAAACCTCGGCTTTTCAAAAGCAAACGAGGATGCCTCCGAAGTTTTTGTTTATGGTGTTCAAGCGCTTACCAGGTTTTACGTAAGCCCAAGCGAAGTAAATCTTGAAGGTGATGTTCCTGCCGGACAGTTCTTTTTAGAAACTAATGCTGGTCTTGCAGGAGTGAATCAATCTGGAGACGCCTCAACCAATGGATTTGCATTTGGTTTTGGACCCGGGTATTCTTATTTCCTTACCGACAGTGTTGCACTTGATGCAAGTGTAAAATACAACGGACTCGTTGGTGCCGGAAGCGATAATTATCAAAATTCTTTGGGCATAAATCTAGGTATACAGATTTTCTTGCCACGTTCCAGTGCTGAAGAAGCAATAAACGATTTTGACTAAACAGGTAGAAAATTAATCTTCCTTTAAAATCCCTGTGATATACAATCATGGGGATTTTTTTTTGTAATCTGCGCTAAGGATTGAGCGTTTGTTTAAGCACTTTTACAGCTTTTTAGCTGTGAAAAGCGAGCCGCGAAAGCCTGGCCCTGCTTTTTTAAGCAAAGGGCAGCGCACAATTTATAAAAACAAGTTAAAGGATTTTTCATCTAAACTATTTTTATACATTTGTACCGAATTATTTACAGGGAAAGATTTGACTGATTGCAACCCTAAATATATTACTCTTAAGAGTGATATATAAGCTGAAACAATTTCAGCTGAAAATGCTAAAGCAGTGATACACTCCTATAGCCTTTTGCACGTCATTTTCCTACCTGTTTTTCTTAAAAAAATTGAAAACATGGCGTATTTATTTACTTCTGAAAGTGTATCTGAAGGTCATCCCGATAAAATCGCAGACCAGATTAGCGATACTCTCTTAGATAATTTCCTTGCTTTTGACGAAGAATCCAAAGTTGCATGCGAAACCCTTGTTACAACGGGGCAGATTGTTTTAGCCGGGGAAGTGCGAAGCAATACCTACCTGGATTTACAAAATATTGCCCGTGGTGTTGTTAACGAAATTGGGTATACCAAAGGGGAATATATGTTTAGCGGTGATTCCTGTGGTGTTATCTCGCTTATACATGAACAATCCCAGGATATTTATCAGGGTGTGGATCGCGGTAAAAAAGAGGAACAGGGTGCCGGCGACCAGGGAATGATGTTTGGCTATGCCACTAACGAGACCGAAAATTATATGCCATTGGCGCTTGACATTTCTCACAAAATCCTTATCGAGCTTGCAAAGCTAAGAAGGGAAGGTGAAGAAATTAAATACCTGCGACCAGATTCCAAGAGTCAGGTGACGATAGAATATAGTGACGATAATATTCCGCAACGGATTGTCGCCATTGTAGTTTCTACCCAGCATGATGAGTTTGATGAGGATGATCAAAAAATGCTGGACAAAATTAACAAAGACATTAAGGAAATTCTTATTCCAAGGGTAAAAAAACGTTTACCCGATTATGTTCAGAAACTATTTACAGATGAGATCAAATATCATATTAACCCAACCGGAAAGTTTGTTATTGGTGGGCCACATGGAGATGCCGGATTAACCGGAAGAAAAATTATCGTGGATACCTACGGAGGAAAAGGAGCTCATGGTGGTGGTGCCTTTTCAGGAAAAGACCCGAGTAAAGTGGACCGTTCAGCTGCTTATGCTTCCAGACATATCGCTAAGAATCTTGTTGCTGCAGGACTTTCTGATGAAGTTCTTGTTCAGGTTTCTTATGCTATTGGCGTGGTAGAGCCGACTTCCATTTTTGTAGATACTTATGGGAAATCCAATGTAGATATGACCAACGGTGAAATCGCGAAAAAAGTAGCTGAAATTTTCGACATGAGACCTTCAGCAATAGAAGAACGTTTAAAGTTAAGAAATCCTATTTACAGGGAAACTGCAGCTTATGGACATATGGGAAAAGAGCCCAGGACAATGACTAAAATTTTTGAAAGTCCATACAACGGAAAAGTTACTCGAGAAGTAGAACTTTTCACCTGGGAGAAACTGGACTATGTGGATAAGGTTAAAGAAGCTTTTGGGTTGGAATAATTTTTTTTCAAATCAGAAAACTTTACCGGACAAATATTTAAAAATAAACCCCACAACTTAGTATCTGTGGGGCTTATTTTATTCCAGAACCTTAAACCTTACTTCTGAATTTGGTATTAGTACTGGATCACCACCCTTTCTCCCCCGGCATTTGCAGATTCGTAAATAGCCATTAATATCTTCATATCACGTAATCCCATTTCCCCCGGCACAATTGACTTCTCGCTATTCCTAAAACTTTCTGCCTGGCTGTCCATTTGGTTTACCTGCTCAAAAATATTGGGATAATCCATTTCTCCTTCACTGGTTTCACCTTTCTTACCTTCATACGCATAGGCGGGGCTAACGTTCCACCAGCCATTTTCAGCCTCAGCTGAAAGTTCGTTTTGTTCTTCGGCATAACTGCTGTTGCTTTTTGCCTTAACTCCATCCTCAAATTCCAATTCCCAATTTATGGACTGCTCAACATCGTGGAAAAAGGTTGGTTTTGTCACTTCCCCATATTTTGCAGCTACCGCCACAGGTTTTTCCCCCATGGTATAAACGGCGCCCTGCACGGCATAAATACCTAAATCCATGAGCGACCCTCCTCCGGCCAGTTCTTTGTCCAATCTCCAAAGGTTAGGCTTTTTAGAAGTCATATCACTGCTGTTGTTTGCCGTTATGCTTTTTACTTTTCCAAAGACCTGCTGTTGCCCAAGCTCCATCACTCTTTTGTTGTAGGGTTCAAAATGCAGGCGGTAACCTATCGCAAGCTGCACGCCGTTTTCATTACATGCATCAAGCATTCGCTTTGCGTCTTCTACATTCGTAGCCATCGGTTTTTCGCAAATAACATGTTTTTTTGCTTTGGCTGCCCTTATAACATATTCGGCATGTAAAGCATTGGGCAATACTACATAAACAATATCTATATCATCATTATTGGCGATCTCATCAAAATTTTCGTAGTTATAAACATTTTTATCAGGGATATCGTACTTCTTTTTCCAGTCGTCTATTTTTGAAGGTGTACCGGTAACGATCCCTGCCAGATAGCAATTTTCGGTCTCCTGCAAAGCCGGCGCCAGTTGATTTGTGCTGTAACCTCCTAATCCAACCAGTGCGATCCCTAGTTGTTTACGATTGTTATTGTCTCCTGAAGCTGACGCAGACATAAAGGACATAATGGGGCTACTAAGCACTATTCCACCCACACCTAAGGTAACTCCTTTTATAAAGCGACGACGTTGGGCTGATTGTTCCTTATTCTCTTCCATATCGATCTTTTTTTAATGGGCAGATTTATTTTTCAACTTAAATTGTAGGAGTTCCTCCCGTAATCTGCACGGTAGAACCCGTCATATAACTCGAACCTTTTGAAGCCAGCAACACATAAGCTGCAGCGAGTTCTGCCGGTTGTCCTGCACGTTTTAGCGGAGTATTTTTTCCGAATTGTTTCACTTCTTCCATTGGCATTGTAGAAGGGATAAGCGGCGTCCATATTGGGCCCGGGGCCACACAATTTACCCTAATTCCTTTATCTGCGAGCAGTTGGGCAAGGTTGGCTGTAAAATTCTGGATTGCTCCTTTGGTAGCTGCATAGGCCAGTAAAACCGGTTTGGGCTTATAAGCATTAATAGAAGTAGTATTGACTATCGTGCTACCCGGCTTCATGTGTGGTTCTGCCGCTTTGCACAAGTAAAACATAGAGTAAATATTTGTTTTAAAAGTATAATCCCACTCTTCACTGGAAATATCCTGTAAAGACTCGCGCGCCATCTGGAAGGCGGCATTGTTCACCAAAATATCTATCTGTCCAAATTCCTCTACAGCACGACGCACAATTTTTTCACAATGTTGCTGTTCGCTCACATCACCCGCGACGAGTATGGCCTTTTTTCCGGCCTGTTCTATGTACTTTGCAGTTTCTTCAGCATCTTCTTTTTCCTTGAGATAGGCAATTAGCACATTTGCACCTTCGCGGGCATAAGCTATGGCCACTGCCCTTCCTATACCAGAATCGCCACCGGTAATAATGGCGTTTTTACCTTCCAGTTTTCCGGAACCTTTATAGGAATTTTCCCCGTGGTCTACTTGAGGCTGCATTTCATCTTCGTGACCGGGCACTTCCTGCCTTTGTGAAGAGTAAGGCGGTTTTACGTGTTTTTCTTGTGGATTTTTCATAATTGAATGGTTAATTTTTAAAACAATATGGTCGGCTTCTATTTGAAAAAATTCTGTTTATTTTTCTTCCGAAGAAATTGTAACAGCAGAAATAGATGACCTTCTTAAAATTACCAATATCGGCATGGTACATAAAAGTCTGGTCGCTAAATCTTTCATAAATTTTTAGGATAGTAAAAAATCCTTAGCAAGAAATTCTTCTTCATTTTACAATCCTGATCTGCAAAAATATTTTTGACGTTTTCTTCGGAAAGGTTTAACAACTGCCAAGGTTTAATTTGTCTATTTTTAAAAAGAACCAATACTACCCTTATGTCATTCTTTGGAAAAGTCAGAAACACCATCAACCTTTTAAAGTCGGTCGATCTCGACCAATTACAGCAAATCAACAAGCAAATAGACCTTTCTGAAGCAATGAAAGCATTGGGTACTCTGGATGACAGGCAACTGAAGGGGCTGATGAAAATGTTAAAAACAAAGCAGCAAAAAGGAGAAAAAGAACTCCCTCCTACAGATGCTGACTTTTATAATCTGGACCTTAAATTGACTAAAGAGCAACGTGAACTGCAGATGAAGGTCCGCAACTTTATGGAAAAAGAAGTCCGTCCAATTGCCAATGATCACTGGAACCGTGCCAAATTCCCTTTTGAAATTATAGAAAAATTTAAAGCACTTAATATCGCCGGTGTTCCTTATGAAGGCTACGGATGCCCAAACTTGCCATTTTTGATGGAGGGCATTATCGCGCAGGAAATTGCAAGAGTAGATGTCTCTATTTCTACATTTTTCGGTGTGCATAGCGGACTGGCAATGGGTTCTATCTACCTGTGCGGGAGTGAAGAACAAAAAAAGGAATGGTTGCCGCAAATGCAAAAGCTGGACAAAATTGGTGCTTTTGGTTTAACCGAACCTAATGTAGGTTCCGGAGCTGCCGGAGGACTGGAAACCACGTGTAAATTTGATGGTGAAAACTGGGTAATCAACGGCCAGAAAAAATGGATAGGAAACGCAACTTTTGCAGATGTGATTATTATTTGGGCCAGGGATATCGACAGTAATCAGGTGAAAGGATTTTTGGTCAGAAAAGAAAATCCCGGTTTTAAAGCCGAAAAAATGGAAGATAAAATGGCGCTGAGAATAGTTCAGAATGCGCTTATTACCCTCACCGATTGTAAAGTACCGGAAAGCGACCGCTTACAAAATGCAAACTCCTTTAAGGACACAGCAAAAGTACTTAGAATGACCCGTGCAGGAGTTGCCTGGCAGGCAGTAGGCTGTGCCCGTGGTGCTTATGAAAGTGCTTTGGCATATACTAAAAAGAGGGAACAATTCGGCAGGCCAATTGCATCTTATCAGCTAATTCAGAATCACCTTGTCGAGATGCTTTCAAACCTTACGGCCATGCAAACCCTGGTTTTCAGGCTTAGTGAAATGCAGGATCAGGATATGCTCACAGATGAACATGCATCTCTTGCCAAGGTTTACTGCAGTATGCGCACCCGCGATGTTGTAAGCCGTGCCCGTGAAGTTTTGGGCGGTAACGGAATACTGCTGGAACATGATGTAGCGCGCTTTGTGGCCGATGCGGAAGCTATTTACAGCTATGAAGGAACTAAAGAAATAAACTCTCTCATTGTAGGAAGAGCTATTACCGGCTTTAGTGCATTTGTGAGTTAAACACTAAAATAAAAAAAGAAAAATGTCATTTTTAATTGTAAGTCCGGGCAGAGACCCGAAACCCTGGTTGGAAGCTTTAAAAAACCAACATCCGGGATTAAATATTTATGTATACCCAGAAGATCACGACAAAGAAGAAGTGGAATTCGCACTCGCTTGGAACCATCCACGCGGCTTATTTAAAAACTATCCAAATTTAAAAGTAGTAGCCTCTATGGGTGCTGGAGTGGACCACATTACCAGCGACAGGGAACTACCTGAAAATATAAAAATCACACGAGTAGTAGACCAGCAGCTTACAACAGATATGAGTGATTTCGTGCTGGCCCAGGTTATGGACCACGTGAGACGGCTTTCTTATTATAAAGCTCAGCAGGTAGAAAAAAGCTGGAACAGGAAACCTTATAAAAGACCCAAAAATACTACCGTAGGTATTATGGGGATTGGCGTTTTAGGATCTGCTGTAGGTGAAAAACTGGCGAAGAATGGTTTTAATGTTCTTGGATGGGCAAAAAGCTCTAAAGACAAGAAAGACATTAATACGTATTGCGGAAAAGAAGGACTGGAAGAATTTCTTCCGCAGGTAGAAATCCTTGTCTGTCTACTGCCGCTTACTTCCAAAACAGAAAACATCCTTAACAGGGATTTATTTGATCAACTGCCTGAAGGAGCTTACGTGATTAACGTGGCCAGGGGAGAACATCTTGTAGAACAGGATTTACTCAGGATGATTGGCAGCGGACACTTGTCTGGAGCTGCACTGGACGTATTTAGGGAAGAACCTTTACCCGAAGACCATCCTTTCTGGACCGAACCTAAAATTCATATCACTCCGCATATCGCCAGTGTCACTAAAGCTTCCTCTGTTGTCCCGCAGATTATTGAAAATTATGAACGTCTTCAGGACGATGAGCCGCTGAAAAACGTGGTAGAAAGAGATAAAGGTTATTAAACTGAATAAAATGGTAGGGATAAACAACATTCTTGTTGCAGTAGATTTTGATGAATCAGTAGGCAAATTGCTCAATTATACTGAAAGCCTTGCGGAAAAATATGATGCCAAAATCTGGCTCCTCCACGTTGCAGATCCGGAGCCGGATTTTATAGGTTACGAGCCAGGCCCGCAGTATATCAGAGATTTAAAGGCTGAAGAATATCGTGATGAACACCGAAAGTTACAGGCCTTGTGCGACAGGTTTTTAAGTAAAAATCTTCATGCTGAAGCGCTTCTCATCCAGGGTTCGACGGTAGAAATGATCCTGAAAGAAGCTGAAGAGTTGCAGGCTGACCTTATGATCGTAAACACTCATAAACATGGCTTTTTCTTCAACCTCTTTTCTGAAAGTGTGTCTTTAGAATTATTTAAAAAATCAAATATTCCTCTGCTTACCATTCCGGTAGACGGAGTTGAGTAAGTTCTGATAGCAATAGTTCTTAAATAATGACAATTTTTGATCCTGTAGTTCGCCGCGAATACACGAATAACTTCGGAATTATGTAAACCACTGAATTGATATAAAACAGACCTCACAGTTTTAAAAACACAGTATCTGTGAGGTCTTATTCTGAAGTCATGACGATTCTTTCTTGAAGGTTTATTTATTACGAATGATCAAAATTTCCTTTGATTTTATTCCACCAGACCGAACGAAACTTTCAAAAAATTCGTGAATTAGTGGCCCCTTTTTCCCATTCAAAAAGGTTGCTTCAACATGGCAATTTTCGCCCTAAATTTTCTCACCGCAACTACACTAATAATATATATTTTCGTTTATTCAACTTGCCAGCTGCTGTGATCTTTAAATATTAGTGGATTAGTGGCTGCTTTTTCGCTGCATTTATGATCTGAAAATTTTAATTTTACATAAAAACAATTCAGCTATGCATTCTAAAGAGGAACTGGAAGAAGTTCACCAACGTATTCTCCCTTACATCCATAAAACCCCGGTTTTACACTCGTCACTTGTCAATGAAATCTCGGGAACCGACTTGTTTTTTAAGTGCGAAAATTTTCAGCGGATGGGTGCTTTTAAAATGCGGGGTGCTACGAACGCCATTCTTCAACTTCCTAAAGAACAACAGCAAAAAGGTGTGGTTACCCATTCTTCAGGAAATTTTGCACAGGCGCTTTCTCTTGCCGCTAAAAGTATTGGTATTCCTGCTTATATCGTAATGCCTTCCTCTGCCCCGCAGGTGAAGAAAAATGCGGTGAAAACTTACGGAGGAATAATTACGGAATGCCCTCCATCGCTGAAAGATCGCGAAGAAAACGCACAACGTATTATGCAGGAAACAGGTGCCAGTTTTTTGCATCCTTCAAATGACACCAATGTGATCCTGGGACAGGGTACTGCGGCAATAGAACTTTTACAGGAATATCCTGATCTCGAAGTTATTGTGACGCCGGTTGGCGGCGGCGGACTCGTTGCCGGAACTGCTCTTGCAGCCCATTTCTTCGGAAAAAACTGCAAAACCATTGGAGCTGAACCTTTTGAAGCAGATGATGCTTACCGTTCGCTGCAAAGCGGAAAAATTGAAACTAATAAAACTACAAATACCATTGGCGACGGACTTAAAACTCAGCTTGGAGACAAGAATTTCCCAATAATTCAGCAGTATGTTTCTGAAATTATACGTGTGGAAGAGAATGAGATTATCGAAGCGCTGAGAATTATTTGGGAGCGCATGAAGATTGTGGTAGAACCATCCAGTGCCACAGCCCTGGCCGCAGTGTTACGTGAAAAAGAAAAATTCCGAAATAAGAAAGTGGGGATCATCATTTCCGGTGGAAATGTGGACTTAAGTCAGTTACTGTTTTAGCCAGTTTTCAGTACGCTGATTGTTACCAGCATTTGCCCAACATGCCGCTGACTATGTTCTGCGGCGTGAAAATATAACCCCAGCACAGTAGATGGCAATTTCTTTCTGCCTACCGTCCGTTTTTCGGGTAAAATTGTTTCAGGAGTTGCTTTAAGAACTTCTAAAGCTTCGTCTACCTTGTTAGCAAAGTCAGTAGTCAAATTTGCCAAATTTCGATTTTCATTCGGCTCGCCTTCGCTGCCTAGAAATTCAAATTGATCTTCAGAAAGCAATTTACCTTCAGCATAAGTAAGCATCCGGTCCAGGACTCCGGTGATATGCTGCAAATGAAATCCAACAGAAGCACGACCGGCAGGTTTCTCCCATAGCAGATCTTCAGAAAAATCTTCAGTATATTTAAAAACCTCTTCTTTAGACTGCAACAGGGCGTGAGCCGCAGGTTGTAACAAGGCAGGAATACCTGGAACAGGACCACGGAGCCAGACTTCAGGTTTTTTAGATGCATCCATAAAATTTCAGTTTTTGCCCTAAGCAGCGCGTACTACAAACTTAAGTGGTTTAGCAGGAAACATTCTATAAAACAAAAAATCATTTTTTATTCTGTTGGTGAAATTTATCTGCCGCCCACTTTGCTGGATTATTCTTTATGTATTCAGAAATGGTATCAAATGCGCGTTCATCCCGAATTATGATATCATGAAATCGTGTTTGCCAGGCAAAATTTGGATTAATCTTCCGCGCGTGGATCGTGCAAATGCGTTTATATTGATTGATGATCACGCCAAGGGTGCCGGGTTTCCATTGTTCATTTTTTCCGCCGGATTTATGTTTTTTGGAAGAAGGATTTATGTTTTTTGGAAGAAGGATTTATGTTTTTTGGAAGAAGGATTTATCGCGCCGTTGCCGCGATTTTCCGGATTTGCGCGTTCCGGATTTACGCTAGAGACGCCCAAGTTGGGCGTCTGTACATTATCGGGGGAATATGGGGCGGCGGGATTATTTAATTCGCCGGCATCATTGGATTTCCCGAAGGAATGAGGTGGGTTATTAATAATTATAATTCCGTGGATGTGGTTGGGCATGGCAATGAATTCTCCGAGTTGGATAAAAGGGAAATGGTTGGGGATTTCGTTCCAGAATTGGTGTGATTGTTCCAATTTCCGATAATTGCATTTTTGCATCGGAGATTTTTCCGAAGAAATTCTGGCGATTATGAGTGCATATGGTTACGAAATATGCAGCATTCCATGAATAATCCCAGGTTTGTAATCGCGCAGATGGGATTCGGTATTTGTTTCGGAATTTATCGGCCATTATTTCAAAAGGAGCTTAATATATGATGAAAATTCTGTGTTATCCCCGGTTACAAGTGTTGGCTGAAATTTGCCAATTTTCGGCTTTCTCTTTTCCTAACCTCATTTCTTCAGCAGGAATAATTCAGCTCCCGAATGTTTTTATTTCGGGTTTAAAGGTTGATCTGAAGCTGTAATTTCTCTGTTGCAATAGTTTGACACCAAAAATGGAACTATTGTTGTAACTTCATTTTTTAAATCTCATTTTTAAAGTTATGAATAAAATAATCCCGGCGCTTACTTTTTTCCTCTTCGGAACGGTTTTTCTAAACGCGCAAAATACCATCGAAGTAGAAATCAGGAATTTCGAATCTGACCAGGGGTCTGTTATCGTTGCCCTTCATAACACTGAGGTATCTTTTCTAAAAGAAGCATTTTTAAGTGAAGAATCAGAAATTAAAGATGATAAAGTAGTGTTACAATTTAGTGATGTTCCCGACGGAATGTATGCGATTTCCCTATTTCATGATGAAGATGGAAATGGGGAGATGAACACCAATCTTATAGGAATGCCAAAGGAAAATTATGGTGTCTCCAATAACGCACCGGCAAATTTTGGCCCTCCAAAATGGAAAGATGCAAAATTTGAAGTTAAGAACGGAGAAATGGTAAGACAGGAGATCGCCTTGAGATAGGACGGATCTTCTGTTTGTCGTCATTCCATATTAATTCCCCGGAAGCATTTTTAGTGTATTTTAATTCCTGAAAAGTAACATCCTAGATATTCCGCTATTATTAATTTTTAGTTTTTCTCAGCCTTTACACAATTCTACCAGCTTTAAAACTGTTTTCCAGTTCCTGGTGGTCGCCCCGGTTTTCAGTTTCTTTTCAAAAAAATTATTGGTCAATTTAGACTGGTGGTATTTGCCTTCGCAGTATATAAAAACCTCTTTATCCTGAATTTTAAACTTATCAGGTTTATAGTCGTAAGCCTCTGCGTGCTGATTATTTTCTTCCGCAGGTTCTTCTTTTAAGAAAGTGAGGTGCAATTTATTAATGTCTGCAGTTAGATTGTAGAACGGATTTTGCTCCACTAATTCCTGAAGCTCTTCTGAATTCATTACTATCACCGGCACTTCAAATCCGAATTTTTCCTTAATTGCAGTTTCCAGTTTGTTTTCCAGGGCTGAATTTTGGCCTGCAGAATTGAAAATTATGTTCCCGCTCTGGATATAAGTTTTAACATTGTCCATTCTTAACTCCCCGCACAAATTTCTTAGATCTGCCATGAGTATCTTCCGCTTCCCTCCTACGTTTATTCCTCTTAAAATTGCAATTTTACTTTCCATTCAGTTTATTGTTATTCGAAGAGATTTAAAAATTTCGCTGAATCCCCAAGGTTTCCAGCTCTTTTACATTGTGGTAAGTTAAAGATGCTTTTATACATTCTTTCAGTTCGTGGACGGGAATTTTCTGATCTAAATGAAATACAATTGCCCTGCTTCCTTCATACCGGAATTTTTGATCAAATATCATTCTGAAAGAATCTACCAACCGACTTGTACATTGGAAATAAACAGCGTACTGATTTGGTGTTTTTTCTTTCCAGTCTATCCGGAAAGTACTGCCGTATTTAGTCACAAAAGCAGGCTCACCCCATTTTAATGTCTCTTCCAGTTCAGTAACACCTTTGGTTTCTTCTGCAGTTTCAATGATTAATGACCTTAGAAATTGCAATTTCTCCCGAACACTATCAGGATAATTGGCAAATTTCTCATTGACTTTCGGACTTGTTTTCAGCATTAACTTTCCCATATTAGATTGCTTCCGATAATTATAAAATTCAGCACCCGAATCACTATTCCTGAAGCGATTCTGAACAAAAGTCTTTAAAAATAGGTTAAATTATTATCAGTAACCATTTCAACGGATGCTTTACGGAAGATTATATTTTATATACATGTAAAAGCCGAAGTATCTTCTGAAAGCTAAGATTAAAGTCGATGCCTAAATTTGTCAATTATTGACCTTCTTGCATGGATTCATTTAAACTCGGAACTGTCTTAAATGATGGTCGGTGTGTTTATACACCAACTGCCCAATCTGCTCCTTTGTCATTCTTCCGAAGAAATCGTGAATAAAATCCGGATTGTTATAACTGTCGTATTCTCTAATCAGCAAAATCCATTCAGCTTTTTCAGGTTCCAGGTCGCCCTTTGTTTCTTTCACCTGGAATTGTGGAGAAGTCGGAATATTTCTCGCCAGAGGCTTTTCGTCCCTGATCATTCTTTTCAATGCGATTTTTCCGAAGATTTTACCGGAAATGGCCTGTTTATAAACCGGCTTATATTTACCCAAAATCCAGCCGTTCCAATAAGTGTTATGCCTTAGCATTTGGTAAACGTTCATCTTTCCCCATTCCGCCGTACTGGCCTTATTGACTTCCCCCACTCTCTTGACCAATTCTGCTCTTACTTGGTCGTCAAAAACTGTTTTCATTGTTCAGGAGTTATTACTAATGCAGGTGAAATTGGTCTATTTTTCATTAGAACTAAAACTAATTTTCCAGCTAATTCCGAATTTATCTTTACATAGACCATAGTAAGAACCCCAAAACTGATTGGTAATAGCGACAATGACCTTCCCTTCTTCAGACAAAGCAGTAAAAAGCCGGTCGGCTTCAATTTTATCAACCGCATTCACATATAGAGAAAAGGCAGTATGTGAATGAGTTGAATCTTTTTCGGGATCAACAACATCAGCCCCCATTAATAATGTTTCTTTACTAATGGGTAAGGCAATATGCATAATTTGCTCATCAGTAGCATGTGGAATATTCTGCCTGGCTGTTTCTGAAAGCTCTCTGTAACGCCCTATAAACTTATAGTCTCCACCAAAAACAGATTTATAAAAATTAAATGCTTTTTCGCAATTTCCGTTGAAGTGGAGGTATACATTTATGGTTGCCATAATCTGTTGAATATAATTTTTAGGAATTAAAAGCTGTCATTGCTCTCCCAAACCATTGCTACTTTTCCTTTGGTATGCATTTCCTCAATGTAGCTTACGGCTTCCGGAATTTCTTTGTACGAGTAGATTTTTTCTATATGAACTTTGATTTTCCCATCACGAATCATAGTTGCCAATGTCTCTAAATCTTTTGTATTTGCTTCAGCTGTAAACTGGACCAAAGGGAATTTTTTAAGCTTACTTTTTACAATTACGGACATCATATGTCCCACCGTGGTGAAACCTATCATAACGCCCTGTTGTCCCATTCGTTTAAAATCGGCAAAGGAGAGATTACCATGGGCATCAAGAACGAGGTCATAGTGCCCGTCGTGTTGATGAATATTTTCTTCGTCATAGGCGATTACCTGATCTGCACCTAACTTCTTAACAAAATCAACTTTTTTAGCTGAACAGACACCGGTTACTTTAGCGCCAAAGGCTTTTGCAATTTGAACAGCAAAATGACCAACACCTCCCGAAGCACCATTAATTATAACAGATTCTCCTTCTTTAATTTTCCCGTGAGTAATAAGCGCCTGCAGGGCCGTCAATCCAGCCACAGGAACACCGGCCATTTCCGGGAAATCTGATCTTTCAGGCATGATACCACATACCTTTGACGGCACACAAATATATTCAGCAAAAGCCCCGCCTTGAATTATCTCTCCAAAAACCCGGTCTCCTTTTTTATAACGCTCTACATCTTTTCCTACCTCTTCTACAATACCGGAAAAATCAATCCCCGGAATTTTATCTTTAGGCTTAAACAGACCAAAAGCGAAACGTGCAAGAAAAGGCTTTCCCCGAATAATATGCCAGTCAGCGGGATTGGCCGAATTCGCCATTATTTTTACGAGAAGGTGACCGTCTTTTACAGATGGTTTTTCCACTTCTTCCAATTGAAGAATTTCCGGACCGCCATATGTTGATTTTGTAAAAGCTTTCATTGATTTTTAATTATTTCCTTGTAAATACTCAGCTCATTCTTGTAGAACCGCCAACAAAGCCAATACTATTCGCTTTTCAGCACAGGTACTTCATTCGAAATTCAACAAGACCAAAGGGGACATGATAAATATAGAATATTTCACTGTAAGTCAGAATATTACAGTAAAATTTTATTGATCTCTTATAAGGAAATAACCAACACTCCTGGGGATCTAATTGCTGGAATAAAGCCGACCTTAAAATTTGGCAATTATCGACCTTCTTTTTTGTGGAAACCTGAACTGAAAAACTTTCCGCAGCGGAAGCTTCCTGAACCGGAAAATTTTATTCTGTTATAGCCAGGTTTACTGTAATAAATTCATTTTCTCCTGACTTGAATTTAAGTTCGTATTCTCCGGGTTCGGAGGGAGTGAAAGTATAGACTGCAGTTATTTCTGAATAAATTTCCGGACAGATGCAACCTTCATATCTTGCCTGAACCTCGATAGTTTTGGAATCTTCAGTACCACTTTCAATAAATTTTTGAAACTTTCCGCAGCCATCATTGACGAAAAAGGTTACTTCAATTTCTACCGGCTGGTTAATTTTTCCCGTTTCAGGAGCATTTACTTGAGAAACAAATTCCGTTCTATGGCCAATGCATTCCCGGGAATCATCGTCATCGCAGGAAACGAAGGTAATAAGGAAGACGAAAAGTAATACAGGAAGAATTTTATGCCTCAGAGCATCGTGGTAATCGCGCAGAAACTTTGAATGTTGAATTAATTTCAGCATTGGATTTTTTTTATTCCAGGTTATCGAACTTATAGCGACGCTCCCAGGGTTAAGATGCAGCAAGCAGTAAAAGGTTGCGTCGGAAATCAAAGTTTGCCAGTAGTCAGGTAAAGAATAGGCCCAAAAAAAGGAAAAAATATTGAAATAATTTTATACACCAGTTTTTCTATATTATCTGCTTCAGATTTAATTATTCTTCTTAGGGCAATCCATAGTAGAATAATATGGGCGGGGATTAAGAAAGGAACAATGAGGGACAGAAAATGAAATGTATACATATAAAATTGACTACCTAAGGGCGCACTGTTTTGATAGATCACATCATGTTGATAAACTCTGATTCTGAAATTTCTGTGTAATCCTTGCCACAGGACAAGAGTAAAACTGAAAGTAAAGCTGATAAGATAATTATTATTGTTCTTTGCATGATCCTGATTTTTTATAAGATGACAAAAGTGATGGTAATACCTCTGCCTAAATCATTTTGGAAAATTATCAATAGTAAATCCTCACTTACGATCTGTTTGCCTTATCCCGACTATTTCGTTTTTACAATCAAACATAATTTCAATCATTTTATCTGGAGCAGATGAACTCTCGTCTTTATACCTCAATTCGAATACTGCAAATTCTTTTCCAGCCATTTCGAGGTGATGTGCCCTGGTCATCATAGATTCAATTTTAAAATCTACCTTATCGATTAGTGTGCTTAAGTGCTCATCGGTTAAAATATTATTAATTGAATCTGAAAAAAACTCCCTCGATCTGGTAATATCTTTATTATTCAGACTTTGCAGAAAGTCAAGCGATAAAGAAATCAAGTGACCAAAACTGGTTTTCGTTGTCTCTATTTTACTGCTCCTTATGGACAGATGTATTTCCTGATTCTGCTTAGATGTGTCTCCACTCCGGGGCTTATAAAGACGGGTCATTAACTCAATTTCTGTGCTATCATTCGGGTACCATTTTTCTATCTTTTGCAAAATGCTGTTGGGATGTACCCATTTTGGATTAGAAAACTCTTCTTCTACCTCTTCTATTGGTTCTCCGTAAATTTGGATTATATTATTTTTCAGGTTATGAAATTTTTCTACCATAGCTCTTCGAACAGCTTCTTTTTTTGAAGAATGCATCCCGACCCTTCCGGGATAACCTTCATCCCATTCATAATGCACACTCATCATTGTAGAGTCTTTTGCTTTAAAATGATATCGTGAGTACAGGTTTGGAATTATCTTTTCTTCCCGAATAAACTCGATTGGTCTTGCCTGCCCGTTAAACAATACGGAATTTGAAGCTACCGGTATTCTGTAACTATCCAGGTTCTTTTCTATTTGGAGGTATTGCTCCAGGGAGGTTTTGTGGATATTCAGTCCTATTTCCTGTCCGAAGAGGATATGTCCAAAAAGTAAGAATCCGAATGCAAGTTTATATTTTATTGGTTTCTTCATGCCGGGGGTAATTGTGATGGTAAATTTTCTTATTCTTCCTGGTATTTGCCGTATTTACGGATAAGCTTTTTGATGGTCTTTAGTGCTAATATCCTGCCGGGAGTGGTATAATCAAAATTTTCAAGAAACCCGTCGTCTTCAGGGGTTTTTGTCTCATCAACTATTCCGGATGCGGTGGATTCTGATATCAGTTCGAGGGTATTTAAATTGAAAATCTGAATCGTAGTAGAGGCTTCATTATACTTTGTAACAGTCCCAAAATTGCTGCTATGTGCAAAACTTCCCATCTCATCCCTAATAACCTTTGAATCTATATTGATGAGGAAGTCACAGCCTGTAAATTCTTTTATCTCTTTAAGTTCCTTTTTAATGGGATCTAAAGGCAGTTGCTCACTGATAAGCTTTGTCTTTCTCAGCTCCACTAATTCCAGTAAGGAGTCCCCTAAGATTTCTTCAAATTCATTTTTAGCAATGGAATAAGCATCATTGTCCTCATAATTAGTATAAGGTTTATTCAGTATCCATTTTCCAGTACTGAAGTTTAATTTCTTCCCCCGGTCAAAGTTGTAATTATATTTTGCGCCCCCGCAGCCTGTAAGAATTAGTACTAACAGCAGTAGTAAAAGTTTGTTTATCAAATAAATAAAATTTTAGGTGGATTTTTCTTTTGAAAAAACCATGAATAAAACCAATTTCCTACATCGGTGTCCAAATATCTGGTTCAGGCGCACTACCGGTTAAATTTTCCAGGATCATAAATATAAATTCATTTTCTTCCATCCCGCTACTTTCAATCATTTTCTTAAAAGCGACATCTGTCCCGGACATAACTGAGGTCACGTCAATTTTCCACTTATCGTCCTCTTTGTACTAACTCGCTTTTATTAGCTTTTTGATTTTCCTCGTGGGCTTGATCTTGTTATTTGGTTCAGAACAATAATTGACTAATATTTTTTCTGCCTGATCATAAATTTGATCACTATCCAATTCTTCACCTTCATTCTCAATTACAACTTTAGACATAGCAGCCATATACAGACCAAGCAAATCAGACTTTCCTTTCGTCAATTCCATTGCTTTTTGCCCAATATCAAAAGTGTAGTCGGGTGTTCCCGTCATCCACTTCATAATATATTGTATACTGTGCAACCTGTTTAGTTCGGCCTGGTTCGCCGGATTTTCAAAAAGATAATTGGCACATACCAAAACCTGCTTTTCTGCAGGTTTGTAGCTCTCGGCTGATTCAAATTCAGAATTTGCCAGCTCTTTAAAATCTTGAGCGAATGATACGTTGCAAATGAGTGCGATAAGGATGATAAAAATGTTCCTGTTCATGATTGATTGATTTTTGATTTATTATTTACAAGATTTACGAGTGAGGACAAGTTGCGGGAGTAGGGATGCAGATTTGTCGTCTTAGACTCGGTGATAAAGATATTATTTTCTTTGAAACTCCACCACCTGTTATCGTGTTAGCGCGTTCTTCATCCTTTTAAAATTTTAATACGTCCGAAAGCAACGTCTTATATTCCTGAACATGCTCCTTAAACTTTCTCTGTAAATGAAGCGCTATTAAAATTCCTGTTACCAAGAATATCGCTCCAATTATAAACATATAGGAATGGCTATTTACTTCTAAGATTACCGCAGCTAAAAAGCACAGCCCCAGAATAATATTTGCAAAAATTACCAATTTCGATAAGATGTGTGGCGTAAAGTGAATATTTACATCAGCCTTATTGCCGGTACCTGCTTTTAGTATTTTTCCGTTAACAGTAAGGTGATTTTGGGAATTTAATTCAAAGCCAAGCAGCATGCGTTTGCGCAATTTAAACCTGACTGAATTTATCTTATCATCATTTATATCAAACACAAATTTGCCAGCAGATCCAAGGGAGGATTCTAATTTTTCACCAATCTCTTTAGGACTACTTTTTACCTGAAAATTCCATGCTTTCACGTTTATTACTTTAGATGTTTGTCACTATTATAGCTTAAATGTTACGGGAGTAATGATGAGAAATACGTCTTCGTAAGATTTTTATCCAATTTTTGTGCTTAAGAGGGGAGACTATATTACCTGCGGAAGCAGCTTATGCTGTAAATTTAAAGGTGATCTCAAGTATTAATAATTCCCAGATGGTGTAAAAAATACATTTTTCAAAGTTTAATACCTTTTGAATCTCGTGAAGCACATTATGGCTGTTAATCCGTTTTAAATGAACAGGATGTTTGCAGTTGTCACAGTAGTTTAGATGTACTTCTTTATCGCAATTTTTACAATTCATATTTTTGTTTGCAAATCTTATTTACGGTGCCGGTTATAATAGCAACCCACAACTTATCAAACATACCACAATTTATACTTTTAGGGTTTTCCCAAAGCTTTCTATTACTATAACCTCAGACTTAAGGACAGCTTGAGGAGGTGATAGTAAGTTGTGTATTCTATCTTATCCTCGTAATTATAACCTGCAATCCATCCTAAACTGTTTTCATGATTAAATTGATTCAGTTCATATCCTGCTTTTAAGAGAGGTGTGAATTTGGCAATTTTCAAGCCCAATCCAAGATCAAGATTTAAGAGTAACCCTCCGCTTTCCTGAAAAAGAAATCCGTTTGGTGTATTGCCGTGTTTAAAATCCAGGTATTGATATCCGGCGTTTATATCTGATATAAAAATCAGACTTGGGCTTACACTTGTCTGGAATCTGAAGCGGCCAAAAAATGGAGCCATGATCTTAGTATGATATTCATTTAGAAAATCCGGCCGCCGTTCGAAGACGAAGTTTAACCCAGATCCAAAGCCTGCGGAAAAATTTGAGCTTAATTGATAGCTAAGACTAATATTTAAACCATAAATAGGATTTTCATGACTGGAAATCTGTGGAACATCAATGGTAAAATTTGTCTCATAATATATTATATCCCTTTTTGTTTCCCCAACCGAATATTTCGTTACAGCTTCAGCTTCTAAGAAGATTTTGTTTAGATCCTGAGCTGTAGATGTATTTGTAATAAATAAAAAAAGAAGGATAAAAATGATGTAGTTGAATCTCATAGTTGGTAATTGTTGTTTGTATTTTCCAATTTATAGATTCTTATTTTTCAGTAATTGATGACCCCATATTTAATTAGATGCAGCAAAGACTAATAGGTTGCGTTTGGATTTGATTAACAAGGATTTAATCGATAGTACAAAATGTCAATTTTTGATCTTATGGGAAATCAATAAGTGATACAGATGAAAATGAATTAATGTTTTATTCATCAATTCGATACAAAACAGCCTCCAAAATATAATCAGGCCTATTAATCTGGAAAATAAATTCATTTTCTGTTAAGGATTTAATTTGATATTTGTTTTCAAAAATAGAAAAGGAGCCATCCGGAAAAGTTTCATAAGCAAATGTGGAGGAAAAACTCATAGTACCCGTCATATTTTCACCAGTTAAGTCGAATGTCTGAAATCGCTGAATACTATCTTTAGTTACCTCCCAGACTATACCATAGCTTCTTGTTCTAATTAAATCTCCATAATAGTTATATCGATTGTTTGCTTCATACTTCCATCTCCCCTCGATATTATACTCTTTAAGATCATCATCCTGATCTGTAGAACAACCAACAGCTGATACTAATATTAGTAAAAGGAAAATTTTCTTTAAGAATTGAAATGGGAAATTCATATGCTGGTATTTTTCGACCTATGTATTCGGCTCAACCATTAGAATAAAGTAATAACACTTAGAAATAGTTGCCTGGGTTAGTATTCAATAGCAATTAATTCATACTTATCCGCCAAACCGGGGAGCTTTTCTTCCGAAATTTTTATTTCCATTGGAAAGGTATGTGGAACAAGTTTAGTGAGATTTATAACAGAATGGATAGGTAAAGCAAGTTGATCGGTTACATACATCTCGTAAATCGTGTTTCCGAAATCGCTTATAGTGTCTTTTATAATTATCGATAATTTGTAGCAATCAAAACCCTTTATTTCTTTTCTGTCATTTCTATTCTCCAGAACTTCGTATTCATCCTTTATACTGAAAAGATCATAATTTCTGTAGTTCACAGATTTAGATTTATCGTAGTAATGTAAAATCCCGCTATCTTTTTGAATCATCAAATAATCTCCAATCATTTCTCCATTTTGTTCCCGATGACGCCAGATAGAATCATTCTGAACTTCAATATAAATTTTAGTTTCCGGTGTTTCAGTTAAAAGATCAGTCCACGGCATCTCCTTGAGTTGTTTAACCATTGTAGAATCTTCTCCATTTGGATTGGCTAGTGCTTCAATTAAAGAGTCCTGCTTAGATTTTAAATTAGCGATTCCACTTTGGGAAGAAATACTGGATTTTTCAAACACAAATTTTGTAGGTTCGGCGGTCTTTGCTGTCTGGTTTTTTGTAGACGAACAGGCGACAAAAAAGAACAATATGAAAACATAGTTAACAGCAGTATAAATGAAGTGGCTCGAAGTGTCTCTTCTACTTATATTCCAGGGAGTACCACCAAACTTATCAAGATAATTTTTAGCTTTTTTCAAATTTTGAAATTGTTGATTTTTTATATTTTGTTGCTTCGAAATATTTTAATGGTAAAACTGACTCAAAAACCCCGGATTTTCCTTTTCGGCTTTATAATAATAGATCCCAATCAAAAATTTGCTGTTCTCCGGGACCTTGTCTTTAATTCCTTTATCACTACTTGTCCATTCAGTAGTATAAAGAATTTCCATTAGGTTTTTGTCAATTGGAGTACCAAATCCACTTATTTGTTCCACACTTTTTATTTCTAAATCAGAGGAGAATGTTATTTGATAAAATCCATAATTTTTTTTAAGTTTTATACCTCTGAATTGATCCAGTTTTTCTCTAAGTGTCCCTTTTTCCCGATAACTTATCTTATCGGTAAAATCAATCTCTTTTGATTTAAACATTTCAAGAATTTCCACTTCCCGCTTTTTTCTCTGAGGTGTTGTCCCATTCAAATAAAGCAAGCCAGAGCACATACCAATTCCGTAATTTCCATTTTTGTTTTTTCTAGCATACGCGATCAATTGGGTATCGACAGGAATAAAGATATCACAGGAAGATTGAAATTTATGGTCACTTCTTCCATATACGTGAACAGATTTTAAAGGTTCGCCTTTATACAGTTTGTTTATTTTAATATCTGCTTTATATCCGCGTTCATTCTTTTCATTCGGATATATTTTTATAATTGTAACGTCAGCAACAAATTCTGATTGAACAAATTTTTCGGTAATATCCGGAGGGTCACAATCACAAGCTAAAACCCGACTTGAAACTAAAAATAGTATTATTAACAGAAATTTTTTCATGATTGGCGGCAACGGGTAAGAATTCATTTTCCCCTTTCAGATAGTTTTACTTGTGTTTTCTATATTTTCATTTAAGGCCATTTGCTCTACAAGAGCATCAACAGAAATGGTTCCGAAGAGCTGTAACGATGGTCTTTTAAAATTACCTTGGTCAACATAATTTTCATATTATAATCGGAAGATACAATTTTCTATTCTTTACGACTGAAACAGAAAAGACTGGAACTTTTTAGCCCTTATTATTTATTCATTAATCCGATACAGGACAGTCTCCGAAATAAAATCAGCTCTCTTAACCTGGAAAATAAATTCATTTTCTTCCATCCCGCTACTTTCAATCATTTTCTTAAAAGCGACATCTGTCCCGGGCATAACTGAGGCAAATCGTATTCTTTTACTTGATACTCCACCACCTATTATCGTGAATGCACGTTCTTCATCCTTTTAAGATTTTAATACGTCCGAAAGCAACGTCTTATATTCCTGAACATGCTCCTTAAACGTTCTCTGTAAATGAAGCGCTAATAAAATTCCTGTTACCAAGAATATTGCTCCAATTATATACATATAGGAATGGCTATTTACTTCTAAGACTACGGCAGCTAAAAAGCCCAGCCCCAGAATAATATTTGCAAAAATTACCAATTTCGATAAGATGTGTGGCGTAAAGTAAATTTTTACATCAGCCTTATCGCCGTTACCTGCTTTTAGTATTTTTCCGTTTACAATAAGGTGATTTTGGGAATTTAATTCAAAGCCAAGTAACATGCGTTTGCGCAATTTAAATCTGACGGAATTTATCTTATCATCACTTATATTAAATACAAATTTTCCAGCAGATCCCAGGGAGGATTCTAATTTTTTTCCAATCTCTTTAGGACTGCTTTTTACCTGAAATTCCATGCTTTCATGTTAATTACTTTAGATGTTTGTCACGATTATAGCTTAAATGTTACGGTTGGGGAGGTAGAATTGGCGGTAATAATTTTCTGAATTTACTTTCTCTTGATAATGTTCCGCAATCTTTCTTTAATATGTTACATATTGTTACCATCGTCTCGTATAAAAACTGTGCGAGCGGGCAAGTGTGATTGTCCGCAGGACAATCCGCTAAGCAAGTGAGCAAGGATTTTCAATTCAAGACTAGTTTAAGCATTGTTTTTACGCTGTTGTGGTTAATTTTTTTCTGTTGTAATAAAATCCAATACTTGCTATGGAAAGAATTTGTGCAAACAATGATAAATAGGAGCCCTCAAACCCGAAAGCTCCACCATTCATAAAGTTTTCTTCATTTATTTTGAACTCAATAATCGAATAAGTGTCTCGTCCGCTTACATTAAAACCCAGAAGTGTTTGGAATAAATTCCAGCTTAAATGCAGTGCAATGGGAAACCATAAGTTTTTAGTATACAGATAAGACAATCCAAGAAGTATTCCTGCTAAGAATAAATTAAGCAAAGAGAATAAATCAACATTTGAATTAAAGCTGTGCATTGCAGAAAATAAAATTGACGAAATAATTAAAGCGAAATATTTATTAAATGAAGACATTAGATTCCTCAAAATATAACCCCGAAAAAGAGTTTCCTCAACTACTGCAACTATTGTAAAGAGTATGATAGAAATAATTAATTCTGTTAAGTCTAGATTTATTCTGAGAAATAATATTTCTTGGAGTTGATTTAATAGAACAAAAGCAAATACCATTATTAATAGACCAAGTAAAATTCCAACAATGAATTCTTTCAATCTATTTTTTGTTCCAAATCCAAGTCTGACGAAGTCTTCTTTATCTACAAACTTCATAAAAAACCATAGAATTAAGAAAGTGCCAGTAAAATCAAAAACACTTATTATTAGTTGCTGAATAGAAGTTTTTTCAGATTGTATATTGGTGATATCAGCTCCAGAAATTAGTCCTCCAATAAGCTGAAATATTCCGACTATAAATATGTATGGTAGAATAATTAATAATATCCTTTGCCAACCTTTCATAACATATTCTGTTTTGTTCATTTTTAAATTAAAACACAACATACTAATAAATGCAACTCTACTAACTTTTTTGCTGTCGCAGCTGCGCACCAGCACATCTAAATCTAAAAATCATAGGGAATTTTGTTAAAACTAAGCTAAATTATTAAACCTGAAAAGTTTGTACGAAAAACTTTTCAACCTGATCTTAACAAGTTTAAATTTTTTAGATTCTTCAGCTTTCCTACTGTCCCACTACGCTCCGCAAAACTTCAAAACATTCCCTATATTTAGCCTCTTAAAACCACACATTTTATGCTTAACAAATTATTGCCTGCGCTGCTACTGTTGCTGTCTTCTTCAGTAGTATTTGCACAGGAAAAAGAACAAAAAGATGATACCAAATGGGATGTTTCCAATCCTTATCCAGCCGACTGGAATATTAAGGAAGTTCCGTTGCAAACCAGTGAAGGTACCTGGATGAACCTGGATGTTAGCCCCGACGGGAAAACAATTGTTTTTGACCTGCTGGGCGATATTTACAGCATGCCGGTTTCCGGCGGCAAAGCCACAGCGCTAAGAACCGGAATGGCCTACGAGGTGCAGCCGCGGTTTAGCCCCGATGGTTCCAGGATTTCCTTTACCAGCGATGCGGGTGGCGGCGACAACATCTGGGTGATGCAAAAGAACGGAAACAACGCCAAACAAATCACCGAAGAAGATTTCCGGCTGCTAAATAACGCCGTCTGGACTGCAGACGGAAATTCCATTATCGCCCGTAAACACTTTACCTCGGGACGTTCCCTGGGCGCCGGCGAAATGTGGCAGTATCATTTGGCAGGCAAAGGCGGAATTCAGCTTACCGAGCGCAAAAACGATCAGCAGGACGTGAACGAGCCGAGCATTTCCCCCGATGGCCGCTACCTTTATTACAGCGAGGATATGTATCCCGGCGGCAATTTTCAGTATAACAAAGATCCCAACAAACAGATCTACGTAATCAAGAGATATGATTTTGAAACAGGAGAAAACACCACAATTACAGGCGGTCCCGGCGGTGCTGCGCGGCCACAGGTTTCGCCCGACGGTTCCAAACTGGCTTTTGTAAAACGAGTCCGCACCAAATCTGTGCTCTACATTCATGATCTTGAAACAGGCGAAGAATGGCCGGTTTACGATCAGCTAAGCAAAGACCAGCAGGAAGCCTGGGCAATTTTCGGCGTTTATCCCGGTTTTAGCTGGATGCCGAATAATAAAGAGCTTGTTTTCTGGAGTGAAGGCGGTATTAAAAAGGCAAATATCGATACTTACGAGGTGGAAGAGATTCCGTTTGAGGTGAATACCACTATCCAGATTGCCGATGCTTTACATACAGATCACGAGGTTTTTTCTGAAACATTTAATCCGAAAGTAATTCGGCACGCGGTCACTTCTCCCGACGGAAAAACGCTTGTTTTTAATGCCGTGGGTTACCTGTGGAAGAAACAACTACCTAACGGAAAACCTCAGCGTCTCACCAATTCTGAAGATTTTGAATTTGAACCCGATTTTTCTGCTGACGGGAAAGAAATTGTCTATGTAACCTGGGACGATGAACGAATGGGGAGCATTAAAAAGATTTCTGTTTCCGGTAGAAATGAAACTACGCTTACGTCTAAAAAAGGCATTTATCGTAATCCGTCGTTTTCAAATGATGGTAAAATGATCGCTTTTGCGAGGGAAGGCGGGAACAGCGACCAGGGACAGGTTTTTAGCAAAGAACCGGGAATTTACCTGATGAGCGCTTCCGGAGAAAATATCAGAAGGATTAGTAAAGAAGGTGATTTTCCGGTTTTTAATGTGGACGACAGCAGGGTGTTCTTTCAAACAGGCGGCTACTTTTTCGGCGACCTCGAGAAAAACCTGAGAAGTGTAAACCTTAATGGCGAAGACGAGCGCACGCACGTAAAATCGAAATACGCTAACCGACTTCTACCCAGCCCCGATAATAAATGGATTGCTTTTTCCAATCTGCACAAGGTTTATATCGCGCCGCTGGTGATGACCGGCCAGGCGCTGGAACTGGACGATAAAACCAAGTCTGTTCCCGTAACGCAAATCACCAAAGACGCGGGTATTAATTTGCACTGGTCCAATAATAGCCAAAATATACACTGGACTTTGGGCGACGAATATTTTACCAATAAAGTGTCGGAACGCTTTACATTTCTGAAAAATTCGCCAGATTCTATTGCTCCAAT
The DNA here is from genome assembly GCF_031846515.1 of Autumnicola lenta. Lineage (NCBI taxonomy): Bacteria > Pseudomonadati > Bacteroidota > Flavobacteriia > Flavobacteriales > Flavobacteriaceae > Autumnicola > Autumnicola lenta. Next base: position 165,650 of record NZ_JAVRHO010000002.1, read on the forward strand.
CACCGAAAATGGCCAAAAAATAGGCCTGGAAGTAAAAACAGATGTTCCGGAAGGGCAAATTGCCTTTACCAACGCCCGTATTATCACTATGGAAGGCGATAAAGTGATCGAAAACGGTACAATTGTGATAAAAGGGAATAAAATTGTTGCGATTGGACCTTCAGAAGAAATTAATGTGCCGAAAACTGCCAAAATTTACGATGCATCTGGAAAGACAATTATGCCGGGAATGGTAGATGCACATGCTCATATTGGGGCTTTTCGATATGGACTTACGCCGAAGCAACACTGGCCAAGTTATGCCAATCTTGCTTTTGGCGTGACCACCGCGCACGATCCTTCTGCTTTAAGTGAGACCGTTTTTGGAATTTCCGAATTAATTAAAAGCGGCGATATGGTTGGACCGCGATTATATTCTACCGGAATAATCCTTTACGGCGCCGAAGGGGATTTTAAGGCGGTAATCAACAGCCTGGACGACGCGAGATCTGCTTTGCGAAGAACAAAAGCATTTGGGGCGACTTCAGTGAAAAGTTATAATCAGCCGCGAAGGGAACAACGACAGCAAATTTTACTTGCCGCAAAAGAACTGAACATGAACGTGGTTCCGGAAGGCGGCAGCACGTTTCTTCACAATATGAACATGATCGTGGACGGCCATACCGGGATTGAACACAACATCCCGATTGCGCCGGTTTACAAGGATGTAAAAACGCTGTGGGGCGAAAGCAAAACCGGCTACACTCCTACCCTAATCGTGAATTACGGCGGAATAAATGGGGAATATTACTGGTATGAAAAAACAAATGTGTGGGAAAATGAAAAACTGCTGAATTTTACTCCGCGCCAGATCATCGATTCCAGGTCCCGCCACCGTACAATGGTTCCGCAGGAAGAATATGAGAACGGACCAATATTAGTTTCTGAAACAGCTAAGGAACTTTCTGATGAAGGTGTAAAAGTGAATATGGGTGCTCACGGCCAATTGCAGGGATTAGGGGCACACTGGGAACTCTGGCTGCTGCAAATGGGCGGAATGAGCAATCTGGAAGCTTTAAAAACTGCCACAATTAATAGTGCCGAATACATTGGAATGGACAAGGAAATCGGCTCTCTAAAAGAAGGAAAATTGGCAGATTTGCTGGTACTGGAGGAGAATCCTTTAGAAGATATTCAGAACTCCAACACGATTATTTACACCATGATAAACGGCCGGCTTTACGACGCCGAAACCATGAACGAGATAGGAAATTATCCGAAAGAACGAGGCAACTTCTATTGGGAGAACAATCGCTACAGTCCGGCATTTGACTGGCATGAGCAGGGGCATGGGTGTATGGCGCATTAGTTCGCTGCGCTCATAGTTTGGAGTTTGGAGTTTGGAGTTCGGAGTTTGGAGTTCGGAGTTCGGAGTTCGGAGTTCGGAGTTCGGAAGTTCATTCGGAGTTCGGAGTTCGGAGAAAGTATTCGCTGCGCTCATATCGAATTGAAAAAAGTTGTCGGTTGTCGGTTGTAGCTCATACTACGAACCACGAACAAAAAACTACGAACTAGAAACAACAGACAACCAACATTTAAAATAATAAAAACAGCTTCAACAGTCCCAGCCGTACTTTCCCAGTCGTCACACTGAGCTTGTCGAAGTGAACAACTAAGCAGGTATTGGGCTTCGACAGGCTCAGCCTGACACAAACTCACAACAGACAACAAACACTTAAAATAATAAAAACAGCTTCAATAGTCCCAGCCGTACTTTCCCAGTCGTCACACTGAACTTGTCGAAGTGAACAACTAAGCAGGTATTGGGCTTCGACAGGCTCAGCCTGACACAAACTCACAATAAACAACAGACAACAAACACTTAAAATAATAAAAACAGCTTCAATAGTCCCAGCCGTACTTTTCCGATCGTCACACTGAGCTTGTCGAAGTGAACAACTAAGCAAGGCTTCGACAGGCTCAGCCTGACACAAACTCACAACAGACAACAGACAACCCAAAATTCAAAATTCATCTTTCGAAATAATCAAACCCGGCTTCGACAGGCCCGACACACTACGAACCACGAACAAAAAACTACGAACAGACAACAAACACTTAAAATAATAAAAACAGCTTCAACAGTCCCAGCCGTACTTTTCCGATCGTCACACTGAGCTTGTCGAAGTGAACAACTAAGCAGGTATTGGGCTTCGACAGGCTCAGCCTGACACAAACTCACAACAAACAACAGACAACCAACATTTAAAATAATAAAAACAGCTTCAACAGTCCCAGCCGTACTTTCCCGATCGTCACACTGAGCTTGTCGAAGTGAACAACTAAGCAGGTATTGGGCTTCGACAGGCTCAGCCTGACACAAACTCACAACAGACAACAAACAACAAACATTTAAAATAATAAATCAGCTTCAACAGTCCCAGCCGTACTTTCCCAGTCGTCACACTGAGCTTGTCGAAGTGAACAACTAAGCAGGGCTTCGACAGGCTCAGCCTGACACAAACCCACAACAGACAACAGACAACCCAAAATTCAAAATTCAAAATTCATCTTTCGAAATAATCAAACCCGGCTTCGACAGGCCTGACACACTACGAACCACGAACAAAAAACTACGAACTAGAAACAACAGACAACCAACATTTAAATTGATAAAGAAGGTATGAACTAAATTTACATATCTTTAGTTTCCGAAAAACAGGAACAATGGAGATAGCTTTAGTGATAGGCCTTTTAATTGTCGCCATAGTTCTTTTTGCTACAGAAAAGTTCTCTGTTGATGTTGTTACCATCGGTTTACTGGTAATTTTAGCCCTCTCAGGAATTCTTACGCCAAAGGAAGCCTTTGAAGGTTTCAGCAGTGATTTTATGATTATCCTGGCCTCGATATTTGTCATTTCCGGGGCATTGTCTGAAACGGGTTTATTAGACAAACTCGGTGCGCAAATGATAAAGCGCCTAAAGAGCGAAACGATTTTCATTACTTACACAATGTTGGTCACGGCTACGTTTTCAGCCTTTATGAACAACACCACAGTAACAGCCCTTGTTACCGGACCCGTGGTAGGTATTTGCCGAAAACTGAACATCAGTCCTTCCAAGGTACTTATTCCGGTAGCCTATTCGTCTATTCTCGGTGGCACCTGTACGCTCATAGGCACCTCCACAAACGTGGCGGTGAGTGGCTACATTGCCCAGGCAGGAATGGAACCACTTCACTTTTTTGAAATTTTCTGGATAGGTGTGATTTTATGTATTTCCGGAATTATATTTATTCTTCTTTTCTGGCGTAAAATTTTGCCCGATTACAAGGAAACCAGTTTTACTGAAGATTATAAAATCAAGCAGTATCTTTCAGAAATACTTATTGCTGAAAATTCCAATCTTATAGGTCAGCGTGCGTTTAAATCCGATTTATCCCGCTGGGATGTAAGGATCATTAAAATTATTCGCAGTAAAGATGAAATTATCCCAAACCGTAGAACGATTCTGGCGCAGAATGATATTCTGCTTATAGAATGTCCGGTAGATGATCTTATAAAAATTAAAGAATCACCTGATTTAAAAGTACTGGCCGACACAATTCGGCATGAAGAAATACAAAGTGACAAAATCAGGTTAATAGAACTTCTTGTCACTCCCGGTTCCAGGCTGGCAGATCACTCGTTAACTGAGATAAGATTCCGACAAAATTATGATCTGGTGGTATTGGGCGTCCATCGTTTTAAGACCACTGTTTCACAAAAGATCGCCAGCCTTAGATTTAAAATTGGAGATGTACTTTTGGTGCAGGGAACCGAAGAATCTATAGAAATCCTGCGCCAGTCGGGAGAGTTCTCCATAATTGGGGATTTTAAGGTAAATATGTTTAAAGAACGGAAAGGAATCCTTTCCGCAATCATATTTTTAATTGCCATTATCGCAGCTTCCCTACAACTGGTACCACTTTCCATAGCCTTTCTTACCGCAGCGCTGGTGACTATTCTGGTAGGTGCCATTACGGTAGAGCGGGCTTATGAAATTATGAACTGGAAGTTGCTCATCCTTATAGGCGGAATGAGCGCCTTTGGAACTGCCATGGAAAATTCAGGCGCATCAACATTTCTTGCAGAAAACATCATATACCTTTTAGGAGACCTGGGCATAAGGTATGTACTCGCGGGTTTTGTGGTATTGGTAATTCTACTAACGCAGCCAATGTCCAATGCTGCTGCTGCCCTTGTAGTGCTTCCCGTAGCCATTGAAGCTGCGGAATTGCTGGGTTCAGACCCACGTTCTTTTGCCATCGCAATCATGCTGGGGGCATCTGTCTCCCTTATCACTCCATTTGAACCTTCCTGTATTCTGGTTTACGGTCCGGGAAGGTATAAGTTTATGGATTTTATTAAAACAGGTGTTCCGCTCACGTTAATCCTGCTGGTAATTATCCTGTTATTGGTACCTGTATTCTGGCCATTATAAATACTCAAAGACGAAAATTGCCATTTTAAGACTATGATCTTTTTAGAATTTTTCTTCAGTTTAGACCAAAATGACTTTTTATTTTTACCTTTCAAAATGAATTATGCAAACCGGCTTTTTCTATAAGCCGATTTTGCATTTACGTTTCCTGTTGAATGAGAAAAGTAAAACTGCACAACCCGTTTAAAACCCGCATTATTGATGAGAAACTCATCAGGGAGCACCTGGCTTTGGAGCGTACAAAGCTGGCAAACGAACGTACAGTACTTTCTTATATAAGAGCTTCTTTGTATTTACTTATTGGTGGGCTGGCATTGTTGCAAATTAAGGAATATGACCACGTAAAATGGTTGGGCTACCTGTCCCTTTTTATCTGTGTTGTTTTTATCACTGTGGGCATCTGGAGATATATCGCACTGAACAAAAAGCTTAACAGGCTGCTCCAGCCGGACGATCCCAAAGAGCAGAAAAAGGCTGATAAGGATTAAAATTACTTTCCGACGCCCATGCTTCAACCTTTGGCCCATTATTTTTTACATTTTGTAGCTATTGCGCTTATTGCATGGCTGGTGGATCGAGAAAACTGGAAACAAGCTTACTTTATCCTGCTGGCTACCATGCTGGTGGACCTTGATCATCTTTTTGCCACGCCAATCTTTGATCCCGATCGCTGCGGAATTGGTTATCATCCCCTGCATTCAGAAATGGCAATTATCATATATTTCTTCGGAAGTATTTTTGTGAAGCACCAGATTTTCAGACTGATTTTTATCGGGCTGCTCTTTCATATGCTTACTGATTTTACTGACTGTCTCTGGTCGTTCTCTAAATGCAGCGAATGCTATTATTCTTCGGAAATTTATAAGCTGAAGAAATTCTGGTTTAGTTAATCTCCTGTAGCAACAGCAGTTAGCGTTTCAAAAATCTGCACAATCTCCTGAAGTTCTTCAGAATTTCCTGTCAACATATGCCGCTGAATAAGATAATCTGTATCATTGTACGATACGTGCACTACCTCCTCTTCATCCTGCCAGACCAGTATTTTTTGCGGCAGGTCCAGGGCTACCGTCTGCGACTCCTGCATAAGTTGCGCTTCCAATTCGGGATAAGAAAACAGGATTAAAGTTGAAGTCGGAATTTCCACATTTTCGGCCGCCGCGGTTTCCTGATGATCTACCTGCGCCACAATATCCAGGTTTTCATCTGAAGAAATGGCGCTGCGTAATGCGTTGTAGGTTTCTTCAAAACTACGTGTACTTTCTGCGGTGATAATCCCTTCTTCCAAACCTACCATTGCATCTGCAGAAAATTTAACTTCACCAGTGGTGGCAGCATTCGCGAGATTCTTCAGCAGTGTAGCATATTCATCCAGGTTTTCTGAAGCTTCGAGTCCGTAGCGGGAATTCACATAAGGTACGGAATTGTAAACGGCAAAAACTTCGGAATTTTCATTCTGATAAAACATCATTTTACCGGGAAGATCTAATCCCGCCAGCGGATTCTCTGCCAGTATTTGTGCTTCATAAGTAGGAACCGTGAAAAACACAGTGTTTGTAGAATTTAGAACCCGCCCGGTAGCTATTGCATTTGCAGCGTGATCTACTTCAGCAATTATGTCTGAATCAGCATTCTGGTTTACGGCATTTATAAAACCTGAATAAGTGGGATCATATTCATTATTACTTGCAGAATATCGTGTCCCGGTCACACTCACGACATCTGAAGAGAATAAAACATCCCCGGGATCATCATTATTACAGCCGATGAACACAAGGCAAAGACAAAATAAACAGCAGAGTTTTTTCATAGCAGCATCTTAAAAGGCTTAATTTAAAGTTTATCCCTAAACGGAAGAAATCTTTGCCGTTTTTTATTCCTGGCAGATGCCTGAAATAATCTGCATTTGTCGTTGGCACTCGTTTCCAGGTGTTAACGTTGAACCGAATTAAAAATTCCATAAATAGAGATTCCATAACAGTTCCAGGAACATATTTTTGGCCTAAAACTTGTATCTTTACCCCCGCTGTTTTAATTTCAACAGCATCATCAATCACCCGAAAAAACTACACCTATGCACATAGCCATCGCCGGCAACATTGGGGCCGGAAAAACCACCCTTACCAAATTGCTCGCCAAACATTATAAATGGGAAGCCCACTTCGAAGATGTTCTGGAAAATCCTTACCTCGAAGATTTTTACAACAAAATGGAGCGATGGTCTTTTAACCTTCAGATTTACTTCTTAAACAGCAGATTTCGGCAAATCCTTCAGATTAGGGAAAGCGGAAAAGATATTATTCAGGACAGAACAATTTATGAAGATGCACATATTTTTGCTCCTAACCTGCATGCGATGGGCCTGATGCCTAACCGTGATTTTGAAAATTACAAATCGCTTTTTGATCTTATGGAAAGTGTCGTGCAGGGTCCGGATTTATTAATTTATTTGCGCAGTAGTATTCCTAACCTGGTAGCACAAATTCAGAAGCGTGGTCGGGATTATGAAAATTCTATTTCTATTGATTACCTAAGCCGCCTAAACGAACGTTACGAAGCCTGGGTGCACGATTACGACAAGAGTAATTTGCTGATCATTGATGTGGACAACATAAATTTTGTGGAAAATCCGGAGGATCTAGGGGATATTATCAACAGAATAGACGCGGAACTACACGGGTTGTTTTAGTCAGGTTTGATACTGAGGCTTCGACAAGCTCAGCCTGACAGTAACTCTGGTGTCACACTGAGCTTGTCGAAGTGAGCTTGTCGAAGTGGGGGAATAGAAGCACGAACGGGGCTTCGACAGGCTCAGCCGGACAGTAACTCTGGTGTCACACTGAGCTTGTCGAAGTGAGCTTGTCGAAGTGAGCTTGTCGAAGTGAGCTTGTCCAAGTGAGCTTGTCCAAGTGGGGCAATGGAGCAGAAGTGGGCTTCGACAGGCTCAGCCTGACAGTAACTCTGGTGTCACACTGAGCTTGTCGAAGTGAGCTTGTCGAAGTGAGCTTGTCGAAGTGAGCTTGTCGAAGTGGGGGAATGGAAGCACGAACGGGGCTTCGACAGGCTCAGCCGGACTACTACTTTATAAACCCATTCTCTCTGGCATGCTCAACAGCTTCTTCAGAACTATGGACCATTAGTAACGGCGTGGAATCAAAATTATCAATCACACTTTGCACCCTTTCCATTTGTCTTTTATGTTTAACACTCCGCAGATAAATCGCCAGAATCCTGTCGGAATATTGGGCGGCAATTTCAGTATAAATCGAAGCGTCATGTTCCCCGCTGTCCCCTATCAGGATAAACTTTAGATCGGGATAGGTCTTCAGGATATTCGCTATTTCCTTTTGTTTATGAGGTTTTTCCGGCTTTGTGGTCCTGTCAAAAGGTGCCCTGAAATTACGAAGTAGAATAGGTCCCTTAGGAAATTCATTATGATCCAGAAAAAGCTTCAGATATTCGTACATGTTCCACGGACTATTACTCAGGTAAAACATCGGATTCTGGTTTTTTCCGCTTTTTCCATGGTGCAGTTTTTTGTACAAATCAGGTGCACCTTTTAACGGAATCCGGCGATAGGCATTGGTTAGCAAAGAATTTTTGAGCAACCGCCACTTTAAAAATGAAGTTACCCCGGTATGTAGGATGGTATCATCAATATCACTAATCACCCCGTATTCGGCATCTGCAGGAGGTACGAGAAATTCACCTTTAAAATAATCTTCCAGTAATTCTGTCTTAGGTGAAATTTCACCTTTGTAATGCAGTTGATAATCGATCCAGCCTTCTTCATCTGCATATTCGGCTACATTTTCTTTTAGCGTTTTATCAAAGAGAAAATACCCCTCACCACTGGTTTTATGACTCAGTTTAATTTTCCCCGGAATTACCAGTTCTATTTCAGCATCCGGAATTTCAAAACTGTCAAACTGCTTCCAGGTATTTTTTGATGTTTTCCAAAATGACTGATCCTGAACGATTTTTAGCGGCTCATTATCCAGAGCCCTACCAAAAACGTAAAGCCGGGAATACGTACCATAGCTGCGGTAAGGTATTATAAGTACCTGATCCAGATTTTTATATCTTCCTATAAATTTCTTTAAGCGTTTAAACATTTTTAAGCGATTCTATTCTTATTAATAATGTGGCAAAACAGCTACTGCCGAAAATTGCCAATTTTCATCCCTTACGCATTCAGTCGTTCCAGCGCTTCCCCCATATCTATTCCAGATTTAAGCACCCCGGCAAACAAATCTCCTTCCCGCTCTATTCTTTCAGGCATGCTTTTTATATCAAAGTCCGATAATTGCAATCCTGATTTCACCTCTTTCCAAAGCAGCGGTGCAGAAACCGTTGCGCCTGGTTTTGGTCTTGCACAGTAGGGTGCGGCGAGGGTTTGCCCTCTTCTATTCTGAAGGTAATCGAGATAAATTTTACCTTTGCGCTTTCTTACATTTCTTTCCATTGTAGTAATTTTGGGTAGCATTTCATTGATGAAATAGCAGAGCAACTTTGTGAAATCCCGTCCTTCTTCATAGGTATAAAGCGCTCCCAGCGGAATGTAAACGTGGATGCCACTTGATCCGGAAGTTTTACAATAGCCTTCTATCCCTGCTTTTTCCAGCACCACTTTTGCTGCCTGCGCCACTTCTATCACCTCTTCAAAGGTGTTTTTTTCTGAAGGATCAATATCAATTACCGTAAAATCTGGATTCTCGAGATTCTGAACACGCGAACTCCACGGATTAATTTCTATACAACCCAGATTTGCCATATAAAGTAAAGTCGCTTCCTTTTGACAAAGCATATACTCAATATCTTTTTCTGAAGATTTTGAATGAATTTTAGTCGTTTCAATCCAGTCCGGTAAAATACCTTCATTATCTTTTTGGTAAAAACCTTCTTTTTTAATTCCATTTGGATGGCGATGAAGGTTTTGCGGGCGATCGATTAAATACGGAAGAATAACTTCGGAAATATTTAAATAATAATCGATAAGATCATACTTTGTAAATCCTGATTCCGGCCAGTATATTTTTTCGAGGTTGGTGAAAGGAACTTCTATACCACCAATTTCCAAATGTCCCGCTTTTGATGAACCTGAAGCAGACCCTGAAGGTGCATCAGAAGCTGAAATCGGCGTTTCCTCTACGGGCGTTTCCACTACTTTTTCGCCGGTTATTTCGGGAACATTTTTATCATTTCGGAGACCTTTAAAAACCGGGTGGCGCATATTTCCGCTCTTGGTCCACTCCGTAAACTGAACTTCACAAATAAATTCCGGTTTTATCCAGTTTGGTTTCCGCCCCTTTAGATTAATTTTTTTTTCGAATGGATTTTCATCAGTTTCCATAGCTTCAAACATTTTGATCAGTTCCCGTTGTTTGGAAGCTGAAAATCCCGATCCGCAATTGCCTATATAGGTTAGTTTTTCATTTTTAAACATTCCCAGGATCAGGGAACCAAAACTACCACTTTCAGAATCTGTATAGCCGCAAATAATAGCTTCAGTGCTTTCTATAGACTTTATCTTCAGCCACTTTTCGCTGCGATAACCCGGGGAATATGTAGAATCTGCTTTTTTTGCAATCACACCCTCCACTCCTGCATCTATTGCCCGTTTAAAAAACGCACTCCCCATTCCTTCCATATGCTCACAATAGTAAGTATGGTAAGTATCTTCTATTACTTCCTCGATTAATGATTTTCGTTGAACCAGCGGGAGTTCCATCATACTGAGTCCATTCAGAAACAGCATGTCAAAAACATAAAATCGTAATTCTCCCAACGTAGTTTCATCGTAATTCTGCAACTTCTGAAAATCTGGAATTCCCTTTTTATCCACCACCACCACTTCGCCGTCCAGGATTACATTGTGATCAATTTGTTCCAGGTCCCGTACCAGCCTGGCGAACTTCTGATTATAGGAAATTCCGTTTCTGGAATACAGCTCCACCTCACCATCTTTTACGTTGGCAATCATGCGGTAACCATCCCACTTAAGTTCATAAATCCACTCCGGATCGTTAAATATAGATTTTGTGGTGGTAGCCATCATTGGTTTAATAGCCTCGGTAGGCTGAAGGGTTTTAACTTTAGGTTCCGGCGGATTTTTTACTGCTACAGAAGAAGTGTAATCTTCAGCAGTGTACGGGGTATCAATAGAAAAGTCGTCGTTTTTCTTGATCAGTAACCATTGATTTCCTTCTCCCCGTCCGGTTCTCACAAGCGCAAAAGTGCCCATAATTTTTTTTCCGAAGAATTCCAGTTTTAGATCACCTTTTTTTAGTTGTTCAATAAGCTGCTTTTTATCAATTCCACCGGCTCCCCTGTATACACCTTCATCCCAGATTTCCATTACCCCGGCTCCATAATTGCCTTTTGGAATCGTGCCGTGAAAAGTGAGGTACTGTAAAGGATGATCTTCGGTTTGTATTGCCAGGCGCTTGTCATTTGGGTTCATAGAAGGGCCTTTGGGAACAGCCCAGCTCTTAAGCGTCCCCTGCATTTCCAGCCTTAGATCGTAGTGTAATCTGCTGGCCTGGTGCCGCTGGATAACAAACCTTAGCTGCCCACCATCATTGGATATTGATCCTTTAGGCTCAGGGGTGGTTTCAAAATCTCGCTTTTTAAAGTATTCTTCTAAGCCCATCAGGAAGCTTTACCTTTCTTCTTATCCAAACTTGCTTTAAGTTGCGCCATAAGATCTTTTGCAGGAGTAGGTTTGCTTTCATATTTCTCTGCCTTGGAAATTTTTCCGGAAGATTTGGACTTGATGATCTTCATTAATTGATCATTATAAACATCTTTGAACTTTTCGAAACTGAAGTCGGTGGTATACTGTTCGATCAGTGATATTGCCATATCTACCTCTTTCTTGGCTACTTTTGTTTCGGGTAGTTTCAGGTCCCCGGGATCACGTATTTCATCAGAAAATCGTATCACGTGGAGAACCAGTGCATCTTTATAAACACCCACAAGGCTAAGATGTTCTTTTTGTCTCATCACAAAAGTCGCCACACCCAGTTTTTTGGTTTTCTTTAATGCATTGCGCAGTAAATTGTAAGATTTTCCGCCTTCCTTCTGTGGTTCAAGGAAATAAGGCTTTTTAAAAAGAACATCTGCAACTTCTTTTTCTTCAATAAATTCCTCGATATCTATGGTCTTACTCTTCTTCATATTGGCGTTTTCAAAATCTTCTTTTTCCAACACCACATATTTCTCGCCCTGTTTAAAGCCTTTTACAATATCCTTCCATTCTACTTCCTTTCCCGTATCTTCGTTTACCCTTTTATAACGGATACGGGCATTATCATGCCTGTCCAGCATATCCAGATCGATCTTTTTATCTTCAGAACCGGAATACATTTTAATGGGTATAGACACTAAACCAAAGCTTATTGAACCGTTCCAAATAGATCTCATAGTTGTGTGAATTATTTTAGCATAATAATTAATTTGAAGAAGATTTTGTCTTCGGAATTGCTCCTGAAAAAGCAGCCGTATCAAAATTTATTCTTACAGAAAAAATGAAAATTTTGTAATGAAGTAGGAAAATTACTTCGAATAAAAACGTTAAAAATGTTAGGATGTTCTAAGAATTCCGCAGGGCTTTAATCAGCTCTTTTTTACTCATCTTGCTCCTTCCCTCTACTCCTACTTTTTTGGCTTCCTGGTAAAGATCCTCCTTACTTCGTTCTTCATATTTATCTGCCTTCCCTCCTTTTTCGCCTGAGTTTGGATCATTTGCTATACGCGCAGCTTTAGTTTTGCTCATCCCCTTATCGCGTAATTTTTCATACTGCTCGTCATTTTTTATCTGTGGTCCATGATCTTTTGCCATAATGCAGTTTTTAGAAGTTAGACTACTAAAGCTACAATAAAAGCTTGTTTTACTTAGACAAATACATTGGATTAACGCTGTTTTAACTCAGAACACTGGCTGTAATACCATGGTTTAATCCGACTTCAGCTTTGTATTAATTAAAACATTAAACAAACCTAAATAATTGTTAAATAAGCAAATAGGTTAATTGACTTCCTTATCATATCCTAAATTTATATTACAAATTTTTGATAATAATGAAATTAAAAAAGAAAATATTATTAATTGAATCGCTGGAAGAGCTGAGATCTGACAATCTTATAAATTGCCATTTCTACCAGAATGCCTACTTATCCTGTAACAAAATATACATAAAAAACGTTTTTCTACGTCTCTGTAAACAAAAGGAAACTTTTAATGAAGAACTTGAAAAGCTAATAAAAGAGCTACAACAGGAAGTTTATATTCTTAGTAACAATAATATTCCCAATTTTACCAGTCCGAAGAAAATCAGAAATAGTTCTCCGGCCTTTAAAATTGCAGGAAAACGAAACTTCTATGAAACTTTTAGACGTGAGACCAGGAGCTATGCAAAATATTTAGAATGTTTAGCCAAAGCGACCGATGGAAAGTTAAGAGAAAAACTCATGTCCCACCGCCACAAAATTCACCTCACCCTTAAGGAAATGAACATTATGGGAATTAAGAAATATCCCATTGGATCACTTTAAAAACCCCCAAAACTCCCCATATACTTCTACAGGAAGTCCTGAAGGTATCTCTTCTAATTATATAATAAAAACCAAAGTCTGAAAATATCTATTTCAGCTCAGTCGCTCCCTCTTTAGAATGCTTCACGTCCATTTTCACGTCTTTTTCTTTCATTTCATCCGGAACCTGCTGTCCCACTGCTCCTTTTCCAATGGTAATCCCTCCGTCTACACAATAAACGGAACCTGTAACATAGGAAGCTTCATCTGAAGCCAGGAATAGATAAATGTTAGCAACTTCCTCTACAGTACCGCGTCTTCCCATTGGAGTCGCGTTTACCATCGTTTTTTCCATTTCTTCGTTCATAGGACCGATTTCTTTATGTGTCCAGGCCGTATCTATGGCTCCCGGAGCAACAATATTTGCCCTGACGCCGTTTTTCGCCTGTTCGCCGGCAATTCCTTTGGTGAACGCATGATTAAACCCTTTCGTTCCGCCATAAACAGCCACTTCTGGAATACCGAGAATTGCCGATTCTGATCCGGCAGATACAATACAGCCTTTTGTTTTCTGCAATTCCGGTAATGCGTATTTTGTAAACATAAACGTGGTGCGGACGTTGTTCTTAATAAGATTATCAAATGCTTCTACAGAAAATTCATCTGCAGTATTACTTTCAGGAAAAACACCTGCATTATTAATAAGGATATCCAGTTTTTGCCATTTATCAATAACTATTTTTAGAGCTTCCTTCACATTTTCTTCGGAAGAAATATCTTTGTGAAAAGCTAAAGCCTCACCTCCTTTTTCCTCAATTTCTTTCACAACGGCATCTACCGGGTTATCTGGCAGTCCAATAATAAGCACTTTTGCCCCCTCAGCACAAAATCGTTTTGCTATTGCCTCTCCAATACCTGTGGCGCCACCGGTTACAATCGCTGTTTTCTGTTCTAATCTTCCCATTGTTCTTTTTTTAGTCTGGTTAATGAATATTTCACCTGAAATTACCACTTCAAATTCGGAATTTTAAAAGAAAACAGGGGATTATAATAAGTTTAATAGTTCTTTTACAATTATGAAAACTTCCTGTTTATACTTCCGAAAACAGAAGCTTAGAGAGGTGCTGGAAATGGCAATTTTCGGTATTCAGTAAAAACGGACATGAATACTTGAATATTAAAAAGCTATTAATCTTAAAAGTTTTCCGCAGAAGAGGCTATTCACTCTTCACTACTCACTTGCAAGAAAGAGAAGTACTAAAAATGGCAATTATTGACTTTAGAAATGCCAGGCTTGCGGCCAGAGAAAGATCGTTAAAAGTCCTGCGGCAATAGAGAGTCCAAAGGCTATTGCAAGCCACTTAGCAATTTTTCCGGTGCCGATTATTGCCGCCATAACTCCCTTAAAAAGTAAGTTTGACAGTGAAGCAAGCAGAATTAATTTCCAGCCGAGATTAGTTTCTACCTCGCCACCTTTAATCATTTGCGCCATGGAAAGTGTGATCGCATCTACATCTGTTAATCCGCTTATAATTGCTACGATATACAATCCCCCGCTCCCAAACTGTTCTTTTGTAAAAGCAACAAGAAGTAAAATAAGTCCGTAGAGAAAGCCAAAGATGAGAGCTGCTTTTAGTTGTGCCGGATTTTCTGGTTCGGGTAATTCTTCAGATTCATCATCTGATTTGATGATATAAAACAGCCAGGCACAAATAATTCCCATTATAACAAAATTAAAAGCAATAGGCATAGCCAGCGCAGCAAATTCACCCGGAGCAACAACGAAAATCTCTATCATTACCCTTGCCAGGGCTATAGCTGAGGCGGTGGTTATTACAAAAACGGCAACTTTTGCAATATCGGGAGCTTGTTTTTGCTTACGTGCAAAACTAACGGTCGTAGCTGTACTACTTATTAATCCCCCCAGAATTCCGTTGGAAATAACTCCGGAATCCTTTCCTACAAATTTATAAATGAAATAACCAACAACGCTCAGTCCAACAATAAAAACCACCATTAACCAGATATTGTGCGGATTCAGCACGTCATAAGGACCATAGGTCTGGTCTGGCAGTATAGGCAGAATGATAAGTGAAATCCCTGCGAGGGTCATTATGGCCGAAATATCTGAATCTTTTAATTTGTCAATGAAGCTATGCAAACGAGTTTTTGCGTAAAGCAGCATCGTTAACAACCCACCGGCAACAACGCCAATTACACGATCTCCCAGCACCAGGTAGGCACCAATGGCAAACATAAGCAGAATGGCCACTTCTGTGGTTTTACCGGGATCTGCTTCAGATTTCCCGCTTTTTCCTCCTGCATAAATAAGTACAGCCAGTGAAAGTCCCAGTGCAGGCAGAATAAATTCATTTCCCATATCCCGGGTCAGGAATCCTGCAACAGCACCAAGAATGGCGATTAATGTAAAAGTACGAACCCCGGCAATGCGCTGCTGGGAATGTTCACGTTGCAAGCCAACAAGCATTCCCAGTCCCAGTGCAATCCCTAATATTGTTAGATCTTCATAATTCATAGAATGTATGAAATTAAGGAATATGATGGATTATCGCTAAGGCCTTTTCAGGAAATTAACACTTAACCTGCTTTCTTCCGAAGTTAAGATTGCCAGGGTATTATCGTTATTTTCTTCAGTATTAAAAGCACCTGTAGCGTTCTCCGGGGTTTCTTCCCGCACATCTTCAGCATCTACAGTATGGCCTCCCAGGATGGGAGCCAGCACAAGACCAATAAGACAGGTAAGTTTGATAAGGATGTTCATAGATGGTCCTGAAGTATCTTTAAAAGGATCACCAACAGTATCTCCAGTCACGGCCGCTTTATGAGCATCAGATCCTTTATAGGTCATTTCACCATTAATTAATACTCCGGCTTCAAAGGATTTTTTTGCATTGTCCCATGCACCGCCGGCATTGTTCTGAAAAATCGCCCAGAGCACTCCGCTCACAGTGACTCCCGCCATATATCCGCCCAGCATTTCGGCGATTAGCAAATTATCGTATCCGAAAATCATTGGTAAAAAAGCGATTGCAACAGGAAATCCTATTGTTAAAATTCCCGGTAACAACATTTCTTTTAAAGCTGCATTGGTAGATATTTCAACACATTTATCATATTCCGGTTTTGCGGTTCCCTCCAGAATACCCGGGATTTCCCTGAACTGTCTTCTCACCTCGTTTACCATTTGCATGGCAGCTTTTCCTACAGAACTCATCGCAAGCGCAGAAAATACCACAGGCACCATCCCGCCTACAAAAAGCATTGCGAGAACCGGAGCTTTAAAAATATTAATACCGTCAATTCGGGTAAAGGTGACATAAGCTGCAAAAAGAGCCAGCGAAGTTAAGGCTGCAGAAGCAATTGCAAAGCCTTTTCCTGTAGCAGCCGTAGTATTTCCCACGGAATCTAGTATATCTGTTCTTTCCCTTACCTCAGCAGGGAGTTCGCTCATTTCAGCAATACCTCCGGCATTATCAGCAATTGGTCCAAAAGCATCGATAGCAAGCTGCATTGCCGTGGTCGCCATCATTGCTGAAGCTGCCATAGCCACACCATAAAATCCTGCCAGACCATAGGAGGCCCAGATTGCAGCAGCAAAGAGCAACACTGAAGAAAAAGTAGAAATCATTCCGGTGGAAAGGCCGGCAATAATATTAGTAGCTGCGCCGGTGCTCGAGTTCTGAACAATAGAGAGCACCGGTTTTTTTCCCAGACCGGTATAATATTCAGTAAAAGCAGAAATAAGACCTCCCACTCCAATTCCCACTAAAGTAGCATAAAATACACGCATGGACGGAATGGTAACATAATTAAACCCTTCGCTACCACCAACAAAAAATCCCATCTTCATAGTTGTTTCCGGAAGCATCCATTTTACAAGGAAGAAACTCGTAACTGCCACCAATGCAATAGAAACCCAGTTCCCAATATTCAGCGCTCTTTGCACTTCATTTTCTTTTGCTGAATTGTCTTTTATTTTTACAAGTAAAGTTCCAATAATAGAAATTATAATTCCGGCACCGGCAATAGCAATCGGAAGCAAAATAGGTCCAATTCCGCCGAAACCTTCTGAGGTAATATCACCACCCATATCTTCTATAATATAATTTCCCAGCACCATTGCGGCAAGAACTGTTGCAACATAGCTTCCGAAGAGATCGGCTCCCATTCCAGCAACATCGCCCACATTGTCACCAACATTATCTGCTATAGTCGCGGGGTTTCTCGGGTCGTCTTCAGGGATTCCAGCTTCTACCTTGCCAACCAGATCGGCGCCTACATCTGCCGCTTTAGTATAAATTCCGCCGCCAACACGTGCAAAAAGTGCAATAGATTCTGCTCCCAGGGAAAATCCGGCAAGAGTTTCCAGTACGACCGTCATTTGTGCAGTATTTGTCCATTCGCCATTCATGAAATAATAAAAGAAAAAGATGAAAAATGCACTAAGACCAAGAACAGCAAGGCCTGCAACCCCTAAACCCATTACGGTGCCTCCGCCAAAAGAAACTTTTAGAGCCTGTGGAAGACTGGTACGTGCTGCCTGGGTGGTTCTTACATTGGTTTGGGTTGCGATTTTCATTCCCATATTTCCTGCAAGGGCAGAAAAGAAAGCGCCAAAAATAAAAGCTACAATGATGAGCCAATGGGTAGTAGGTACCACAAAAGCAATAACGGCAAGAGCTATACTGGCTCCAATAACAAAGATGGTAAGTAGCCTGTACTCTGCTTTTAAAAAAGCCAGAGCACCTTCGTAGATATGTGAGGAGATCTCCAGCATCTTACCGTCCCCGGCATCCTGTTTCATGACCCAGGATCTTTTGAACCACATATACAACAGTCCCAAAATAGCCAGTATTGCAGGCACGTAAATCATCATTGCTTCCATATAACCTAAAGAATTAGTTAGTATGGCTAAATGTAGTAAATCAATAACAATTAAAAAAGCAATAACTTTTTAGGGTTATTGCTTTCAAATATCTAATTTTTAGTAATAAAAATTACGAATTATATACCGAACCTGCTTTTATCGCCATCGTATTCTTCAAAACGTTCAATACATTGTCTAATAATTTCACGTGCTTCCTCTGCATTTCCAAAATCACCAGTGTCTACTTTTTTCTTTTCAAGATCCTTATAAACCTTAAAGAAATGTTCAATTTCCTTAAGCATATGGCCATTTAAATCAGAGAGGTCATTAAGTCTGTTCCAGATAGGATCAGAAATCGGTACGCAGATTATTTTTTCATCAGGCCCCTTTTCATCTGCCATATGGAAAACACCAATTGGCTTTACTTCCATTACAATACCGGGAAAAGTTGGCTCAGACACTAAAACCAAAACATCCAGCGGGTCACTGTCCAGTGCCAGGGTGTTTGGAATAAATCCGTAATCTGCAGGATACATCATGGATGAGAAAATCATCCGGTCGTAACGTACCTTTTTCAGTTCAAAATCGTACTCGTATTTGTTTCTACTCCCTTTTGGGATCTCTATTAGTACATCAAAAGTTTCAGACATTTTATTATTTTATTTTCAAATTTTAAAGGCGGTAAATATAGGTAATCCAGACTTTATATAATGTTATTAAAAAGGTAAAGCCTTAGAAGCTAAACAAAGAAACGGGCCATAACTTTTTGGATCACAACCAGGAGCAACAATACACGAAAGAAATCTTCTTATAATTTTTTTGAAAAAACAAAAACTCTACCGGGCTATGGTGAAGTTTCAGTAAACTCATTAAACCGTCTATCTTATTTATAAAGCACCTTTTTAACAGCTTTTATCACATCCTCACTGTCCGGCAACCATTCTTTTAGGAGAACCGGTGAATAAGGCGCAGGCGTATCTGCTGTGTTTATTTTTACAATAGGTGCATCCAAATAATCGAATGCTTTTTCCTGAACCTGGTAGGTGATTTCGGTAGAAATATTTCCGAAAGGCCAGGATTCTTCAAGTATTACCAGACGGTTAGTTTTCTTAACAGACTCCAGAATTGTCTCATGATCCATTGGACGGATGGTCCTTAAATCAATAATTTCACAGGAAATATCTTCTTTCTCTAATTCTTCCGCAGCTTTATAAGCTTCTTTAATAATTTTTCCGAAGGAAACAATAGTAACATCAGTTCCTTCGCGCTTAATATCTGCTTTACCAATTTCGATTACATATTCCTCTTCAGGTACTTCTCCTTTATCTCCATACATCTGTTCACTTTCCATGAAGATAACAGGATCATTATCGCGAATAGCCGCTTTAAGCAGCCCTTTTGCATCGTAAGGATTAGAAGGCACAATTACCTTAAGTCCCGGAGTATTTGCATACCAGCTTTCAAAAGCCTGCGAGTGTGTTGCTCCTAATTGCCCTGCAGAACCCGTTGGCCCACGAAAAACAATAGGTATATTAAACTGCCCGCCACTCATTTGACGCATTTTCGCAGCATTGTTTATAATTTGATCGATCCCAACTAAAGAGAAATTGAAAGTCATAAATTCAATTATCGGGCGGTTACCATTCATTGCACTACCAACTCCAATCCCGGAAAAACCAAGTTCAGAAATAGGTGTATCAATAATACGATCAGGACCAAATTCATCCAGCATACCTTTAGAAGCCTTGTAGGCTCCGTTATATTCTGCTACTTCTTCCCCCATAAGGTAAATGGTGTCATCTTTGCGCATCTCTTCGCTCATTGCCTGCTGAATGGCTTCCCTAAATTGAATTGTCTTCATTATAGTGTATTATGTTATTGTATAACTTGAAAGAACAAAAATAGCAATTCAATAAAGTTTTTTACCATAATACCAGTACAAAAATTTCGAAGATTCCTTTAAATAATAAAGGGGTAGCCTGAAATGTCAATTTTCGACCTGTCATAATTGACCTATCCCCTTCATTTTAAGGCTATTTCCTAAAAACAAAATCAAAAGAAGCTTTAAATAAACAGAAATATAAAATTCATAAAATTTATTATGCATGCATAGTATTTTTGAATTTAATTATGTACCTTCGTGAAAGAGCACAATTATTACTATAAAATTTAAATATATATGAAAATCTTAGTGTGTATTAGCCACGTACCTGATACTACATCAAAAATTAACTTCACTGATGGTGACAGCAAATTTGATACTAACGGAGTTCAGTTTGTAATTAATCCTAATGATGAGTTTGGGCTTACCCGCGCCATGTGGTTTAAAGAAAAACAAGGAGCCACCGTAGATGTGGTAAATGTTGGAGGAGCCGAAACAGAGCCTACTTTAAGAAAAGCACTTGCTATTGGTGCCGACTCTGCCATACGCGTTAATACCACTGCGCTGGACGGTTTTCAGGTAGCCAAAGAGCTTGCAAAAGTAGCCAGGGACGGTGAGTATGATCTTATAATTGCCGGTCGTGAATCAATTGATTATAACGGTGGAATGGTACCGGGAATGCTGGCGACACTTCTTAAAGCCAATTTTGTAAACAATTGTATTGGTTTAGAAATTGAAGGCGAAAAGGCAAAGGCTATTCGTGAAATTGAAGGTGGTAAAGAGACTTTAACTGCATCTTTGCCTTTGGTTATAGGAGGTCAAAAAGGTCTTGTTGAAGAGAGCGACCTTAAAATCCCAAATATGAGAGGGATTATGCAGGCTCGAAAAAAACAACTGAATGTAATAGAACCCAGTGAACCTGAAACTAAAACAGAAACGGTGAAGTTTGAAAAACCGGCACCTAAAGGAAATGTAAAGATGATTGATCCCGAAAATCTTGATGAACTCATAGATTTACTTCACAACGAAGCTAAGGTGATCTGATTTTTCAATGCTGTATTTAAATCAGGAAATAAAAAGTAAATGATTTCCGCCCAGGCGGAAAGATAAAAAATAAAGAAACATGTCAGTTTTAGTATATATAGAATCAGAAGAAGGAAAATTGAAAAAGGCATCCTTTGAAGTAGCCTCTTACGCAAAAGAAGTTGCCGATAAAACAGGAACATCAGTAACTGCGGTCACTTTTAATGCGCAGGATACTTCAGAATTAGGAAAATATGGTGTAGACAAGGTTTTGGCTATTTCCAACGATAAACTTTCTAAATTTAACGCTGAGGCTTATGCTGATGCATTAAAACAGGCCGCAGAAAAGGAAGATGCTAAAGTAATAGTACTCTCACAAAGTTCCAACAGTAAATATTTAGCGCCCATTCTCGCTGTACAAATGGAGGCAGGTTACGCTTCTAATGTTGTGGCACTTCCTGAAAGCACAGATCCTTTTACCGTAAAGCGAACAGCCTTTACAAATAAAGCTTTCAGTTTTACTCAGATTAGTACTGATGTAAAAGTAATTGGAGTTTCGAAAAATGCCTTCGGTATTAAAGAACACCAGGGAGATGCACAGAAAGAAGACTTTTCTCCAAGCCTCTCTGAAGAGGACTTCACTGTAAATGTTGAATCTGTAGATAAAGCAACAGACAAAGTAACCATAGCAGACGCCGAAATCGTAGTTTCTGGAGGACGCGGACTAAAAGGTCCTGAGAATTGGGGAATGATTGAAGAAATGGCTGAAATTTTGGGAGCCGCTACTGCCTGTTCAAAACCGGTAAGTGATATGGGATGGAGACCGCATGGCGAACATGTTGGCCAAACAGGGAAGCCTGTAGCCTCCAACCTTTACATCGCAGTGGGAATTTCCGGAGCGATCCAGCACCTTGCAGGAATTAATGCCGCCAAGACTAAAGTAGTAATTAACAACGATCCTGAAGCTCCTTTCTTCAAGGCTGCAGACTATGGGATTGTGGGTGACGCTTTCGAGATCGTCCCGAGGCTCAACGAAAAATTGAAGGAATTTAAAGATAAAAACGCATAATTTTTATAACTTGCGCCCCATTAAAAGGGCTGTCTAATGTCCTTATTTAGACAGCCCTTTTTCAATTTTTGGAATATGAGTTTAGTGCGCCTTAACATTAAAGGAATTTCTTACAGTCAAACCCAAAACGGAGCTTACGCTTTAATACTTAGCGAAGTAGACGGAGAAAGAAAACTGCCTATCGTTATTGGGGCTTTCGAGGCACAATCTATTGCTATTGCCCTGGAAAAAGAGATAAAACCTCCCAGACCTTTAACCCATGATCTTTTCCGGAATTTTGCGGAAAGGTTTTCTATTGTGGTAAAACAGGTAATTATTCACAAGTTGGTAGACGGGGTTTTTTATTCCAGTCTTATTTGTGAACGTGATAAGATTGAGGAAATTATAGATGCCAGAACCAGTGATGCTATAGCCCTGGCTTTACGTTTTGAAGCCCCCATCTTTACTTACAAAAACATCCTGGACAAAGCCGGTATTTTCCTTAAAGGCGAAGAGCCGCAGCGAAGCCAGTCTACACGTAAAGAAGAAGAGGAAATCATTTCTGAAGAATTGCTTCCTGATGATATCGAAATAAAATCTGACGATACTAATTATAAAAAGCTATCGCTTTCAGAACTTAAAGATCTTTTATCGCAGGCAGTGAACAGCGAAGATTATGAAAAGGCCGCACGTATAAGAGATGAAATTTCCAAACGTAAGTAAACGTGAATTTCAAGTTAATTACACGATTGCCAGATCTATTTCCGATAATTGCCATTTTTTCTTTTAAACTTTTTTCTAGATGAATAAGAGCTGGTCTATCCTGTTTTTAATGCTTTTTGGTATAACCACCGCCTCTTCCCAGAGTATTACCAAAAGCTGGGAAATTAACCCGGACGAAGACACTATATCCTCCCCAAATGCAGCTTTTACTTCAGAAAATATCCTGAATTTATCAGAAGGAAGATTTAGTATTACAGAAGCTGATGTTAACGACACGATTGCTTCAGGTGATTTTATTTATCAGAATAACGTCCTGGTTTTTTTCTACAACAAACCGAAAGATACCATTAGAAATTACCGCGTCACCAATTTAAGTGAAACAGTACTGGGAATTTCTGAAGGTGGTAACGCATATACCTTTCAGGAAAAGACAGAGACGGTTAAAGAAGCAGTTCCGGCGCAAATGGCCAAAGAAATGATCCCAAGCGAAGGTCCTTCTTTTGGAAGCGTGACCCGCGGAGTACTGGGAATGATCGTGCTTTTAATAATTGCATTTCTTTTTAGCAGTAATAGAAAAGCTATTAACTGGAAAACCATCGCGATTGGACTTGGAGCTCAGCTTTTACTGGCTGTAGGAGTATTACGAATTACTTTTGTACAGCGAATTTTTGAATTTGTAGGAAATATTTTTGTCTTAATCCTGGATTTTACCGCTGCGGGAAGTGAATTCCTTCTTGGGGGAATGATGGACGTAGACAGCTTTGGGTTTATATTCCTGTTCCAGGTATTGCCGACCATAATCTTCTTTTCCGCACTTACTTCTGTGCTTTTTTATCTGGGTGTTATTCAGTTTGTCGTTAAAGGAATGGCCTGGGTACTCACAAAATTAATGGGTATTTCCGGTCCTGAAAGTCTTAGTGTTGCCGGAAATATTTTCCTGGGGCAAACAGAAGCCCCGCTTATGATCAAGGCTTATTTAGAAAGAATGACCCGCTCTGAAATGTTGCTGGTAATGATTGGTGGAATGGCCACGGTAGCCGGTGGAGTACTCGCTGCTTACATCGGATTTTTGGGAGGAGATGATCCTGTACTACGGCTTCAGTTTGCCAAGCATTTACTTGCTGCCTCCGTAATGGCCGCTCCCGGCGCTATAGTAATTTCAAAAATATTGTATCCGCAGCAGGAAGCAGTAAATTCCGATGTAGAGGTTTCTTCAGAAAAAATAGGTTCCAATATACTTGATGCCATTGCCAACGGTACTACAGAAGGTCTTAAGCTGGCAGCCAATGTCGCTGCAATGCTTCTCGTTTTTATAGCTTTTATTGCAATGATAAATTATGTTCTGGGCTGGATTGGAGGATGGACGCACCTCAACACGCTTATGGCAGAATATACTCCTTACGGAAAATTCTCCCTTGAGTCGATAATGGGATTAATCTTTGCACCGCTTATGTGGATAATTGGCGTGGCAAAAGAAGATATGATGTTGATGGGACAGCTGCTAGGAATAAAACTTGCCGCCAGTGAATTTGTTGGTTACGTACAACTGGCAGATCTTAAAAATCCTGCCAATGCACTTAGCCTTACTTATGAAAAGTCAGTAATCATGGCGACATATATGTTATGCGGATTTGCAAATTTCGCTTCCATAGGAATACAGATTGGCGGGATAGGCTCCCTTGCCCCCGGACAGAGAAAATTACTTTCAGAATTTGGTATGAAGGCACTTATAGGAGGGACACTTGCATCGCTTCTTTCCGCTACTATTGCTGGGATGATATTGGGATGAAAAAACAAGAGAGAGGAAAGACAGGCTAGAAGTCAGGTCGAAAATTGACATTTCTGAAGCCTCACCGGAAAGCATTGGAAAATTCAGGTTTAAATTGATATCCACAAAATAAACCTTCAAGGTCAAAAAAGACCTTGCAGGATTGGATACTTCTGTAACGTTTATAAAACCTTGTCTTCAGCAGAACAATTTCAGCTTTTAAAATATATTCTGGTCGAAAATTGACAAATTTAAGGCAGCACTCAAAAGATTCGAAAAAAATCAGGATTATAATTGGATTTAAAGACTAAACCTACAAGGTCAAAAAAGACCTTGCAGGATTGCATCGTTTCTTCAGGGTGTGCAAAACTTATAGATCTTCAGTAGACGGGATCTGCTTTTCGTTAATAAATACTTAAGAAGTAAATGACATAAGATTCAGAGAAAAACATACAATTGTTTATTTTTAGAACATATTTATAGCACAATTTTAATGAAACAATATCACGATTTACTAGAACATGTACTGAAGAATGGCGCTGAAAAAGGTGATCGTACAGGAACCGGGACCAAGAGTGTTTTTGGTTACCAGATGCGGTTTGACCTTAATGAGGGTTTCCCAATGGTCACCACAAAAAAACTGCATTTAAAATCTATAATTTATGAGTTACTCTGGTTTTTAAAGGGTGATACTAATGTGAAGTATCTTAAGGAAAACGGAGTGCGCATCTGGAATGAATGGGCAGATGAAAACGGAGATCTGGGACCTGTGTATGGTCACCAGTGGCGCAATTGGAATGACGAGGACATAGACCAGATAAAAGAAGTCATCCATAGTTTAAAGAATAACCCGAACAGCAGGAGAATGTTGGTTACCGCCTGGAATCCTTCTGTTCTTCCCGATACTTCAAAATCTTTTGCTGAAAATGTGGAAAATGGCAAGGCTGCTTTGCCGCCATGTCATGCTTTTTTTCAGTTTTATGTAGCAGATGGTAAACTATCCTGTCAGCTTTATCAGAGAAGTGCAGATATTTTCCTTGGAGTCCCCTTTAATATTGCTTCCTATGCACTATTCACCATGATGGTGGCGCAGGTATGTGATTTACAACCGGGAGAATTCATCCATACTTTTGGAGATGCCCATATCTACAGCAATCATATGGAGCAGGTAAAGCTGCAATTATCGCGGGAAACCCGAAAATTGCCAAAAATGAAGCTTAACCCTGAAGTCAAAGATATTTTTGAATTTAAGTTTGAAGATTTTATATTAGAGGATTATAATCCGCATCCTGCCATTAAAGGTAAAGTTGCAGTCTAAAATCAAATTAATTTAAATTCTATTTATCATGAAAAAGTTACTGGTTATCTCATGCTTATTAATCGGAGGAATCAGCGCTGCACAGGCGCAGCAAACGTCCCCTGTATGGCCCGGCTGTGAAGACAGTGAGGACGTTAGCGCATGTTTTAACAAAAAGCTTTCCCAGCACGTTAGGGAAAATTACGAATATCCAAAAAATAATGCCGGAGAGTACGTTCGCGGAAAGGTTACCGTATCCTTTACTGTAGATGAAGAAGGAAAAGTTGTTATTAACTCTGTTGAAGGACCAAAGCCAGAGGTAAATCAGGCTGCCAGAGAAATGCTTGAAAAAATACCTGACATGGAACCCGGAACTTTAGAAGGTGAACCCGATGACAGGAAGTTTACAATTCCGTTTAATTTCTAGTGTAATGTCCCAAACATTACCGTAACAAATTTTGTATGAAAAAGATATTAGTAGTTCTCCTGCTGTTCACTGCATCCATGGGTTTTGCCCAGGAAGGCGTTAAAGTTGATGGAAACACCATTACTGTTAAAGAATCGGCTCCTGTTTGGCCGGGCTGCGAAGACAGTGAAGATAAAAAGAAGTGTTTTAATCAAAACCTCATGCAGCACATAAAGGAGAACTACAAATATCCCAGGAACGAGGCAGGAGATTTTATAAGAGGAAAGGCTACTATAGCGCTTTCTATCGATGAAGAAGGGATTGTCGTTGTACGTTCTGTTAAAGGCGAAAATGGCCAAATTAATAAGGCCGCTGAAGCCATGATCAAGAAAATTCCGAAGATGCAGCCGGGAATGAGAGGTGGAAAACCGACTTCCATTAAATACACTATCCCTCTCACTCTGTAGTTCGGAGGAAAAAACGTTTTTGCTTTTTTCTCCTATTTCCTTTTTATAGTCTACAACTACATTTGAATTCCGCCTATTCCTATTTTTTAACTGATATCTTCTTAGTGCAAAAGATCACCGCTCAGGAATAGATCTTTTCTCTAAACTTACTGAAGCAACCTGACAAGGCGCACTTTAACTTCTCGTTAACTAGCGTTTGTTTCGGTCATTAACAAAAAAGTGTAAATTTGAAAAGCACACCCTATAACGTGCTTGTTTTTATGCTTTCACTACAAGATTTACTATTATTATTTACTGAAACCAGAGCACAATCAGAATTAATCTGTTCTTTCCTGGAAGTCGAAGATTACGTGGTGCAGCCGAGAGAAAATGTCTCTCCTCCAAAATGGCATTTAGGCCATACCACCTGGTTTTTTGAAGAATTTGTACTAAAGGATCACAATAAGGATTACGAGCTCTACGATAAAAATTCGGCTTACGTATTCAATAGTTATTACGAAAGTGTTGGGGAAAAAGTAGTAAGAACAGACCGCGGGAACCTTTCCAGGCCCACCGTAGCATGGGTATATGCCTACAGAAATTATGTCACAAAAGCGATAATTGATTTTCTTGAGCAAACGGAAATATCGAAAGAACTGTGCGGCATTTTAGAAATTGGATGTCACCATGAAAAACAACATCAGGAATTACTTTTGACGGATATCAAATTTATTCTGGGTAATAATCCATTGCTCCCAGTCTATAACAAGCAATTTGAAGAAAATCCTATTGAGGATTTTGAAGCTGAATGGTTAAAAATTGAAGAAGGTGTTTACGAAATCGGCCATCAATCCACTGACTTTTGCTATGATAACGAACTAGGCGTTCATAAAACTTACCTTCAGAATTTTGAAATATCCACAAAACTGGTAACTAACAGGGAATATTTAGAATTTATTGAAGATGGGGGGTACGAAGATGTTTTACTATGGCATGCAGAAGGATGGGACTGGAAAAACACCAACAACATTAAGGCTCCACTTTACTGGCATAACGTTAACGGGGACTGGCATCAATATACCCTTAGCGGATTAATCCGTTTAATTCCTGATGCTCCTGTTAACCATATTTCCTATTTTGAAGCTTTTGCATACGCACAATGGAAAGGCATGCGCTTACCCACAGAAGCCGAATGGGAGATTGCCCAGAAGCAATTTAATTGGGGAACCCGTTGGGAATGGACTGAGAGTGCTTATTCGCCTTACCCCGGCTTTAAAACTGCAGAAGGTGCTTTGGGGGAATACAATGGAAAATTTATGGTAAACCAGAAAGTACTAAGGGGAAGTTCTGTAGCCACTTCAGAAAAACATGCCCGCCATACGTACAGAAACTTTTTCCAACCAGAACTTCGCTGGCAATTTACAAGCCTGAGATTGGCAAAATAATTGAATTACAAATGAAGCCCATTACAATATTTAAGTCTGCATTCGAGGAAGACACCTATAAAGGACTTAACAGTTATCCAAAATATTTGCTGTCAAAGTATATTTATGACGAGAAAGGAGATAAGCTTTTTCAGAAAATAATGGATATGCCTGAATACTATCTTACCGAATGTGAAACCGAAATTTTTAAAGCACATACTTCGGCAATTGCTGACTCTTTTAATGGCCCTGAAGGTTTTGACCTGATAGAACTTGGTGCCGGTGATGGCAAGAAAACAAAAATTCTGTTACGCCATTTAGCCGCAAAAAAATACGATTTCACTTATCAACCTGTGGATATCAGCCAGAATGTTTTGGATGAATTAAAAGCGTCCCTCCTGAAGGAACTACCAGAAGTCGAGGTGAAAACTCAGCAGGGCACTTATTTTAAAACCCTGGAACGCTTATCAGATTATAATGCACGAAAAAAAGTGATTCTTGTGTTAGGCTCCAATATTGGTAATTTGTTACATAAAGATGCAATAGATTTTCTTAAGAACATAAAGTCCTCCATGAGCACTGAGGACATGCTCTTTATGGGTTTTGATCAGAAAAAAAGTCCACAGAAAATTCTGGATGCATATAATGATCCTGCCGGAATAACAGAAGCATTTAACAAAAATCTCCTTAACAGGATAAACCAGGAGTTAGATGCAGATTTTAACCTGGACTCCTTTCTACACTGGGAAACATACGATCCCGAAACAGGAACAGCAAAGAGTTTTCTGGTTAGTAAAATACAGCAGGAAGTAAACATCAAAAAGCTGGATTTCACTGCACATTTTAAAGCCTGGGAAACCATACATACCGAGATTTCTCAAAAGTATGACGACGATGTAGTAGATTGGCTCGCAGGCGAATCTGGTTTAAGAATTGAGAATTCTTTTACCGATAGTGAACAATTTTATAAGAATTATGTTTTCAGGAAAGATTAAAATCTATTAAAAAAGCACGTTTTCCTGACGCAACCATTTGCTATGAAATTCATCTAATTAGTACTGCTAACTAAAAATTTAAGATGAAAAAAGTACTTTTACTATTCGGCTTTACCTTCTTTTTCTTATCATGCGAAGATGATTGTGAGGACATAGCCTGTTTTACACCTCCCGAACCTTTTAGCTTTGAGTTTGTAGATGCCACTTCCGGCGAAAACATTTTTACCAACGGCACTTTTCAGGAAGAAGATATTTCTATAATAAACCAGGCTGACGATTCTAATGTACAAGTTGATTTTATTTCTGAAAATGACTATAATATTCTTCAAATAGGCTCAATAGGATGGCTATCTGAAGATGCCAATTATTTAATTGAAGTAGGAGAAGATATATCTTTTACTTTATTAGTAGATGCGAAAAGAGTTAACCAAGACTGCTGCTCTTTTACCAGAATAAACAATGTAGAAATAGAAGGTGAAGAGTATGAAAAAGATGCAGAAAGTGGATTATACCGAATATTAACAGAACAAAATTAAAGCCTATGAAAGCTATCTGGAAAGATAAAATTATCGCAGAAAGTGATGAAACCAGGATTGTAGAGAACAATCATTATTTCCCAATGTCTGCGGTTAAGCAGGAATATTTAGAAGATAGCGACACCCATACGCGCTGCCCATGGAAAGGCAAAGCTTCCTATTTTCATATTATAATAGGAGCAGAAAAGAATAAAGATGCCGCCTGGTTTTATCCATCGCCCAGCAAGGCTGCAAAACCTATTGAGAATTATGTGGCATTCTGGAAAGGAGTTAAGGTCACAGAATAATCTTCAGCACTAAATTGCTGTAAAAAGTAACCTGCCAGTAAACCAGAAAATGATATGCTTATACTTCCAGCACACTATTTTCTGCTGCTGCAAAATCGCTCCAGTTAAAACGATCTGCTTCAGTTTCGTTTACCCATTCCCCATCAACAAGATACCGGAACTCGTAAGCTTTATCTATAGGAAGGTTCAACTGGCCTTTAAATATGCCATTTTTCAGCTTCTTTAATTCTGTTTTTTTCCAGGAATTAAAATCCCCTGAAACTGCGACAGAAGAAGCTTCTTTAGCAGGTACATTAAAAGTAACCTTACACTCTGGCTTCGACTTTAAATATTGTTTAATGATTGCCATAAATTCCGAATTATAAATTTCAGTAAAAATAGCAATAGAATTGATTTAAACCAGTGAAAATCTACTTGTTGAATCAGTTTTGTGAAATTATAGGAAATCGTTTTTACATTTTATAAAAAAACGATTCAGAAGGTTCCTTTTTTAGAATTCGCTAAACATTTTGTAAATCAACGTCTGCCTTCTAGTGCAGTCAGCAGTTTTTCCACCTCTTCTATAGTGTTAAAATAATGCAAACTCACGCGAATACCATCACCTCTCTGTGAGGTAATTATATTCTTATTTCTTAGAAACTGAAATAATTTCTTATCCCCTTTTATGTTATAGATCGAAGAATGTTCGTTACGCTCTACCACAAGATCTTCCAGCAGGTCCATCTCTGAAAATTTTTCTTTTGAGAAGTTCTTTAGTTTCTGAATCTGTGCCTCAATTTTATCCATTCCGGTTTTCTCAAGCAGTTTTAAGGCGACACTTAAACTTCCATAATTCAGGGTATCCTGATGTCCCGGTTCAAACTTGCCGATGAAATTCCCTTCATGTGACTTATACTTTCCCTGCAGCGAACCAAATCCCAGATGTTTAGGGCTAATTTTTCCTTCAACGTTTTTACTAAATAGAATAAAACCATTTCCATAACCACCATTCAGCCATTTGTAACTACTGCTTATTACCACATCAATTCCGGTAGAATCAAAATTAAAGCTTTCAGTTCCCAGGAACTGGGTACCATCAGCAACAAAAAGTGTGTCGGGAAATTCTTTTTTTAGTTCTTTCAGAAAATCAACACTCAGCTTTAAACCGTTTATATACTGCACAATACTGAAGGCAAAAATATCGGGTTGATGCTTTTTAAGCGCGGCTCTAATATTGTCTTCCAGATGTGCGTCGATCTCTGCGTAAAAACAATTAAAATCCCGCGATTCCACAGGCCAGTTAATAGAAGGATAGTCATTTTTGATAAGTAAGGCTTTCATAGGTTTCTCCAGGCCTTCCAACAAAGTATTGAATCCGTAGGAAAAATTAGGAACCAGTGCCACCCTCTCTGGTGCACACCGAAAAAATTTCCCGACCGTCTCCCTTACTTCTGTAAGAACTTCTCCCTGTTTTTCCTTTAAAATGCTCGCGGAAACAAGAAAATCCAGGTCGTGATCCTGCCGATATTCAAAAACTTTTTCAGGCAAGAGTCCGGAAGCTGCCGTGTTTAAATAAGTGTAATTTTTCAAAACCGGAAAGCCTTTTCGCAAATTATCCATAGGTGGCGGGAAATTCTTTTTTAAAAAATGTAAATTTGATATTACACTAAAGTACTTTTAATTATGCTTTCTAAAAAGAAAAACACCTCCAAACTGGACGCCGAAAACAGGGAACTCTATGAATATGCTCGCAAGCGTACCCTTCAGAAGAAAAGGCTTTTT
Source organism: Autumnicola lenta (assembly GCF_031846515.1). Taxonomy (NCBI): domain Bacteria; kingdom Pseudomonadati; phylum Bacteroidota; class Flavobacteriia; order Flavobacteriales; family Flavobacteriaceae; genus Autumnicola; species Autumnicola lenta. Next base: position 197,127 of record NZ_JAVRHO010000002.1, read on the forward strand.
CAGCATTTCGTGGTATTTCTGATCGGGGCGGTTTTTTTAATTGTTTTAAATGTGGTTATAGGGTATCAGGAACAATTTCAGCCTCTGGGCTACAACTGGTTTGTATGGGCAGTACTGTTATGGGCACTGATCTTTCTTGTGCACTTTTTCAATGTTTTTGTAATACACACCTTTATGGGCAAGAAATGGCAGGACAGGCAAATGGAACTATTGGTTAAGAAACAGAAGGAAAAGATAGCCGAAATGCAGGGGAAAGTAGAAAAAGATTATCCTCTAAACGAAGCAAAAGAAACCAGGAATAACCGCACCGATCCCGAGACGCCACGCAAACCTTACAATACTTAAGATTTATGTTAACCATGGTAGCGGCGGCGGCCGAAAATGACGCACTTGGCAAAGAGAACGACCTTGTATGGCATTTACCGGATGATTTTAAGCGTTTTAAGAAAATCACTTCGGGACATCATATTATTATGGGCCGTAAAACTTTCGAATCGTTCCCAAAACTCCTGCCCAACCGCACACATGTTATTATTACCCGCAAAAAAGATTATCAGCCGGAAAATACTATAGTGGTAGATTCACTGGAAGATGCCTTGCAGGCTACCAGAAATGACGAGGAGGTTTTTGTAATTGGCGGAGGAGAAATTTATAAACTTGCCATAGAAAAAGCTGATAGAATTGAACTCACCAGGGTTCACGGCACTTTTGAAGCAGATACTTTTTTTCCAAATATCGACTCTGAAAAATGGCAAATATCTTCTGAAGAATTCCATCCAAAGGACGAGCGACACGAATACTCCTTTACCTATATTACCTATGAGCGCCGAAAGTAGATTTTCAGAAACTATAAATCAGGCGGGTGAAGAAAATGGATTTTCCGTAAAAAAATTCCAGCCCCTCACAGGCGGGGATATTAATGATGTCTTTCTTATAGAAACCGGAACTTCAGAAAAGCTGGTTATAAAAATTAATGACAGCAATAAATATCCAGGCATGTTCAAGACAGAAAAAGCGGGGCTTGATGAGCTACGGAAAGCTGAGGTTATCGATGTTCCGGAAAACCTCTATACAGGAGAAGTGCAGGATCAATCCTACCTGATATTGCGATACATAGAATCAGCTGATAAAACACCGGAATTCTGGGAGGTTTTTGGAGAACAAATGGCCGCTCTGCACAAGACAACTTCAGAAAAATTCGGTTTTGAAACAGACAATTATATTGGCAGCCTTCCGCAGTACAATAAAAGATGTGTTTCAGCTTCAGAATTTTATATCTCACAGCGCCTGGAACCTCAACTGAAAATGGCGCAAAATACCGGTTACGACCTCGGAAATACTGCAACTTTCTTAAAAAATGTCTCCGAGTTAGTTGCGGATGAACCTCCCGCACTCATCCATGGAGACCTTTGGGGCGGAAACTACATTGTTAATGCTGAAGGTTTTCCCTGTCTTATAGATCCAGCTGTAGCTTATGGGCCACGGGAAATGGATCTTTCTATGATGAAGTTATTTGGAGGTTTTGACGCTGAACTTTTTAAAAGTTACAACTCGCATTTTCCGCTGGAGTCCGGTTTTGAAGAAAGAGTTCCGCTTTGGCAACTGTATTACCTCCTTGTTCACCTCAACATCTTTGGATTAGGCTACAAAAAATCTGTTGAAAGCATCATTCGCCGCTACTCTTAATTTTGCAATTCTTAACAGTAAAAAATTATCTTTTAGCAGTTTATTAGCTAGAATGATGAAACCTGCTTATTACCTTCAAACCTCACACTAAATTATTGAAAATGAGTACGAAGAATTTAAATCATAAAGAAGCAAAAGAAAAACTAATCGACCTGGTAGAGGATATCAAAACAGGATTTTTGGCAACCGGTTTAACCAAAAAACCTGTAAGTGCAATTCCTATGTCCACTAAAAAAGTGGATGACGAAGGAAATCTTTGGTTTCTAAGCAGCATGAACAGTGATCATAATACAGACATTGCGCAGGATGCAGACGTACAAATGCTCTATGCGAATAATTCTGATATGGAATTTATAAGCATCTTCGGAAAAGCATCTATCGTTACAGACAAGGAAATACTGGAGGATTTTTATTCCAAAGTAGATGATGCGTGGTTCTCAGGCTCTGATGACCCAAGCCTTTCTGCAATTAAAATTGTACCACAGGAAGCTTACTACTGGGATTCCAAACAAAATAAATATATTACCCTTTTTAAAATGGGACTTGCAGCCCTTGGTGGTGACCAGCAGGATATAGGTGAAAAAGGAAAGCTAAATATTTAAGATAAAATACATCTAATAATAATAAAGGCCTCGTAATATTCTATTTATTATGAGGTCTTTTTTATTATGGCTATTTTAGCTCTTCAAAACCAAAAAACATGAATGCATATATCTTTCCTGGTCAGGGAGCACAATTTTCGGGAATGGGATTAGATCTTTACGAAAAATCTCCGGAGGCGCAGCGATTATTCGACAGTGCCAACAAAATCCTTGGATTTTCCATAACCGATATAATGTTTGAAGGAACTCCCGAAGACCTTAAAAAAACGCAGGTTACCCAGCCGGCGGTTTTCTTACATTCCGTTATTCTAAGTAAAGTTTTAGGAGAAAAATTTAATCCAGATATGGTGGCGGGACATTCCCTCGGGGAATTTTCTGCATTGGTGGCTAACGGAGTTTTAAGTTTTGAAGAAGGACTTAAGCTTGTCCACAAAAGAGCGCTGGCCATGCAAAAAGCCTGTGAATTAAAACCATCTACCATGGCAGCAGTACTTGGACTGGAAGATGAAGTTGTGGAAGCGATATGTGCAGATGTAGAAGGAATAGTTGTCGCTGCAAATTATAATTGTCCGGGGCAACTTGTAATTTCAGGAGAAGTAGACGCCGTAGAAAAGGCGTGTGAAGAACTTAAAGATAAAGGTGCGCGCAGGGCGATGGTTCTTCCTGTAGGCGGGGCATTTCACTCTCCTTTAATGGAACCCGCAAGAAAAGAATTGGCTGATGCAATAGAAAAGTCGACTTTTAATAAACCGACCTGCCCAATTTATCAGAATGTAAGCACTTTTGCAGTTACAGATCCTTCGGAAATTAAAAAGAACCTGGTTTTTCAGTTAACTGCACCTGTAAAATGGACACAATCCGTTCAGAATATGATAAAAGACGGCGCAAAAACTTTTACTGAAGTTGGTCCCGGAAAAGTTCTACAGGGACTTGTTAAAAAAATTGACCGAAACGCGGAAGTTAACTCGGGAGAGATTTAAAATTGTGAAGAGTGAAAGGTGAAATCTTGTTTCAATATTAAATTTGATCCGGCTTTTTATGTTTCCTTTTTCATCCAGGGAAAAAAGAGAGGTGACAGAAACATGAAACTCTAAAAATGTCTAGACTCCGCTCGACATGGTCACCGACAAAAATACGAACTCCGAACTAAAAACCACGAACCTATAAATGCCGATAATTGGCATTTTTGAGATATCGCCTTTTCATTCTAAAAAATTAAAGGCACGAACAAAATACCGTTCGTGCCTTCTTTTTTCACCTATTCCTATTTCAAGAATTCAACAATTGTATTGGTAATATATGTAATCTGATCATCTTCAAGTTCCGTATGCATCGGTAAGGAAATCACCTCTTTTACCAGTTGATTCGTCACGGGAAAATCTCCTTCATTATACCGCTCATCGGCATAAGCTTTCTGCTTATGTAAAGGAATAGGATAGTACACTCCGCACGGGATTTCCTTTTCCTGTAAATGCTTTACCAGTTCGTCTCTTTTTCCGTTGGTGATCTTCAGCGTATATTGATGAAAAACATGAGAATCAGGCTCACCATCCCTAACCGGAATTTCGATATGCTCCTGTCCCTTTAAGGCTGCATCATATTTTTCCGCAGCTTCGCGGCGGGCTCTATTGTATTGATCCAGTTTTGGCAATTTCGCTCTTAAAACTGCTGCCTGCAAACTATCCAGCCTGGAATTTACGCCCACAACATCATGATGGTACCGCTCATACATTCCGTGGTTTACAATTCCTCTTATCGTGTGCGCCAAATCATCATTATTGGTAAAAATTGCACCGCCATCGCCATAACAACCTAGATTTTTCGACGGAAAAAATGAAGTTGCGGCCACATCTCCAATTGCGCCTGCTTTTACTTTTCCATTTTTCCCAGAATGGTAATTTGCACCAATCGCCTGCGCATTATCTTCAATTACGTAAAGATTATGTTCTTTGGCAATTTCCATAATAGCGTCCATATTTGCCGTTTGGCCAAACAGGTGCACCGGCACGATAGCTTTTGTTTTTGGTGTAATAGCTTTCTTTATGGCTTCGGGATCTATGTTAAAAGTATCGGGTTCTACATCTACCAGCACCGGAGTTAACTGAAGCAGCGCGATAACCTCTACTGTTGCAGCAAAAGTAAAATCTGCGGTTATTATTTCGTCACCGGGTTTGAGATCAAGGCCCATCATGGCAATTTGCAAAGCATCTGTCCCATTCGCACAGGGGATCACGTGCTTTAGGCCCAGGTATTCTTCCATTCCCTTCTGAAACTTCTGAACTTCAGGACCGTTTATAAATGCCGTAGATTCCAGAATTTCCTGGAAAGAATCGTTTACTTCACCTTTTATAGCTTCATATTGACCTTTAAGGTCAACCATTTGTATCTTTTTCATCATCTTTTTATTGTCTAACGAAAATACGAAATATCGTCCCTACAGCCAATGCAATTTTTAGGAAAGGCCTATTTTAGCGGTATTAAAGAAAATCATTTTGTATATCCTTTATAATATTCTTGTTGGTTTATTTGAACTCTTCTTGCCGATAATTGCCATTTTTAAGCCCCGGCTTAAATTATTTGTGGAGGGCCGGAAAGAAGTTTTTGATAAACTGAAAGCCGAAATTGGGCAAAATGACCGGGTGATCTGGTTTCATGCTGCTTCCCTTGGCGAATTTGAACAGGCAGTCCCGGTAATTGAAATGATAAAGGCTGAAATGCCTGATAGGAAAATTTTAGTCACATTTTTTTCTTCTTCAGGTTACGAAAACAAGAAAAAACATCCTCTAGCTGATGTTATTACCTACCTGCCGATGGATTCGGCTAAAAAAGTTCAGAAATTTTTGAATATTGTCTCTCCGGAGCTCGTTTTCTTCGTGAAATATGAAATCTGGCCAAATTATTTAAAGGAATTACGTAAACGGAAGATCCGAACCTTCCTTATTTCGAGTGCTTTCAGGGAAAATCAGGTTTTCTTTCAGAATTACGGCGGTTGGATGCGTAAATCGCTACAAAGCTTTGAGCACATTTTTGTTCAGAATAAAGCTTCTGAAGCATTGCTTAAAAAGCATAATTTCGATAATGTGACTATTAGCGGAGATACCAGGTTTGATCGTGTTTCGCGACAAATTGAATACAATAATAAATTAGCATTTGTAGAAGATTTTCTTCAGGATAAACTTTGTATTGTCGCCGGAAGTACGTGGCCGGAAGATGAAGATTTGCTCCTGAATTACATCAATTCCGCTGCAGAAAAGGTGAAATTTATTATTGCGCCGCACGAGATAAAAGAAGAAAAGATACTGGAGCTGCAGAAAAAGCTAAAGAAAACCTCTGTACGTTATACTGAAGATCATCAGGATTTATCTGCTTTTGATATTTTAATAATTGACACTATTGGCCTTCTGGGTAAAATTTACAGTTATGCAGATGTTGCTTATGTAGGCGGTGCCGCGGGAAATTCGGGGTTGCATAATATCCTTGAACCCGCTACTTTCGGTGTTCCTATCGTAATTGGCTCCAATTTTTCAAAATTTCCTGAAGCAATAAAACTTCAGCAACTCGCCGGACTTTTTTCTGTTGAAACGCCCCGGGAAGCCTCTTCTGTATTTCAAAAATTAATTAACGATGAAGTTTTCCGCAGAAAAACCGGAATGATTTCCGGCCATTTTATTAATAGTAATACAGGTGCTACAGCGGCCATACGCAATTACCTCTTTGATAACTAAAAGCCGTATAAAAGGAGAATAGACAAATAATTAAACCAGCACATATTCGCACTATTCCCGTAACTTATCCCCATTAAATAAATGTAAGCAGACAATCAACCGAAATGAAGGACTCTTTTAACAAAACCTCTGTAAAGAAAAAGAGCTGGGAAATAGAAAATATTTCTATTTCCCACAACATTGTCGATTACAACTCATTTGGAAAAAGCGTATCGAAAAATGACACAGAACTGGTTAGGTTGCATTTTGGCCTAAGCGGGAATTACGACTTTAAGTACAAACAGTTAAATGCAGAATACTCTTTTACAGGTCATCACAATAACCTTCTGTATTCTGACGGATTTGAAATAGAAGTTTCAAATAAAAGTAAACGCATCGAAACTTTCGGAATAAACTTTACAACTGAATCTTTTGTGAATATTGCTCAAAATGGAACTGATCCTTTAAAGCGTTTTTCCGAAAAAATACTAAATAAAAAAAGCGCAATCCTTTCTGAAAATTGGCGACCCAATAATTTTAAAATTCAGTCTGTAATAACTGAAATCATTAATTCTTCATATACCAATGAATTAAAAGACCTTTTTTTACTTTCCAAAAGTATTGAATTACTTGTTTTACAAGCTGAACTTTATGATAAAAAAAAGGAGAACAATTTCATAAGATCTAACGTAGATAAACAAAAGTTATTTGAAGCAAAAGAGATCTTGGCATTAAAAATTGAAAGACCACCTACTATCGTGGAACTATCGAAATTAGTTGGTTTAAATGAATACAAACTAAAAAAAGGATTTAAGGAGTTATTTGAAACAACCATTTTTGGGTATATCCATAAAACCCGAATGACTTTAGCAAAAAGGCTCCTTCTGGGAACTGAAAAATCTGCGAAAGAGGTTGCTTATGAAACAGGATACAGCTCTCCTCAGCATTTTTCTAATGCATTTTAAGAAAGAATTTGGCACCTCTCCCGATAATATTAGGAATAATCCTGATTTTGCAATTTAAAAAATCAAACACTCATCAAATTTGAACATTAATTAAAAATTAAAAAGATGAGCAAATCAATGATTATTAAGAAGGAAGTCACGTTTAATGCTACGCCTAAAAGCGTTTGGAACCTGATATCCAATCCTAAAATGACAACACAGTATATGTTTGGATGTGAAGTTTTATCAGATTGGAAAATTGGAAATCAGATTATTTGGAAGGGAGTGACAGAGGATGGAAAAGAAATTATTTACGTTAAAGGCGTAATCACAGATGTTATTCAGGGAGAAAAATTATCTTTCACAATGTTTGATCCTAATATCGGGATAAAGGATATTCCTGAAAATTACGTAAACCTAACCTATAAGTTAACTCCATTGGAAAAAGGAACTAAATTAACAATTATTCAAGGAGATTTCTCTGGTGCAGAAAATGCCGAAAAACGATTTAAGGAATCTCAGGGAGGTTGGGATATGGTAATACCACTTATGAAAAAATTAATTGAAACCTCAAATGACCAATACAAATCCAACGTAAAAAATTAGCACTACAAAAATAATTCACAATAAAACGCCCCCTTCTGTTAAATCCTTACAAAAAATTTAACATCTTATATACTATAATTTAGCAACAAATTTAACGCTCGTATCTTTTACATAGATAGTTTTGGTTAAAATTAATTGATTAAACGGTTTTGAATCAAGCAGCTTCTTACTGTAGGATTTCTTTCAGAAAAATGCAAACTGTTTAATTATAGTGCTTAAAAAATCGAATCACCAAATATGTTAATATGAAAAGATCAGTCTTGCTTTTTGCTTTATTATTTACCATCAGTACAAGTTTTACTTCCTGCCGCGAGGTGAACGAAGAAGAAACTGAAATGGAAATGGAAATGGAACGCGAAGAAATGGAGCATGAAATGGATGCAGATGATGACCTGGACCGTATGGGAGGAGAAATGGAAAATGCTGCTGAGGAAACCGGCAACGCTATAGAAGAGGGAGCTCGCAACACAGGCGATGCTATTGAAAAAGGTGCACGGGAAACCGGGAACGCCATTGAAGAAGGCGCCAATCAGGTAGAAAATGAGCTGGATGGTGATCCAACAGACGATAATTAATATTTAAAAATCAGTAATTATATGAAAAAATTGATGCTAATACTTGCGCTTGTTTGTTCTACCGGTGTTTTCACTTCCTGTAGAGAAGAAAAATCGGGTGTTGAAAGAGCCGCAGACGATATTGAAGACGCTGCCGATGATGTGGGAGACGCTGTAGAAGATGCTACAAACTAAATAAATAAAGAGGCTGCCTGAAAATTGCAATTTTCAGGCAGCCTGTTTTTCTGTTAGATCCTGGAAAAACCGGGATTATTTTTTTGGGGATAGTTCCTTAATGCTTTCTGCAGCACTTTATCAAATAGCGCCTGTCGTTGTTCCGGACTGGCATTAGGATTAAACTTAACGTCTACCACTGCCTGCCACACAAGGCTATCTTTTTCTTTGTCTATAAAATCTATGGTCATTTTGAGGTAATTCTCAGGACCTCCAATTGGAATTCCGCCGGATACACCAACTCCCATATTACCTCCACCGCCTCCAACTCCAAGGCCTATACTGTTCCCACTCTGTTGCTGAAATGTTTCAGTATAGACATTTACAAAAAGATCAGGATCATCTGCTGTGGAAAAGCCCTTTTGCTGCATCGCATTATCCAGTGCCCTTATTAGCCTTGCTTCATCCAGCTGGCTTAATCCTGAACGAAAATCGGGAAAAAGTGCGTAAGTCGAATAATTGCTGAAACTTGCAGTTTCATCGTAATCGTAAGCAATTTTTGGAGCATTGCAGCCTGCGAAAAGCACACAGATAAACAGAATTTTTATTATTTTCATATCATAAACATTTAAAGGATAAACTTTAATTTTTCCCGCCATGCGGAAATGATCTAAAGTTAATCAAAAACTATCCCGAAAATGAAAATACGAAGAAACGGTCTATTCAGGCTTTTTATTGAGCATTTCCCAAAGGCGGTCTTTCAACTCGGTAAGCCCCTGTTGTGCTACTGAAGAAATAAATACGTAATCTGCATTTAGGTTTTTATCGAGTTCTGCCTTTAATTCTACTTTGAGTTCCGCGTCCAGCATATCACTTTTTGAGATCGCAATAAGCCGGTCTTTATCCAGCATCTCCGGATTGTACCTTCTCAATTCATCAACCAGAATTTCATACTGCTTTGCAATATTGGGAGCATCGGCAGGAATTAAAAATAGTAAAGTAGAATTTCGCTCGATATGCCGCAAAAAGCGATAACCAAGCCCTTTTCCTTCCGCAGCTCCTTCTATAATCCCCGGAATATCGGCAACTACAAAAGTTTTAAAATCCCGATACTGTACAATTCCGAGGTTAGGCTTGAGAGTAGTAAATTCGTAATCTGCAATTTTAGGTTTTGCAGCAGTAATTACCGAAAGCAGCGTAGATTTCCCGGCATTTGGGAAGCCGACAAGTCCAACATCGGCAAGAACTTTTAATTCCAGCGTAACATCTACTTCCTGTCCTTCAATTCCCGGCTGCGCATAGCGCGGAGTCTGATTTGTGGAACTCTTAAAATGCCAGTTTCCAAGACCGCCCTTTCCGCCTTCTGCTACGATATATTCTTTTCCGTCTTCAGTAATCTCATGGATTATTTCTTCGGTTTCGGTATCTCGGATTACTGTTCCCAAAGGAACATCGACATATTCGTCAGACCCATCAGAACCTGAACTTCTGGATTTTGATCCGTTACCGCCATGTTCTGCCCTTACATGCCTCTTAAATTTTAAATGAAAGAGCGTCCAAAGATTTTTATCGCCGCGAATAATCACATGGCCTCCCCGGCCGCCATCTCCCCCATCGGGACCACCTTTAGTAATATATTTTTCCCGGTGTAAATGTGCAGAACCACTCCCTCCATTTCCGGAAGAAACGTGAATTTTCACATAATCAACAAAATTCCCTTCAGTCATATTTATATTTATTTGAGGCAATCGGAGACAACTTCGTCACTTCCTGGATAGAAAGACGAAAATTGCCATTTTGAGGCAGCTTCTTTTTTCTTCTGTTATCGTTTAGATAAGTTTATCTATAACCGCACTTAATCTTTCGGTGATTTCTTTTACAGATCCAACCCCATCTACGCCGTAGTACTTGTCGTCCTTTTTATAGTATTCCTTCAAAATAGCAGTCTCTTCATAGTAGACTTTTATTCGTTCTCTAATCACAGACTCATCGGCATCATCTGGTCTTCCGGAAGTTTTTCCGCGTTCCAGTAAACGCTGCACCAAAACCTCGTCTTCTACTTCCAAAGCGATCATAGCATCAACTTCTTCGCCCTTGGAAGCAAGAAATTCACCCAATGCTTCTGCCTGGGCGCGGGTTCTTGGAAAACCATCAAAAATAAAGCCTTTAGCACCCTCATTTCCTTCAACTTCTGCTTTTAGCATATCGATAGTCACCTGATCCGGAACAAGTTGCCCTTTATCCATATAGGATTTTGCACTTTTACCAAGTTCTGTTTCATTCTTGATGTTGTACCGAAAAACATCTCCGGTAGAGATGTGAACCAGTTGATATTTCTCCTTTAAAATTGAAGCTTGTGTTCCTTTGCCAGCGCCGGGAGGGCCAAAAAGTACCAGATTTGTCATTTTTTATTCTTTGCGTTTATATACTTGCCTAAGGTTTCTGCCCAAACCGTCGTAATCCAGGCCGTACCCAACAATAAATTTATCAGGTATTTCAATTCCTATATATTCAATATGCAATGATTTCTTATAAGCTTCAGGTTTAAAGAACAGCGTGGCTACTTTATAATCGGCTACTTTTTCAGCTTCCAGAATTTTGTTTATTTCCTCAAGCGTATTGCCGGTATCTACAATATCTTCGAGAATAACTACTTTTCTTCCTTCAACTTTCTGGTTTAGTCCCACCAAAGTCTTCACTGTTCCCGTGGTAGAAGTGCCTTCGTAGGAACCCATTTTAACAAAACTCACCTCACAATCTCCTTTGAAGCGCTTTATAACTTCTGAAGCAAACATAAAAGAGCCGTTTAAAACACCAATAAAAATCGGGTTTTGGTCTTTATAATCGGCATTAAGCCGGGCAGAAATTTTCTCTACAGCACCTTCAATCTCTTCTTCGGAAATATAAGGCTCAAATTGTAAATCGTGAAGTTGAATCAAAGCATAAAATTTTAAAGAGGCAAAGATAAGGATTCTGAATCATCCAAACTATCAGATTTCTATAAGAATAAGTAGTGCAATCCGCCTTAAAAAATTATTTTTGTATAAACTGAAATCTATATGCTGAATTATTTTTCTTCAGACTTTAAATTGGGAATTCTCGGCGGCGGACAGCTGGGAAAAATGATGCTTTATGAAACACGGAAGTTTGATATCCAGACCAATGTTTTAGATCCAAATGCTGAAGCTCCCTGCAGGATTTCTTGTAACTATTTTGAGCAGGGCGATTTAATGGATTATGAAACGGTTCTTGAATTTGGAAGAAAAGCAGATGTAGTTACTTTTGAAATTGAAGGAGTTAATATCGATGCCCTCCGAAAACTGGAAGAAGAAGGTATAAAGACCTATCCTTCTGCCGCTACCCTGGAGAAAATTCAGAATAAAGGAATTCAGAAGAATTTTTATCTAGAAAATAACATTCCCACAGCAGCTTTTCAACTTTACAAGAACAAAGAAGAATTACTGAAGGACATTGAGCAAGGGAAGCGAAAATTTCCTTTTGTCTGGAAAAGCACAACCGGCGGATACGACGGCAAAGGAGTCGCTGTTATAAAAACTGAAGATGATTTAAAAAATCTACCTGACGCAGAATGTATTGCAGAGGAAATGATTCCGTTTAAAAACGAGCTTGCGGTGATCGTGGCTAGAAATCCTTCAGGCGAAGTAAAGACCTACCCTGTTGTAGAAATGGAATTCCATCCTGTTGCCAATCAGGTAGAGTATGTAATTTGTCCGGCAAGAATTGATGCTGAAGTAGCTGAAAAAGCACGAAACCTGGCTAAAAAAGTTTCCGAAGCATTTAAGCATGTAGGGCTATTGGCAGTAGAAATGTTCCAGACCAGGGATGATGAAATCCTGGTAAATGAAGTTGCTCCAAGACCCCACAATAGCGGACATTATAGTATAGAAGCCAGTTACACTAACCAGTTTGAGCAGCATATACGGGCGATTCTCGACCTTCCGTTGGGGAATACAGATAGTAAGGTTGGCGGAATTATGGTAAACCTGGTTGGTGACGAAAATCATACCGGCGAAGTGGTATATCAGAATATTGAAGAAATCATGAAGATGGATGGGGTGACACCCCACATCTACGGAAAAAAAATCACACGCCCCTTCCGAAAAATGGGACATGTAACCATTGTAAATGAGGAAATTTCCGAAGCGAGAAGAATTGCCGAAGAGGTAAAAAATTCAATTAAAGTAATAGCTAAAAAATAACAATTATCTCACATCTGTTTTGTGAGCATCAGAAAACAAACTATGGGAAAAGTAGCAGTAATCATGGGTAGTACCAGCGATATGCCGGTAATGCAGGACGCAATAGATATTTTGGAAGGTTTTGATATTGAAGTTGAAGTGGACATAGTTTCTGCCCATCGTACTCCCGAAAAGCTTTTTGAATACGGAAAAACCGCTCATGAACGCGGCATACAGGTAATAGTTGCCGGTGCCGGCGGTGCAGCACATTTACCGGGAATGATTGCTTCCCTCTCCCCCCTTCCTGTAATTGGTGTTCCCGTTAAATCCAGTAATTCTATCGACGGGTGGGACTCTGTACTTTCCATCCTACAAATGCCGGGGGGTGTTCCTGTGGCTACGGTGGCATTAAACGGCGCAAAAAATGCCGGTATACTTGCAGCTCAAATTATTGGCGCCTCGGATAAATGCACACTGGATAAAATTTTGGTTTATAAAGAAGGTTTAAAAGAAAAGGTAATAGAAGGCGCAAAGAAGGTTCAGAAATAAAACAAGCCACACTTTCGTGTGGCTTGCGCAGTAGTTACTTAGTGTAAAATCTATTTATTAACCATTCTAAATATATTAATCCACAACTTTTAAAAAGTAAGCTACATCTTAATGTTTTCTAAAGAAGCGTAAAGATAGTTAAAAAATATACAATTAATGATTTAAGTCATTAAATAATTTAAAAACGTCAAGTTAATTCCTATGACTACAAATAATCCTTTACTTGAAGAATTTTCCTACGCACCTTTTTCTAAGACAAAAAATGAGCATTTCAAGCCAGCAATTATTTCTGCTATTGATACTGTTCGTGCAGAAATTGATGCTATTGCAAACTCGAAGGAAAAAGCAAATTTTGAGAACACCATAGCTGCCCTGGAATTTTCGGGAAAACAGCTGGATCGGGTAACCAGTATTTTCTTCAATTTAAATTCTGCCGAAACCAATAAAGAAATTCAGAAAATCGCACAGGAAGTTTCTCCGCTTCTAACCGAATTTAAAAACGACACTATTTTAAACAAAGCCCTTTTTGAGAAGGTAAAAAGTGTTTACGAAATTCAGGATCAACTGGAGCTAAGCGTAGAACAAAAAACGCTGCTTGACAAGAAATACAAAACCTTTTCAAGAAACGGTGCAAATCTTCCTGAAGAGAAACAAAAGGAACTAAGGGAAATTGATAAAGAGCTTTCTTCTCTTAGCCTTAAATTTGGTGAAAATGTGCTGGAGGAAACCAATAAATTTGAACTTTATCTTACCAACGAAGAAGACTTAAAAGGGCTGCCGGACAGCTTTAAAGAAGAAGCAAGATCTGTAGCCGAAAATAAAGAAAAAGAAGGCTGGATCTTTACCCTGCAGTATCCAAGCTATATTCCTTTTATGAAATATGCTGAAAACAGGGAGCTTCGGAAAAAAATGGCGCTTGCTTTTGGATCCAAAGGTTTTCACAATGATGAACTGGACAACCAGGAAAATGTGCTGAAAATTGCCAAATTAAGGCATCGACGTGTAAACCTGCTTGGCTTCGAAACTCATGCGCATTTTGTTCTGGAACAGCGCATGGCAGAAACTCCGGACAAGGTAAACAGCTTTTTAGACGAAATTTTGGAAAAAGCTAAGCCTGCTGCCGAACGGGAATTTTCAGAACTTGAAAATTTCGCCAAAAAACTGGATGGAATCGACCGATTGCAAAAATGGGATGCTGCTCTTTATGGCGAAAAGCTAAAACAGGAACTTTTTGACCTTAATGACGAGAAACTGAAGCCTTATTTTGAGCTTGAAAGTGTTATTAAAGGTGTTTTTCTTGTTTCCAATAAACTTTACGGACTTAATTTTAAGGAAGTAGCTGATATTGACAAATATCATCCCGATGTAAAGACGTACCAGGTAACCGATGAGCAAAATAAGGACATCGCTTTACTCTATGCAGATTTTCATCCCAGGGAAGGGAAACGTGGCGGTGCCTGGATGACCGGGTATAAACCGCAATACATCCAAAATGGCAAAAATGAACGTCCGCATATTTCTATCGTCTGCAACTTCACAAAACCATCTAAAAAAGAACCTTCATTGTTAACTTTTAACGAAGTAACCACTCTTTTTCATGAATTTGGACATGCCCTGCACGGCATGTTGGCCAACACAACTTACCCAAGTATTTCAGGAGCTAACGTTTACTGGGATTTTGTGGAATTACCTAGTCAGGTGCTGGAAAATTGGTGTTATGAGAAGGAGGCACTTCAGCTTTTTGCAAAGCATTACAAAACCGGAGAGACCATCCCGATGGAGCTCGTAGAAAAGATAAAAGAATCGGCTAATTTTCACGAAGGCATGGCTACGGTGCGACAATTGAGCTTTGGAATGCTCGACCTTAGCTGGCATGGCATCGACCCTACTGATATTGACGATGTAAAAGCACATGAAGACAAAGCCTTTGAGCCCACAAAGTTATATCCCGATGTTGCTGAAAATTGTATGAGCACTTCATTTTCACACATTTTCCAGGGCGGTTATTCTGCCGGATATTATTCTTATAAATGGGCAGAAGTGCTGGATGCAGATACTTTTGAATATTTCCAGGAGCAGGGAATTTTCAGCAGGGAAGTGGCGAATAAATTCAGGGAAAATATATTGTCTCAGGGAGGAACCGAGCATCCAATGACGCTTTATAAACGCTTCCGCGGAAAAGAACCTCAACCCGAAGCTTTGTTAAAAAGAGCGGGATTACTTCCGAAGGAATAAGAAAATTACGCAGCCAATTACCAGTTAATAAGGAAATTGGCTGCAGTTTTCAGCATAAAATCTTATCGTTTTTATAACTTATTTGAATATTTCTTTTTATATTTTTGAGTAAGAAAATTTCTTATGCCAGCTCACAGCCTCGACCCTACAAAGTGGGTGGACAAATATTCAGACTATCTATTTAACTATACGATTGTTCGGGTGAACGACCGGGAGATAGCTAATGATCTTATTTCTGAAACTTTCCTGGCCGGATTAAAGTCGATGAAAAATTTTAAAGGGGAAGCAAGTGAACGCACCTGGTTAATTTCAATATTGAAGCGAAAAATAATTGACCATTACCGCAGAATAAATTCCAGAAAGGGAAAAGCTGAAGTACATATTAATTATTCTGACGATTTTAGCGATGGAGAATGGCTGGAGGAGCAGGTTGCAGATTATTCTGACCGCAATGCCGAAGATGAAATGGAGAATACCGAATTGGGAATGGCTATCCTGGAATGTCTTGATCAAATAAACGAAAAACAGGCAGCAATCTTTAAAATGAAAACAATTGATGGTGCAGATACAGAAGTTATTTGTAATGAGTTTAATATCACGCCGTCTAACCTGTGGGTAATCATACACAGGGCGAGAGTATCTCTTGCCGCATGTCTTGAAAAAAACTGGTTTTAGATTATGTTTAAAAATTTCTTCCTTATTGACTGCTCAAAAGCAGAAAACTGTTGTGATAAAGCCCAGTACAGGGAGCTTAGCAGAATTAACAAGTTAAAACTGCTAATGCACATTGCGATTTGCCAACGTTGTAAAGAATATACCCACCGCAATTCCCATCTCACAAAACTTATTAAAAAGTCTGACATAAAGACCTGCAGCAAAGTGGACAAGAAAGTTTGGAAAGAAAGAATTAGAGAAGAACTTGCTAAACAAAATTCCTGAGAAGCAGCAAAATCACCAACCAGAAGATCGGCACACTCTCTACCCAAAATGAGGAAAAATAAGGATGCTGTTCTATTTCCGATTTCAGAAGAAAAACTCCCGTTATTATCAATATCAAAACCAGTGAAAGGAAATTAATCGTAACCACGTTTCCCTGTAAAAGTTCCAGTAAAAGAATTAGTATTAAAACCGCGTAACCCAAAACTTTGGATTTTTCTACCCCCATTTGCTGCGGAAGTGTGGAAAGCGCTGCTGCGTCGTACTTTACATCCCGAATCTCGAAAGGCAGCATTAAAACTACCATTAGCAGGAAACGCTGCAGGAATTCTATAAGAATATCTGCTGTTAATACGTCCATAGAATTTACTATTGGAAGCAGAACGCTTGCACCGGCCCAGGAAATAGCAATTACAAAAACTTTTATTCCGCTAAGGCTTCTTAAATTTCGCTTCTCTCCTAAGAAAGGCACTGCGTAAAATAGCGTAAAAAGACCCAGAACAATGGCTACTGCTATTACTTTAACGTCCTGAATTAAAAAAAAGTAAGCTCCCGCTAAAAAGCAAAACAGCGAAAATACCTGGATAATCCTAAGATTTCTCGTGAGGCTTAAATGCTTCAGTTTAGCAATACCCGCATATTTCACAAAGTTGTATCCCGTAACTGTTCCGAAGAAAATAAAGAGAAGCAGGTCATAATCTGGTGAGATATTATACTCCAGCATGGTAACTGTGCTAAGGGAAACGACCGCCAAAGCTACATGAATGCTGCTGTTTATATAGAGATCTATAGAATTTTTGAAAAAACCCATTAGTCAAAATTAAGCATAATAAATGCACCGGCAGCAGGACTTAAATCTTAACATCTGTAAAGCCTCAAATGATAAATTTTTAGATTTAAAATCCGTATTTTCGCGGCACAAAACCACAACGATATTTATGAGAACAGATTCTTTTGCACTGCGCCACATTGGCCCCAGGGAAAGCGAACTAAAAGAAATGTTGGACACTATTGGAGTTGACTCTCTGGAGCAGTTAATTTACGAAACTATTCCGGACGACATTCGGCTAAAATCTCCTTTAAACTTACCGGCTGCCTTAAGTGAGAATCAATATGCCGAGCATATCGGGAAACTGGCTGCCAAAAATAAAATTTTCAAAACGTATATTGGTTTAGGATACCACCAGGCAATATTACCCGCTGTGATTCAGCGAAACGTTCTGGAGAATCCGGGGTGGTACACTGCCTATACCCCTTACCAGGCAGAAATCGCACAGGGAAGACTTGAAGCGCTGCTTAATTTCCAGACTATGGTAAGCGATTTAACCGGAATGGAGATTGCTAATGCCTCACTTCTGGACGAATCTACAGCAGCGGCAGAAGCGATGGCTTTACTGCATGCTGTTCGCGACAGAAAGCAAAAAAAAGATGATGTAAATAAATTTTTTGTTTCTGAAGAAACTTTACCTCAAACTATTTCCCTTTTAAGCACCAGGGCAGATTTCTTAGGGATCGATTTGGTTATAGGAAATCATCAGGAATTTAAATTTTCTTCGGAGTTTTTTGGAGTGCTGCTTCAATATCCGGGAAAATACGGACAGGTTCACAACTACACAGAATTTGTGTCTCAATGTAAAGAAGCTGAAATTAAAATAGCTGTTGCTGCAGATATTTTAAGCCTTGTGAAATTACAGGCTCCGGGAGAACTGGGAGTAGATGTTGTGGTGGGAACCACTCAGCGTTTTGGGATTCCGCTTGGCTATGGCGGGCCACATGCTGCATATTTCGCCACAAAAGAAGAATATAAGAGAAATTTACCCGGAAGAATTATTGGTGTAACCAAAGATCTGGATGGCAACCACGCCCTTAGAATGGCCCTGCAAACCAGGGAACAACATATTAAGAGGGACAAAGCCACTTCCAATATATGTACTGCGCAGGTTTTACTTGCAGTTATGGCGGGGATGTATGCCGTATATCACGGTCCTGATGGACTCAAGTATATTGCTGACACCGTACATTATTCTGCAACAAATCTTGCTACTCAACTTGCAAGATTAGGATTTGAGCAGCTAAATACTTCTTACTTCGATACGATAAGGCTTAAAGCTAATGCTACAGCAGTAAAAACTATAGCTGAAGAAAATGAAATTAATTTCTATTACCCAGATTCAGAAACGGTTTCTATTTCTATAAATGAAACCACCACGCTGGAAGATCTTAACGCGATAAATGCCGTTTTCGCTGAAGTAGCCGACAAAGAATGTGATTCGATTGAAACACTTTTGAAAAACGAAGCTATTCCAACAGAATTAAGCAGGAAAAAAGAGTTTCTAACTCATGATGTTTTTAATTCTTACCGCTCGGAAACAGAGTTGATGCGCTACATCAAAAAACTGGAACGAAAAGATTTATCCCTTACCCATTCCATGATCTCTCTGGGATCCTGCACGATGAAGCTCAATGCCGCTTCAGAAATGCTTCCGTTAAGTAATCCGCAATGGGGGAATATTCATCCGTTCGTTCCCGTGGAACAGGCAGAAGGTTACCAGATTGTCCTTAAACGACTGGAAGATCAGTTAACCGAAATTACCGGTTTTTCGGCGACCTCACTTCAGCCAAACTCAGGTGCCCAAGGGGAATATGCCGGGTTAATGGTGATTCGGGCTTATCAGAAATCGATTGGAGAAGAACATCGCAATATCTGTCTTATCCCGTCCTCTGCTCACGGAACAAATCCAGCTTCTGCAGTATTGGCCGGAATGAAGGTGGTAGTGACAAAAGCCAGTGAAAATGGTAATATTGATGTGGACGACCTTCGGGAAAAAGCGATAAAACACAAGGATAACCTGGCTGCGTTGATGGTGACTTATCCTTCCACTCACGGAGTATTTGAATCTGCCATTAAGGAAATTACCCAGATTATCCACAACAACGGCGGACAGGTTTATATGGACGGCGCAAATATGAATGCCCAGGTTGGATTGACAAATCCAGGTGCAATTGGTGCCGATGTTTGCCATCTCAACCTACATAAAACATTTGCTATCCCACATGGCGGTGGCGGCCCTGGAGTAGGACCAATATGTGTAGCAAAACAACTGGCACCCTTTTTACCAGGAAATCCTGTGATTAAAACCGGCGGAGAAAATGCTATTGGTGCTATTTCTTCTGCGCCATGGGGATCTGCGCTTGTATGCCTTATTTCCTACGGGTACGTAAAAATGCTGGGCAGCAAGGGACTTCAGAAAGCTACAGAACACGCTATCCTGAATGCCAATTATGTGAAAGAACGTTTAAGTGAACATTACAAAACTTTATATTCCGGAGAAAGAGGACGCGCTGCGCATGAAATGATCGTGGACTGCAGGCCTTTTAAAGCAAACGGAATTGAGGTGAGCGACATTGCGAAGCGGCTTATAGATTACGGCTTCCACGCTCCCACTGTATCTTTCCCGGTAGCGGGAACCGTAATGATAGAGCCTACAGAAAGTGAAAGCAAAGCAGAATTAGACAGGTTTTGTAATGCCCTTATTTCGATTAGAAAAGAGATTAGTGAAACTTCAGCTGAAGAAGATAATAATGTTCTGAAAAATGCGCCGCATACATTGCAGATGCTAACTTCAGATGAATGGAGTTTTCCTTACAGCAGGGAAAAAGCTGCATATCCATTAAATTATATTGCTGAAAATAAATTCTGGCCAAGTGTGAGACGTGTAGATGAAGCTTTTGGGGATCGTAACCTGATGTGTACCTGCCCTCCTACTGAAGAATATGCTTAAGCAATAAAAGCAGAGAATTTCTGCGGAGAAAATTACTCTTTGGGTAATAAATTTCAGAATTTCGAGCCATTAAAATTGAGGAATCAAATGAGGCTGCTTCAAAAACAGTTAGACGAAAACTGCCATTTTAAAGCAGCCTCTTTAATTTCTATAAAAGAAATGTCTTTCAGACATCGTAATTATTCGCCGAGCGACGGGGACAATTCCTAATATTTCGTTAAATTAGAAGCCAATAATCAGAATATTGCATGATGAACATTAAAATTACCGGTACGGGAAGTTATATCCCAAATGTGATCACGAAAAATGCCGATTTTCATCAACATAAATTTTATAATATAGACGGTTCTACTTTTCCCCAGGATAATGAGACCACAATAGAAAAATTTAAAGCCATTACAGGAATTAAGGAGAGACGCTATCTCGATGAAGACCTTACTACTTCGCAAATGGCAATTATCGCAGCACAAAAGGCGATAAAGGCTTCCGGAACAGATCCTGAAACTTTAGATTATATCATAGTTGCCCACAACTACGGCGATGTTAAATTCCAGAGTATGCAGAGCGATACGGTACCCAGTATGGCTACCCGCGTAAAGTATGAATTGCAAATAAAGAATCCGTCTTGCGTGGGCTATGATGTTCTTTTTGGTTGTCCCGGCTGGATTGAAGGGATGATCCAGGCACAAGCTTTTATTCGCTGCGGAATGGCCAAAAAATGCCTTGTTATTGGAGCCGAAGCTTTATCACGTGTCGTAGATAAACACGACAGGGATGCGATGATTTTTTCTGATGGTGCGGGAGCAGTGGTGGTGGAAGCTACAGAAGATACAGGTGGAATCCTTTGCCATAGCAGTGCAACACATTCTTATGAAGAAGCAAATTATATCTACTTCGGAAAATCAAATAAAGCAGAATCCCCTGAAGACGAGCGGTATATAAAAATGAATGGCCGTAAAATCTACGAATTTGCTTTAAAGCATGTCCCAAATGCAATGAAATCCTGTCTTGAAAACAGTGGCAAGTCCATAGATGATCTTAAGAAGATCTTTATTCATCAGGCAAATGCAAAGATGGATGATGCCATTATAGAACGATTTTACAAATTGTATGGCAAAAAAGCGCCGGAAAATGTAACTCCCATGACTATCCAGGAGCTCGGAAACAGTAGCGTAGCCACCGTCCCAACTCTTTTTGACCTTGTAGTAAAAGGAGAAATGAAAGACCAGAAACTGGAAAAAGGAGATGTTGTGATTTTTGCCAGTGTTGGTGCAGGAATGAACATTAACGCGATCGTCTACGAATACTAACAGGAATGTACGAAAACAATTTTCCGCATAAAAGGTATCGCGAAACACTCAATTTTCTACAAGAAAATGTACCGGCTCCGGCCAAAGTACTCGACCTGGGAGTAGAAAATCCATTTGTAAAAATTATGCAGGAGCATGATTATACCGTTCAAAACACCAGCGGGGAAGATTTGGATGTCGACACATCTGCGGTCCAAAATGGCAATTTTGATGTTGTGACC
Organism: Autumnicola lenta; assembly: GCF_031846515.1. Lineage (NCBI taxonomy): Bacteria > Pseudomonadati > Bacteroidota > Flavobacteriia > Flavobacteriales > Flavobacteriaceae > Autumnicola > Autumnicola lenta. The sequence goes on from NZ_JAVRHO010000002.1 coordinate 218,629, forward strand.
GCTTTTGAGATCTTTGAACATCTTGTCGCCCCATATAATGTTCTGAAAGATGTACAGGCAGAGAAACTTGTAGCTACTATTCCGTTGAAATTGTGGTTTTCCAGTGCCTACAGAAGTAAAACCGATAAATGGGACCGTCATTTCCATGAATTTGAGGACTGGCAGTTCGACTGGCTGCTGGAAAAGGCCGGATGGGAGATAAAAAACACCAAAAAATGGACTAATCCCGTTAAAAAGATTGGAGTGCGACCGTTATTACGAAAGTTTACTCCGCGTTACTATGCTGTTTATGCAGAACGACGGTAATTTTATCGAATTAGGCTGATATTTGCCTTTTTTACCTCTTCATCTAAATTCTCCGGAAACTCAATTTTTATCCAGTAATCGTCTGAAGGCATTGGCCTGTTGTTAAAAATACCATCCCAGGTTTCGCCCGGCCCGCGAAGAATTTTCAGTAATTTTCCATACCTGTCAAAGATAAAGCACTCAAAATTTGGATTACAGGTCGCATTAGGAACTTCAATTTTCCAATTATCGTTTATTCCATCGTTATTTGGTGTAAAGAAAAGAGGAAAAGTATAGCATACCTCCTCTTCAGGCGTGTTACAATTCAGAATAAAATCCGCTACAGGATAAGAACAGTCATTATCAAAAATTATAATATCTGAATATGCTCCCGGTTCAAGATCACTAATTACAAGCTGCCCCTCTTCATCTGAAGAAAATGGACCGACCTGAAAATTTGCACCATTTAAGTTGAATTCAGCGGAATAGGCTGCACTGAGATTCACACCTTTCAGGATAATACTGCCATTGGCGGTTTCACATTCGGGAGGAATCAGCCCCTCAATTTCAACAGAGATTTCCGCAGCATTTAAAGTGAAATCTTCATTAAAAGTAATACTACAGTCATCGTATAGTAATTCGAAGTTGGTATAGACCCCTACTCCCAAATCCTCTATGATTAGCGTACCGGAAGCATCAGGAATAATTTCCTCGAGTACAAATAATTCTGAATCATATTCGTATAAAACTGAATAAGAAACTGTGGGATCCAGTCCTGCAATAGAAATAGAACCATCCTGTGAAGAACAGGAACCGGGGTTGTTTGTTTGGATTACAGGTTCTACCGACAGAGGTGTCTGAATCTGAAGTTCTTCCGTATAATTATACGTACAACCACTGCTGATAATTTGAAATTCCGAATAGATTCCTGCAGCAAGAGAATCTACAGTTATTTCCCCGCCAGAGTTACTATTTACAAAACCGGTAGTCTGGGTAGTTTCATCAAAGGTATAGTTAATTTCATAAGGAGCATTAGGATTTAAACCAGAAATAATGAGACTCCCATCTTCCCCGCTACACCCTAAAGTTGCAACGGTTTCGAATTGCACATCCAGGCTTTCGCTACTTTCCAAAGTAAAAATGTCGTCATAATTAAAAGTACACGGGCCTTTAGTAATAGAGAAATCTGAATACTCCCCTTCCGGCAGGCCGGAAACTCTTAATTCGCCGTTAGCATCACTGGAAAGCAGACCTGTAGATTGAGAAGAACCATTATGCGAATAATGAATATCATATTCGGAATTAGCACCAAGGTTAGAAAATACTAACTCAGCATTCTCACTATTACATTCAGAAGCGCTGCTTTCGATTTGTACATCAGAAAGATTTTCAGAAAAATTCATAATCCATACAGCCCCTTCTTCGTCTTTAAAAGCTCCTGCCACTACTTTTAACGGATCAGAATTAGAAATAAAAGCGACAGAAATCCCAAAAGAATCACCGGAAACAAGATCTCCGGCAAATCCGCCAACATTCTCTGCATACTGATAATTTTCACTCACCGTCCCGTCACTATTCAACTCTACAATAAAAAAAGCACCTGTCTGCTGCCCGGTTACCGGATTATTACATCTTGCACATCCTACAAGAATTTCTATTAATCCGTCGCCGTCAATATCCGATAAAGTATCAATGGACTTCGCAAAAATAGCATTAGAATTCAGGGAAAAGTTACCACCACCGGTAGTGGCCGAAATTTTCTGACTGTTTTTTACAGATCCGTCAGAGTTTAAAAACAGCACATAAAAAGCGCCGTAATCTGATCCTCCATCGTCATCCCTGTATGTTCCCACAGCCAGATCTACCACGCCATCGCCGTCCAAATCCCCCAGAGAAGCAACTGACCCACCAAAGTAGTCACCCGACTGAAGATTGCCAGTAAATCCACCCCGGGTTTCACTTATTTTCTTATAATCTTTTACCGTGAAATCATCATTTAGAAAAAGCAGCCAAATTGCACCTGTTTCTAATCCTCCATCCGGATCTCTACGGGCGCCAACCACAATATCCTGAATACCATCACCATTAAAATCTCCGATATTTTCCACATCTGTTCCAAATACAACTTCCCCGTCAAATATTCCTGAAAAACCACCTTCAAAGTCGCTTATTTTCGCATGAGCAGCCACCGTACCATCTGTATTCAGGCTCAGAATATATACGGCACCATGCCAGTAACCTCCATCACCATCATATTCAGCACCAACGGCAACTTCAGGCTTGCCATCACCATTAAGGTCTCCCAGATATGCTACAGAAGCACCAAAGACGTCATTATTGTCTAAGTTTCCGTTGAAGCCTCCCTGTGTATCGCTTATTTTCTGAAAATTATTTACTGTATCATCTTCATTTAAAAAAAGAACATAAACCGCTCCCTTGTTTGCACCGCCATCATCATCTGTAAATGCTCCCACTATAATATCTTCGATCCCATCATTATTAAGATCTCCGATATTATCTACGGAATATCCAAACTGATCCCCCGAACTAAGTGCACCCGAAAAATTCTGTGAAGAATTGTCAATTTTGGTATAGCATCCCACCTCATACTGCTGGCTAACAACTGAATTGACAAAAAGAAAGCAGAAGCCTATAAAGAATTGGATGTTTTTCTTCATATTTGGTTGAAAATTGAAGCAATTCCCTGCATGAAACTCAGCATTATTATTCCGGCATATAATGAAGAAGAACACCTTTCAGATTGTCTTTCCTCTTTTGTAAGCCAGACGACGGTGCCGGATGAATTAATCGTTGCCGATGATAACTCCTCTGACAGCACATTTTTAATTGCTCAAGAATTTAGCAGAAAATACGATTGGATAAAGGTTTATAAAAATGACTCTCAGTCTCTGCACATGCCGGGATCAAAAGTAATTAATAATTTTTACTTCGGACTTTCATTTAGTGCCCGAAATTATGATCTTTTAGGAAAATTTGATGCAGATGTATTACTTCCACCAAACTACTTTGAAGAAATAAAGAATTATTTTCTCAAATACCCTAATCTTGGAATGTGTGCCGGAAATGTATATGTTGAAAGTCAAAACGGAGAATGGGTGCATGAAAAAATTTCAGATAAAGAGCATATTCGCGGACCGGTAAAACTCTATTCTGCAGAATGTTTTAAAAAAATAGGCGGACTAAAAGCTTCTATTGGCTGGGACACGGTAGATGAGTTACTGGCTAAATATTACAATTATCGAACAATGACCGTTCCTTCGCTAAAGGTGAAGCACCTGCGACCAACGGGAAAATCGTATAACCCAAAGGCAAAGAAACTTCAGGGGGAAGCGCTTTATAAGATGAGATACGGCTTTAGACTGGCTTTCCTCAGCGCCTTGAAGATGAGTATTAACTTTAGGGACCCAAAAATTCTTCAGGAGTATCTTGCCGGCTACGTTAAAGCTGAAAAAGAAAAGCAACCTTTTCTTGTTTCCGAAGAAGAAGGCCGCTTTATTAGAAATTTCCGATGGAAAAATATCCGGAAAAAATTATTCTGATGATTCCCTATCCAACATTTGATACAATGGCTTACCGGTTGCTGCATTAGGAAATGCAATTCCCAGTAATGCTGATATTGTAGGCGCTATATCCACAATTTCTGAACGCTCTGTTGTACTTCCGTGGTCAATACCATTTCCGAAGAAAATAAGCGGGGTGTGGGTATCGTAAGTAAAACCACTCCCATGCATCGAACCTTGCGGAGAATAGGAAACAACCGCCGGGTTTAAAACATAAATGACATCGCCACTGCGCTTCTGGTTAAAACCCTCCTGGATAGCAGCTGCCATTCCATCTGTATAACTTCCGTCTTCCAGCTGTGATCGGGTATAAACCTTATCTATCTGTTCCTGCTGAAGGATGTAGTGGGTAATTTTTTCTTCAAGTTCATCGGCATTAATTTCAGCATCGTACAGTGCCTGATAATTAAAAAACACCTGGTCATTATAAATTTTGGATATGAGATTAGCTTCCCCAAATTCTTTAACTACGAATTCGTTTAGCTTTTCAGTAAAATCGTCGGAATCAAAATATCCTGCAGGAATTTTCAAAGACTCGAGATAGGCTGAAACATCACCGCCACCATGATCTGAAGTAAGGAAAATAGTATATGCTCCTTTACCCACATTTTCATCCAGATACTGAAGCAAAGTGGCTATATTCTTATCCAACCTGAGATAGGTATCTTCAATTTCCTTGGAATTTACCCCAAAGTTATGCCCCACTTTATCTGTACTGGAAAAGCTTAGAGTAAGAAAATCTGTATCTTCATCCTGTCCCAATTCTTCAGCTTTTATTGCAGCCAGGGCAAAATCGAGAGTTAAATCATTTCCAAACGGAGTATTCGCAATAAGATCAAATTCGTTGTTGCTACTTCTTAAAGCAGCAAGGTCGTAAGGAAAAGATGCGTTTTCTTTACCTTTAAAACCATATTCAAAATTATTAATATCCACTCCGCTTGCAGTATAACTTTCTATAGGACAGAGTGTATTCCAGGTTTTAAAATACGATTCCGCAACATTGGAATTGTTAAAATCCTTCACCCATTGCGGCAGCTCCTCCATATAAAACGAACTGGTAATAAACTTACCTTCGTCTTTGCCATGAAACCAGTAGGCTGCATTAGCAGTATGGCCGGCAGGTAATATTGAACCGCGGTCTTTTATAGAAACTCCTATAGTTTTTCCCCGCATCTGGGTGTGCAAGCGATTTTGATCTGCAACGGTGGTCACTTTCATTCTATGCGGTGACATTTCTCCGGCATCAGAACTTGTTCCCACGGGCCGCACAGTTTCGTCCCCCGTGCAGTACACGAGTTCATCCTCAAACTTGTTATACCAGTTATTTCCTATGATCCCATGATTTGCAGGACCTGTCCCTGTATAAACCGAAGCATGGCCGGGGGCTGTATAGGTGGGCACATAATTAAAATGATTATTTTTAAAGCTATAGCCCTCATTAATCAGTCTTTTAAATCCTTCATCACCATACCTATCTCCAAAGCGGGTGAGGTAATCATATCGCATTTGATCTACCACTATACCAACCACAAGCCTGGTTTTCTCCTTATCGCCCTCCTGAGCAATCAGAGAGAAGGTGCATATTGTCGTCAGTAGTAAAAAAAAATTTCGAATCATAGTTTCTTGTTGAATGGCTCAAAAATAATAAACTCAGGACCATAAACTTTAATTCTACGTTAAATACTTTCGTGCTACTTTTTTGTATTTTAGCTTTACAAAAATTCTTTGATGGGTTATCTGCATTCTATTGGTGAATACTTTTTAATGATTAAAGGGGTGTTTGGAAGAATGACCAAGCGCTCTGTTCTGAAAGAATTAATTTTTAAGGAAATAAATGAACTTATAATAGGTTCTTTGGGAATTGTGGCTTTTCTATCGTTCTTCATTGGAGGGGTAGTTGCGCTTCAAACGGCTTTAAACCTAAACAATCCTTTAATTCCAAAAGCATTAATTGCTTACGCTGCGAGGCAATCCATAATTCTAGAATTTTCTCCTACATTTATCTCTATTATTATGGCGGGAAAAGTTGGATCTTTTATTACTTCCAGCATAGGATCCATGAGGGTTACAGAGCAGATTGACGCCCTGGAAGTAATGGGAATAAACTCCCTTAATTACTTAATTTTCCCCAAGATCATTGCGATGCTTACCTATCCGTTTGTTATTGCCATTTCGATGTTCCTGGGAATCGTAGGTGCTTATATGTCGGCAGTATTGGGTGGCTTTGTGGTACCGGATGAATTTATAAGCGGACTGCAGGATGATTTTGTTGGCTTTCAATTGTTTTATGCTTTCTTTAAAACATTTCTGTTTGCCATGATTTTGGCAACTGTTCCTGCTTATCACGGTTATTATATGACGGGTGGTTCACTGGAAGTTGGTAAAGCAAGTACCACTTCGTTTGTATGGACCAGTGTGGTAATTATTATTACCAATTATGTTGTAACCCAATTATTACTAAGTTAAGATGATAGAAATAAAGGATCTACATAAAAGTTTTGCTGAACAGGATGTCCTGAAAGGGATAAGTTTTGTTTTCGAAACCGGGACAACAAACCTTATTATAGGACAGTCGGGGTCTGGTAAAAGTGTGCTCTTAAAGTCTATGCTTGGTCTGTTTACACCGGAAAAAGGAACTATTGAATACGACGGAAAACCTTACTCCAATTTTAGTCCGGAGCAAAAAAGGGAACTCCGGAAAGAAATAGGAATGCTTTTCCAGGGTGGTGCTTTATTTGATTCCATGACGGTTGAAGAAAACGTGATGTTCCCTTTGAGAATGTTTAAAAAAGGACGTAAAAAAGATCATCTTGACCGGGTAAACGAAGTTCTGGAAAGAGTAAATCTTACCGGAAACGGTAAAAAATTCCCTGCAGAAATAAGTGGTGGGATGCAAAAGAGGGTGGCTATTGCCCGTGCAATTGTAAATCGTCCAAAATATTTGTTTTGTGATGAGCCAAATTCAGGACTTGATCCTAAAACAGCCACTGTTATAGACAATCTTATTCATGAGCTCACTGTCGAATATGATATTACTACCGTCGTGATCACCCACGACATGAATTCTGTATTGGAAATCGGTGAAAACATCGCTTTTCTTAAAGATGGTGTGCTTGCATGGAAAGGTGACAAAAGCCAGATCTTTAAAACCGACAATGAGGCCGTAACTGATTTTGTATATTCTTCAGACTTATTTAAAAAAGTAAAACAGGCCCAGCTTCAGGGGCTTTAAACTAATTTACAGATTGTACAGCAAGCGTATCCAGGGATAACCTCACCTGCAACCATTCTCTTAGCTTATTCATTTCCCGTTGTTTTGCGCTTCTCGACATCGAACTATCCCATTTCACGTTAAAAGTCGGAATAGTGTCCATCTTGGTAAAGTCTGTTACAATATTATTTGAGTAACTTAGCTGCTCGAGGTTGGTATAATTAATCTTAGCCTCCCTGCTTATCGCCTGGAACGGAATCCCGGCAGATCTGTATCTTAGCAGTTCGTTTTCCAGAAGCTGAATACGTGCATCCTTATCTTCCACTACTTGTTGATTTCTTACGTACAAATCCTCCAGAATTCCAGATTTAACTTCAGAAGTAAGACGCGCTGCCATTTCAGAAGTCTGATCTGCTCCCTGATGAATTCTTAGGGTGACTTCCTGTAATTCCTCCATAGATCTGATCTCCTCAACCCAATCCTGAATTTGAGATTGAGGTACGGGACGACCAATTAAATAAACATCCACAAACTTTGTTTTATAATCCTGGGCAAATTTCACTACTTCAGCTCCGGGATAATCGATCTGATTTTCCACAAACTCTTTTGTTCTGGTCACAAATACCTGCTCTCTAAGAAGGTTTACAAACAGAAAAATACTTGGGATCATTACAAGTATTGCTAACAAAGAAGCAAGCCTGGCAGTATTTCTTCGGCGTTTGCTATTTGCATACTTTACTAATGGAAAGCCCAGGACCTTTGCGACCACAAATGTCGAAAGTGCTATAAAAACCGAATTTATGGCGAAAAGATATAAGGCGCCGCCGGCATATTCCCAATTGGCAATTGCGAGGCCGTAACCAACAGTACAAAGTGGCGGCATAAGAGCTGTGGCTATAGCCACCCCCATAATTACACTGGCAATGGTTCCTTTTTTGGTTTTTGCTACAATTAATGCCAGACCACCGAATATTGCGACAAGAACATCCAGAATAGTTGGATAAGTACGTGCGACGAGTTCTGGTGTCTCCTGCTCTATAGGAGAAATAAGAAAGTAAAGGTAAGCCGTTAGCACACTCAGCACCACCATAACGGCCAGATTTACCAGAGAACGTTTTAACGTATCGATATCGTTTATGGCAACAGATAAACCAACTCCTACAATAGGCCCCATTAATGGAGAAATAAGCATCGCCCCAATTACCACTGCAGGACTGCTCACATTTAGCCCAATGGAAGCCACAAATATTGAAAAAATGAGGATCCAGGCGTTATGGCCCTTAAAAGAAATATCCTTCTTTACCGTCTCTATGGTGCTATCCCTGTCTGTATCGCTAAGGATATCCAGCAACTCCCCAAAGAACGACCGCGAATGTTTTATGATATGCTTTGCAGAAGGAATATTGTTCCCATTCCCATTTTCGGCTCCGGAAGTACCCGAAGAATTTTCATTGTTTTCCATCTATTATCCAAGTTTATCCCCAAACTTATCAATTGCCATTTGCCGTATTTCTTTAATCCCCTGTTCATTTTTCTTCGGAACAATAAGCAGCACCTGCTCGTTCTCCAGAACGATATAATCTTTAAGACCTTCCAGTACAACTACCTTATTTTCCGATGCTCGAACGATATTACCTTCGGATTCAAACGGAAGCAGTCGTGCATTAATTGCGGTATTCCCGTCTGCATCCTGAGGAAGTTGCTCCTGCAGCGATCCCCAGGTTCCCAGGTCATTCCACCCGAAATCGGCCGGAATCATATAAACATTTTCAGCCTTTTCAATGATTCCGTAGTCTATGGATATTTTGTTGGCAAGGTGATAATTGTCATTTATGAACTCCTGCTCTTCTTCGGTATTCCAGTATTCTTTTCCTTTTTGAAAGAGATTATGCATCTCTGGCAGATACTTTTTAAAATTCTCTATTATAGAAGAAGTTTTCCAGATAAAAATTCCTGCATTCCAGGCATAATTGCCTTCTTCCAAAAATTTTTCAGCTCTTTTGAAGGTAGGTTTTTCTGTAAATTGCTCTACAGGAATGAGTTTTTCATTTTCAGATTGTTGAAACTTTATGTATCCATATCCTGTATTTGGAAAAGTTGGCTTAATTCCCAGAGTAACAAGTTTATCATTTTCATGAACAGCTTCAAAAGCAAAATTCACATCATCCACAAATTTTTCCAGCCCCTGGATCCAGTGATCACTTGGTGCCACCATCATAATGGCGTCCTTGTTCTTCTCCTGGATTTTTAAAGCCGCGAGCAGTATACTGGGAGCAGTGTCCCTCATCACCGGTTCCAGTACAATTTGTTCCTGTTTAATTGTGGGAATTTGTTTTTTTACAGTTTCCTCATAACGTTCATTGGTGAGGATGATAATATTTTCCGATGGTACTATTTTTTCGAGACGGGCAAAGGTTGTCTGGATAAGTGTTTCCCCGGCTCCTAATATATCCTGAAATTGTTTAGGGCATGCTAAGGTACTTACTGGCCAAAACCTTGAACCTACACCTCCAGCCATCAATATTGCGTAATAGTTACTATTCATCTAACTCGTGATTAATTTTTTAAAACTTCTACTTCTGCGTTTGGCTGAAATAAATAAATTTTTCCTGTCGAAATCTCTAAACATTCATACCTCTTAATCCTCCTGGGGCCGCGCTTAAAGATCTTTCCATTGTAAATTTGAAAAACTGCTCCAAAAGGCACCTCGAAGATATAATTTTTATCGTTCTGTGGGTCGTAACTTTTTAAAGCTATTGAAAGTCTTGCATCGGTATCACTACTGGCTTTTGGGTTGCGAAAATGATGAGCAATTACAGGTAAAAGTTTATTCGGAAAAATTTCGGGCCTTATAAAGGGTAACATCAAATTGCGGAAAGTAAGTTTCCATTCCTGCCCATGCGGCTTTATATTCCTTCCGAATCTGTTAAAAGCTACTAGATGAGCGATTTCATGTATTAAAGTTATGAGAAACCGGTACTTATTTAGATTCGCGTTTATGGTGATTTGCTGTACTCCATCCGGCATTTTTCGATAATCACCATGCCTTGTTCTGCGCTCATTGACTATTTTAAGATGCACATTATTGGTCTGAATAAGCACAAAAACGGGCTCCAGCGCATGACCTGGTAAATATTTTTCAAGAATATGCTTCATTAAAATTAGGGAGTACTATTGGAAACCTGTAATAATTTGCCGTTGTAAAATTTATTTCCGGTTAAACTGAATTCGAAAATATAGTCTGCCATTTCTTCCGCAGAAAGTGGCGCTTTGTAGCCGGGAAAAGCCTCTTCCAGCATTTCTGTTTGTACAGCCCCTAGTGCCAAAACGTTAAAAGAAGGACCGGTTTCTTTGTACTCTTCAGCAAGCAGTTCAGTTAAAGTGATCACGGCAGCTTTACTGGAACTATAGGCCGATAATCCGGGGAATTTCATGCTTCCCTGAACTCCGCCCATCGTACTTATATTCACCACGTGAGCTTCCTTTGCCATAAAAGGCAGCATTTTCTGAATCAGTCCTACTACTCCCATTACATTGGTTTGGTAAACGCTGCTGAAATCTTCCAGGCTCAACTCTGCAAAAGGTTTATTAATAAGCAGTCCTGCATTATTCACAAGAATATCCACATTTTTCCATTCTGAAGAAACAAAACTGCTGACTTTTTCCAGATCTTCTTTTTTAGTTATGTCACAAGCTAATACTTCTACATTTTCAAGTTTAAGTTCCGAAACAGGCTCGGGATTACGGGATAAGGCGAGTACCTTATGTCCGGCTTCCGAAAACTTTTTGGTTAGTTCAAAACCAATTCCCCGGCTTGTTCCGGTGATGATCACATGCTTCATTTTAGTTGAGTTTTATTTCTTTTTCTTCAGTATTTGTCATTTCTAATATGGCGGGAAAAACTGCATCTATTAAATTGGTCATATGCTGAAAATCCATATTATCGGCCTCGTCTGAAACGTGGTGATAATATTCATAATTGGTGAAATCGAAAGTACTGATAGTTTGCGCCGGAATATTAAATTCCTCAAAAAATGGATAATTATCGCTCCGCTGAAAAAGGTTATACTCTTTTGCCTGTGGCAAAAAGCCCAAAACTTTTTCACCGGCATATTCGTTGAATTTTTCAGCAAAGTTTGAATTTTCGTAGCCGGTCAAATATGCCAGATGATTTTTTCCCTGCATCGGAATACCAATCATTTCGAGGTTAACGACCGCGTATAAATCTAAATTTTCAGCTTTTAGCTTCTGCGCAATGTGTTCTGAACCTGTAAGACCTAATTCTTCTCCGGAAAAGAGCACGAACAGTATACTCCTACCTTTATTGTCCTTTAAAGCGAACTTTCTGGCCAGTTCCATTACTGCGACTGTCCCTGCTGCATTATCATTCGCGCCATTGGCAATAGAATCGTTGCCTACAGCTTCTCCTATGCCTATATGGTCGTAATGAGCGCCTATAATTATAAACTCGTCCTTTAATTCCGGATCATTCCCCTCTAAAAAGCCAACAATATTAAATGCTTCTTTCCCTTCAACTTCAAAGCGATCCCGATAATCTTCAAAATATGGCTCTACATTATACTCTTGAAAGTACTCTTCAATAAAAGTAGCTGCTTTCTCTATCCCTTCGGTTCCTGTAGCTCTTCCCTGCAGCTCATCTGAAGCTAAAAAGCGCAAATTTTCTTCAATTTCAGCTTCTGAAGCTTCAAAACTGGCTATTTCTGTCTCCTGAGCAGTAGCATCATCTGAATTTTTATCCTGAGTGGAGTTACAAGCGAGGAAGAATGCAGCAAAAAGCACTGCAGTTAATTTAAAGAGGTTATTTTTCATGTTATTAATCAAATTTTAGAGGAGAGCCTAGAATGGCAATTATCGACTTGTCACTAGCGCCGCGGCTCCCAATACCTGTTGGCACTAAAGATAAAAAAATCCCACTGGAGTGTGGGATTTTAATATTGCTTATTGAAAGAATCAATGTCTATGCTAACATAGTCACCGGATTCTCCATATATGTTTTCAACGTTTGTAGGAACGCCGCTCCGGTAGCTCCATCCACAGTTCTGTGGTCACAGGCTAGAGTAAGTTTCATCGTATTTCCAACTACTATTTGTCCGTTTTTAACAACCGGTTTCTCCACGATTGCACCAACAGAAAGAATAGCAGAGTTTGGCTGATTTATAATACTTGTAAACTCAACGATTCCAAACATTCCCAGGTTAGAAACAGTAAAAGTACTGCCTTCCATTTCCTGAGGTTGTAATTTTTTATTCCTGGCTTTACCGGCAAGATTTTTAACATTTCCGCCGATCTGCGTCATAGACATCTGGTCTGCAAATTTAAGCACAGGTACCACAAGGCCTTCATCTACTGCCACGGCCACACCCATATGTATATGTTTTGCCATTTTCATAGAATCCTCACTCCATTGGCTGTTCACCTGCGGATGTTTTCTAAGCGCCATTGCACTTGCCTTGATTACCATGTCGTTAAAGGAAACCTTCACATCTGGCATTTCGTTGATCTGCTTGCGGGAAGCCATTGCGTTTTGCATATCCACCTCTATAGTAAGGTAATAATGCGGAGCCTTAAATTTAGACTCACCCAATCTCTTCGCAATAACCTTACGCATTTGAGAATTCTTCACTTCCTCAAAGCTTTCTTCACCGGCAGGAACGTAGGGTTGTACAGAAGCTCTTTGTTCTTCACTACCTGCAGTACCTTTAGATTGCTCAGCTGGTTTTTCTGAAGGTTTGTAAGACTCGATATCTTTCTTTACAATTCTTCCGTTTTCTCCGGAACCATCAACTTTGGAAAGGTCGATTCCTTTTTCTTCAGCCATTTTCTTAGCTAAAGGAGAAGCAAAAATTCTTCCGCCGTCTTTAGATTCTGAAGTAGTTCCCGGCTTCTCTTCTGTAGCCGCTACTTCTTTCTGCTTTTCTGCAGCTTTATCTTCTTTTTTCTCAGATTTTTCTGAAGATTTCTTTTTTCCTCCGTCTTTACTTATTCCGGAAACATCTGTTCCTTCCGGGCCAATAATTGCCAAAAGGCTGTCTACTTTTGCAGTTTCACCTTCCTGGATCCCGATTTTCAGCAAAGTTCCTTCATAGAAAGATTCGAATTCCATCGTTGCCTTATCGGTTTCGATTTCAGCAAGAATATCTCCTTCTTCAACTTTATCACCTTCTTTTTTGATCCATGTGGCAACAGTACCTTCTTCCATGGTATCACTAAGGCGTGGCATTGTAATGATCTCTACTCCTTCCGGAATTTCACCATCACCGCTTTCTTCAGAATCGTCTTCATCTGAAGCGTTTTCTTTAGATTCCTCCTTTTTATCATCAGAAGATTTTTCTTCTTTCTTATCAGACGAGCCTCCGCCGTTAATAAGATCAGAAATATCCTCTCCTTCTTCACCAATTATAGCCAGCAGTGTATCTACAGGTGCAGTTTCACCTTCCTGTATACCAATATGAAGCAAGGTTCCTTCGTAGAAGGATTCGAACTCCATAGTCGCCTTATCGGTCTCTATTTCGGCAAGAATATCTCCTTCTTCAACCTTATCACCTTTTTTCTTAAGCCACTGTGCAACAACACCTTCTTCCATGGTGTCGCTCAATCGCGGCATATTAATTACTTCAGCCATAATTTAGTTTACTTTATGTGATAAAAACGGGTAGTCTTCCTGTTCGTAAACAACGTCGTACATAATATTCTTATCAGGGAAATCTGACTCTTCAGCAAATTTCTCACATTCTGATACTTTATCCTTAACGCGTTTATCTATTTCTTTTATCTCCTTTTCAGAAGCATATTTTTTATCTTTTATAACATCCAGCACCTGAGTGATAGGATCGAGTTTCTGATACTCGGCCACCTCATCTTTGGTACGGTATTTTTGAGCATCACTCATGGAGTGACCACGATACCTGTATGTTTTTAATTCAAGAAATGTTGGACCATCTCCTTTTCTGGCTCTTGCAATTGCTTCATCTAAGGCTTCAGCAACTTTTACCGGATTCATGGCATCTACAGGTCCGCAAGGCATTTCATAACCCTGACCAAGCTTCCAGATATCTGTTCCTTTTGCAGTACGCGCCACAGAAGTTCCCATAGCATATCCGTTATTCTCTACGCAAAAAACAACCGGAAGATCCATTTTTACAGCCATATTAAGCGTTTCATGAAGTGCTCCCTGGCGCGTCGCACCATCACCCATAAAAGTTAAAGTAACTGCATCTCTCTTGAAATACTTATCTGCAAAAGCAAGTCCTGCTCCCAGCGGAATTTGTCCACCTACAATACCGTGACCTCCATAGAACCTGTGTTCTTTAGAGAAGATATGCATCGACCCACCAAGCCCCATAGATGTACCGGTTTTTTTACCGTAAAGTTCTGCCATTACTCTTTTAGGATCTACTCCCATTCCAATAGGCTGAACGTGGTTACGATAAGCGGTGATCATCTTGTCCTTTTCCAAATCCATAGCATGAAGTGCTCCTGCAAGGATAGCTTCCTGCCCGTTGTAAAGGTGTAAAAAGCCTCTAACCTTTTGTTGAATATAAACCTGCGCAAGTTTATCTTCAAATTTGCGCCAAAATAACATATCCTCATACCACTTTATATAGGTGGCTTTTGTGATTTTCTTCATATCTAAGTATAAAATTTAGGCCGGACACATGGATTTTGCCAAGCGGATAACAAAAATACTATTTTCAGTAAGAATGAAAAACAGTTTTGCTGCAAAAATAACGAAAACATCATAAGATGTTCCTGTCAAATATTAAAGGTAATAAATCCTTAACCGATTTGGCCTTTAAAACCTTACCCGTTTCACCCATAAAATACAGCTCAATATTTTCTTCCTGATTCACTTCATACTCTGCCATTACCTGCCGGCAGGCACCACAGGGAGAAACAGGCGCAGCAACCGCATGCTTAAGTGATTTTGCTGAAATCGCTACTTTCTTCATTCTGACTCCCGGATATTTCGCCCCTGCATAAAAAAATGCCGTACGCTCGGCACAAAGTCCGGAAGGATATGATGCATTCTCCTGGTTACTCCCAATTACCACTTCTCCATTTTCCAAAAGAATTGCCGCTCCCACATTAAACTGAGAGTACGGAGCATAAGCATTATCCCTTGCATCAAAAGCTTTCTGCATTAAATCAAATACATCCTGAGGCATTTCTTCCAAAGCATCATACAGTTCCAGTTCAGAAGTAATATTTATTAATTTCATATAAATCTATTGGAAAGACAAGTTAAATCAAACAAAAAAAGTATCAAATCGAAATAAGATACTTTTAGTGAAATTAAATTTTTATTTAAAATTAATTCACGAACTCCTGCCCGAAATTAAAGGTAAGGCCAAAGCGCAAAGTTCCTTCCAGCGGGCTTGGCACATCTGAAGTTGAGAAAAGGTATGAAATATCAATGTCTACTATTTCATATACAAAACCTGCTCCAAATGAAAGGAACCTTCTGGAACCTTTAGATTCACTCTCTGTAAAATATCCTGCTCTAAAAGCAAAAACATCCTGGTACATATATTCTGCGCCCAAAGCCCACGTTACTTCTCTTATTTCCTCTCCAAAACCATCAGGCGCATCCCCGAAGGAAGTGAAAATTCCTTCTATAGCACCTATCTCATTGTATTCCTCATCATCTTCTGCATCAATATCCCCATCATCATTAAAATCCTGCGGAGTTGGCACCAGCAATTTATTAAATTCTACATAAGCACCTATTCGGTTTTGTGGATCCAGAATAAAATCGAAACCAGCCCCCGCTTTAAAATTTGTGGGTATAAAGTTTTCCTGTCCTGCATCATCATATTTCATTTTAGGCCCTATGTTTGAAATATTTGCGCCCAGCCTCCAGCGGCCATCAAAACTGTCCATATAAATAACATCACTCTGATAAAATGCTGCAATATCTACCCCAAAGCTGCTTGCCGCCCCCAGATCCTCATCGTCCTGTAATCCAAGATCAGATCGCAGGTATCTTCCCGCCACTGCCATAGAAACGTTCTCACTTAATTTAAGTGAATACGACAAATCAAAAGTAAGCTCATTCGGATTTACAAGAAGAGGCGCCTGCTCAAAAGTCGTTCTGGTTTCGATGGACCCAAGGCTAAAATACCTGAGACTTGCAGCAAAGGCACTACGATCATTCAGTTTATAGAAATAACTGAGATTACCGAGGAAAATATCATTTACAATGTCACTAAGATAAGGAGTGTATGAAACACCTACTCCCTGTTGCATTTCAGCAAATGCATATTTAGCAGGATTCCATTGTTGTGAAAATGCATCTACCGACGTAGCAACCCCCTGGTCACCCATTCCCGCAGCTCGTGCATCTGCAGCAACCTGTAGAAACGGAACTGCAGTTGTAATTACCCTGTCCCGTTCTTCCTGGGCAATAGACGAAAGACCAGACAATAAACTGGCTCCAACCAGCATAAGTGTAATTTTTTTCATTCTGAACATTATCTGTAACAAATATAAATTTTAATTCTTGCTAAGAAAGAACCTTCCTACCAAAATTACAAGCAAAACCTTAGAAACGAGAGAAAACAACGTGTACAATCCATTGAAACTGCTATTTTAATCCTTCAGGTTTTAACTAATAACTTTAAAATTGAAAAAATATTGCTTTAGCATTTCCCTTCCCTGTTATTATTTTGGCATAAAATCTGCCCTATAAGAAAAAAGGACTATTTTTGCGCAAGTAAAAAACCCGAAATTACTTTGTTTTGATGCTTCACGAAACCTGTTAAGAATCAGGTAAGCATCAAGTACATCAGGCAGTTAAAGGGTTTTCGAGACAATTTTATAATAATGAAATAATCTTGCAGATTTAGCGTTAATTACTATATTGCAAAGCCTAAAAATCTATCTAAGAGATGATGAATATGAGAAGAGATACTGCTATAAGAGCATTTTTTGCATTTGCCTTCGGCATAGGTCTGATAAGCTGTAATAACTCGAGGGATTATAAAAATAATTCCCGTGCCACCGGTTGGGATATTAATTCTGATGAAGGGGGGTTTCAGTATAACAATGATTTTAAAGAGCAGGAAACCGCACCGGGACTTGTTTTTATAGAGGGTGGAACTTTTACCATGGGTAGGGTTCAGGATGACCCTTTGCACGACTGGAATAACAGCCCAACACAGCAACACGTACAGTCCTTTTATATGGACGAAACTGAAGTAACAAATAAAATGTACCTGGAGTACCTGGACTGGCTCAAAAGAGTTGCGCCACCTTCAGACGAACGATACAGCGATGTATATGCAGGAGCACTTCCTGACACCCTGGTATGGAGAAACCGCCTGGGCTTTAATGAAACAATGGTAAATAATTACCTGCGTCACCCGGCTTATGCAGAATATCCTGTAGTTGGAGTAAGCTGGATTCAGGCAGTTGAATTTAGTGACTGGAGAACCCAAAGGGTAAATGAATTAAAACTTATAAATGAAGGCTATCTTGCGGAAGGTGCTCAATACAAAGCCGGACCGGGAGAAACTTTTAATTCGGAAACTTACATCTACGATCCTGCGAATGTTTATGGAGGAAACACTGAATTGAACCAGGGTGAAGAGGTTCAGGACAGACTGGAAGATACCAATGAGGAAGGAAATCCTGTCAAGAAAGTATATCCGGGAAGAGAAAGTGGTCTTGTTTCTCCGGAATACAGATTACCAACTGAGGTAGAATGGGAATACGCGGCACTTGGTATGGTTGGCTTAAGAAACTATAACGTATACAGAGGTAGAAAAAAATATCCATGGGATGGACAGTATACCAGATCCGGAGATCCTAAAAGACAGGGAGATCAATTGGCTAACTTTAAGCAAGGTGATGGAGATTACGGTGGTATTGCAGGTTGGAGCGATGATGGAGCAGATATTACTGCTGAAATAAAATCCTACGCTCCCAACGATTTTGGCCTTTACGATATGGCCGGTAACGTTGCGGAATGGGTATTGGATGTTTATCGTCCTATTGTAGATGATGAGTTTAACGACTTTAATTACTACAGAGGAAATGTTTACACCAAAAATGCAATTAATGAGGACGGAAGCATTAAAATACTGGGAGCAGATGAAGTTGTGTATGACACTTTAGCTAACGGAAAACTTGTAGCCAGAAACCTACCGGGTGAAATTGCTCAGGTTCCGGTAACCGAGGAGGATACCTATATGAGAACTAATTTCACCGAAAGTGATCAGAGAGATTTCCGGGACGGTGATAAAAGCTCTACCAGATATTACCAGCCTTTTCAGGACGCAACAGAGCCTTCTAAAAGAATGTACAATTCCCCTACATATAATAATGTACAGCTCAATGATACTACCGGAGCTGTCACTGAGCGTGGATATGACACCGCGAAAAGAACCACTCTAATTAGTGATGAAGTGAGAGTCTATAAAGGAGGATCCTGGAGAGACCGTGCTTATTGGCTTGACCCGGCACAAAGGAGATTCTTCCCACAGGATATGGCGACCGATTATATTGGCTTTAGAAATGCCATGTCCAGAGTAGGTTCCAAATCTAAAAGCGAAAATAAAACAGCCAGAAATTAGAATTTTTGGTTAAAAAACTTATAAAGCCCTAATCTTTAGGGCTTTTTTTATAGCTTTAAGCTTATGAATGTAGCACAAATCCATCAGCGCTTTCTGATTAGTTCAGGAGCTTGTATCGATACCCGGAGCCTTACTGAAGGCTGTATTTTTTTTGCATTAAGCGGCCCAAACTTTAATGGCAACGCTTTTGCCCTGGAAGCTTTGGAAAAAGGCGCAAAAGTCGCCGTGGTAGACCAGGAAATTTATGCCACCGACTCCACAAATTTTATTGTGGTGAAGGATGTTTTAAAAACCCTACAGGAGTTGGCTGCATTTCACCGAAAATACCTTGATCTTCCAATAATTGCCATTACCGGCAGCAATGGGAAAACAACTACTAAGGAATTGGTTAATACCGTGCTCTCCAAGAAGTTTAGAACCGTTGCTACAAGAGGCAATCTCAATAATCACATTGGCGTTCCCCTCACCTTACTTTCAATGGATGAAAGAACTGAAATTGGAATTGTGGAAATGGGTGCCAATCATCTTAAGGAAATCGAAATTCTAAGTAAAATTGCCAATCCCGATTATGGTTATATCACCAATTTTGGAAAGGCCCATTTAGAAGGATTTGGAAATCTCGAAGGAGTTATTGCAGCAAAAAGTGAGCTCTACACCAATATAAAAAGGAATAAAAGACTCCTTTTTCTGAACATCGATGATGTTACTCAACGGAACCATCTGGATTATAACCACACCTTCACTTTTGGTACTACAGAGGATGCTAAAGTACAATTCTCTTATTCCGATAATCAATCTTACGCCAGTGTTAATTACAATAACACGCTGTTTCAGAGTAAAATCACGGGTAAACACAACGCGCAAAATATTGCTGCAGCAATAACCATCGGACTCTACTTTAAAGTCCCCTTTGACAAGGTAAAAGAGGCCATTTCAGAATACAGACCCTCTAACAACCGTTCAGAGGTAAAAGAAAAAGGCAGCAACACAATTTTTATGGATGCCTACAATGCCAATCCAACAAGTATGCAGGCTGCACTTTCAAACTTTGAGGACATTAAAACCACAGAGCCGAAAATTGTCATTTTAGGAGATATGCTCGAAATTGGCGATTCTTCAGATGAAGAGCATCAGGAAATTGTGAATATTCTCGAAAAAGGAAACTTTACAGAATGTTATCTTCTGGGAGAAAATTTTAATCGTGCAGAAGCAAATAAAAGTACAATCATCAAATTTAAAAGCAGTCAGAATTTAAAGAAGCATCTTGAGGAAACCCAATTCAGGAATTGTCATATTCTTATTAAAGGTTCCAGAGGGATGGCTTTAGAAAAAATGTTTGATGCTATATAGTTTTATGAATAAAAGAAGTGGGTAAGGACCTCTTCTAGCTCCTTTTCTTTTCCGGCACGTAGCGATCAAGTTCCTGCTGCCAGAAATTGGAATTTATCACTTGTAACACCGCTAAATTAAGAGGCTCACGCAGGGAATCTCCCTGGGCAATTCCAAAAGCATAATAATGAGGATCTATGTTCACCGCTTGCACCTTCAGTGAAAGATCGGAATCATTATTTATCGTGTACCTCATCACCGGCACGCTGTTGAGCACTGCTTCGGCATCCATGTTCTTCAACTTTTTCAAGGCCACAGAAATTTCCTTTACTTCCTGAAAAGGTATCCTTTCCTGTTTCATATAATCTGCCGCAAAGGAACCTTTCACTGCCACCATTTTCATATCTCGCAGATCACCAGGCACATCAATCTTATTACCAGAATTTCCCATCACTGCTGAAACCAGTGAAGCGGTAAGTACGGCAGTAACTGCCATAGCAACCAGCATCCAGATTAGGGCAACGGCACGTCCCCAAAAAGTCACCGGCGCTTTGTCTCCGTATCCTATGGTGGTCATAGTCACACCGGCCCACCAGAATCCGGAACCTATTCCTTTGGCTATGGAACGTTCCCCGCCAAAATTGTCTTCGTTACTATTACGTTCTATAAAATAAATAATTGACCCTACTATAAGTAATAATATAGAGAGCATTCCGGCTATATACCAGAAACGTTTACTAAAAAAAGCTTTGACTATAGATGAGATACCAGTGCCCGGAGGAGAAGCCACACCCATTTCGGCCTTGTGGTAAATATGACTGAAATCTATTTGCTTTTCAGCAGCGGGGGTGACATCTTCAAAAAGCACAATATCGGCTTTTTGATTCAGCAATGCAGTAACTGCAGAATCTCTTGAGATCTCCTTAAGTTCATACTTTACATTCATCCTATCGGCTACAGCCCGCCATAATCTTATACTAATACCATCCCAATTTCCATTTCCATCGGCAATCATGTAAGGTGGTTGCGAAAAAACACCCACCACCAAAGAATTATCTGTTCCTTGTTGCAGACTGTCCGTTTGAGCAGAAGTTTTTGCTGAAGAGAGCATGATCATCAGCAAGGCAAGTACAATTAGCGCTTTTTGCATAATAAAAGATATTAGAATCAGGGTTAAACGAATAAAAATCATTAAGCTCTAATCACAATTTAGTAAATTCCGAAACAAAGCCACTTTTTAATTTCCTAAAACCGCATCGGGAGAGAACAACCTATTATTTCCATTCAATGTTTTGGTTGATCTTTTACAAAGACTGGTTGTCGAAATCCCTTTTTCGTGTTAGTTCGTTTTCCTTAGAACGTATTGACTAAAAATCTACTCAAAATTTCTAACAAAAAAATGCCTGCCGGAAATCACTTTCCAACAGGCATTACTTTTTTGGATAATTCAATGAAATTAATACACTCCTATATAAGTAGCATCTGCACCCGATTCAAGACTGGCTCCAACTGTAAATCCATCAGATGAAGTAGATTTAGTATCGAAAATGTAGATATTCCCTTCCTGACCTATCGGAGAAATGGCCATATAAAACTTCCCGTCCTCCAACACACATTTCTGGTATTGTTGTAACCAGAGGTTGTCCGGAAGGTCAGGTTTTACAGCAGTATTATTATAAAGATCGATTCTGGCCACAGACCGTACCGGGTCACCTGTTCCGCCTTCATCTGTGTCAGCATACGGAATATATCCTATCCCCTCTCCTAAATAGAACCAAGCGTTTGACGTCGTATTTACTCCCAGCAGTTCAGATAAAATCAAGAACCTCGGGGAATTAAACCCTCAATAAAGGATTAAAACTGTAGCTTTCATCATAACCTCCGTCTTCTATTTTAAGTATGAAAATATCAAAGGTATTGTCTGGCACAGAAACTAACTGAGAAAACTCCCTTTTTTCATCCACTTGAGAAATGGAACCTCAAACCCCATCCGGGTCTGGCTGCGTGCCGACTGCTCAGTACTCAATACGTATTCTTTACCTAAGATATTTTTCAACCGGATTCACCGGCAAATCCCTGATACGTTCTCCGGTGGCGTCAAAAACAGCATTTACTACTGCTGCCGCAGATGGCCCCTGTGCAGCTTCCCCGGCACCGAGTGGTTTTTCCTCAACCCGGTCTATCACCTCCACCTCTACCTCAGGAATTTCTTCAAACCTAAAAATAGGATACGTATGCCAGTCCCTGCTGGTAACATGTTCTTTATCAAATTGCACTTCCTCCCGAAGCGCCCAGCTGGCAGCCTGGATCATTCCTCCTTCCGTTTGATTTTTTAACCCGTCCGGATTAATCGTTTCCCCGGAATCTATTACTCCCCACATTTTTTTCACTTTTACAATACCTTTGTCATTTAGATGCACATGAGCTGCAACAGCAAAATAAGAAGCCGAATTTTTATAACGTGCAAAAGCGTATCCTAAACCTTCCCTACTCTTTGGAGTTACTTCGGAAGTCATTTTTTTAATTCTATCGAGACAGGCAATAGCTCGTTCATCATCAAGATGGTCCAATCTGAATTCCACCGGATCTTTTCCTGCTTTGTGTGCCAGCTCATCCATAAAGCATTCTATGGCAAAAATATTTCCGAAGGCTCCCAATGCGCGTAAAGCAGATTTCCGAAGCGGACCCTGAAAAATATGCGAGGTTGTTTGAAGCGCGTCGATAGCGTAGTAAGGTTTTGAATTGCGGACTGCCCCACCCTTAAATCCCACTCCGGGAACTCCATGGTCACGGTCTAAAAAGCGGGCAGGCAACAAGGTCTTAGGCTCTCCATTGGGACGTGTGCTGTGGCCATCTGACCAGAAATCGTATTTCCAACCCTGAATTTTTCCATCGGAATTTAGTCCCGCCTCAAGTTCCATGATCATAGCTGTACCATAAGGTTCCCATCGGTGTTCTTCGTCCCGCATCCATTGCAGGCGCACGTGCCTCCCCGGAAATTCAACGGCCAACAGAGCTGCTTCCGCAGCAACATCATCTGCACCATTATGCCCGTAACACCCGGAACCGGGAACACCTTTTACATGAATGGAAGCTTCCGGGATTTCCAGAAGGTTCGCCAAAGTTTCCCGTAGCGGATAAACTCCCTGCGTATGGCTCCATACCTGCAGTTTTTCGTCTTCAAAATAAGCGACTGCACAGGAAGGTCCATTGGCCGCATGCATGAGGTAAGGTTTATAATAAGCAGCCTTATGCTGAATTGGCGCCTCTTTAATGGCACTTTCCCAATCTCCTTTTTCTTCTTCTGTTTCCACCTCAGCATCAAGCGTTTTAAGGTGCTCTTTTAACGGCACACCTGCAGGTAATTCATCCCCCAACTCCCATTGTGCGAGGTCATTTACCTCCCAGCTGAGTTTGATTGCCTGATATTCTTCTTCAGCTATAACCCCAACAAAGCTGCCAATACGAACCAGTTTTAAAAATCCGGGGAAATTCTGAAGTGAGGCATCGTCTAAAGAACCAAGCTTTGAAGTATAACCCGAAGGGCGAATTACACGCGCATGTACCATCCCGGGAAAAGTAAGATCCTGAACATAATCCAGGTTTCCGCGAACCATCTGAGATATATCTTTACGCGGCACCGGTTGACCTACATATTTTCGTCTTGTTTTCCCGTAAATTTCGGTAGGCTGACCTATTTCTTCCCTTAACTGCCTGCCTTCAAGCACTTCATAAAGGCTCATCTTCTCATTTCCACCGCTTATCGTTCCATTTTCCAATGTGAGTTCTGACTGCGGAACTCCCCATTTTTCAGAAGCAAGGTTCAGTAATTTTTCCCTCGCGGCGGCGGCAGCATTGCGAATAGACATTGCACTGGTCTCTATGGATCGGCTTCCGGCAGTGTAGCCTTCGTTGGCCGTAACCCCCGTCTCTGCAAGGTTCACTTCCACAAGATCGGGACTTGTATTAAGTTCTTCTGCAGCCACCTGTGCCACCGCTATTCTAATGCCCTGCCCAAGTTCCATTTTTCCGGTGAGGATGAGGATGCTGCCATCTTCCATAACCCGTAGCCAAGCATTAATATCTTCAGGACGATTGGAATCGTCAGATTCTGCCACATTTTCGCCGGTCTCATTACTCATGCAGGCAGTTCCTAAAAGAGAAAAACCTATACTCACAAATCCCAGCTGTTTAATAAAATCACGTCGGGTAGATTTCATAAAATTGTTTTTATAAAGCCGATGCTTTCTTTACTGCTCTAATCACTCTGGCGTGTACTCCACATCGACAAATATTCCTGTACAAACCAGCCTGTATTTCCTTATCTGAAGGATTGGGCTTTTCATTCAATAATCCCACAGAAGCCATGACCAGTCCGTTGAGGCAATAGCCGCACTGCGCAGCCTGTTCTTCAACAAATGCCTGCTGTACCTTGTGCAGGTTTCCGTTTTCATCTGCAAGACCTTCCAGGGTGGTTATTTCCATTTCGGCAGCACGTTCTACTGCAATAAGGCAGGATGGATTAGCTTTTCCGTCAAACAGTACCATACAGGCACCGCACTGGGATAATCCGCAACCGAATTTAGGTCCCTTGAGCCCCAGATTATTTCTAAGCACATAGAGCAATGGCGTTTGAGGATCTACATTTACCTCATGTTCCTTTCCGTTCACTCTAAGTGTAATTAAAGTCTTCATACATGTCTATTTTATATTGCTGTTTCTGTCATTGCCTTATCCAGGGTCAAAGGCAAACTTCTTATTCTTTTTCCGGTGGCATGGTAGACCGCGTTACTTATGGCGGCAGCCACTCCTACCATTCCAATCTCACCAATTCCTTTAGCGCCTAAAGAACTTACCACATGATCAGGCTCTTCCACGAACAGGATATCAACATCAGGCATGTCTGCATTTACCGAAACATGATATTTGGAAAGATCGTGATTTATAAACCGACCA
The DNA here is from genome assembly GCF_031846515.1 of Autumnicola lenta. Taxonomy (NCBI): domain Bacteria; kingdom Pseudomonadati; phylum Bacteroidota; class Flavobacteriia; order Flavobacteriales; family Flavobacteriaceae; genus Autumnicola; species Autumnicola lenta. The sequence continues at coordinate 243,585 of NZ_JAVRHO010000002.1, forward strand.
AAATTATGATCCATAAAAGAATCTTCATGCAGTGCCATGGAAATCCCCCATACTACACCTCCCAGAATCTGGCTATGAGCGGTTTTGAGATTTAAAATACGACCGCCATCAATGGCACTCACAATCCGTGTCACTTTAATAGTGCCGAGATCTTCATCTACCTTTACTTCTGCAAACACTGCAGAATGGGTATTGCGATTGTACTTCCTTTGGTTCATCATATTGGGAAGCAGCATATATTTTTTCTGAATTTTTTCAAGATCTCGTGATTTCATAATTTCGGAAAACGTCATATTCACAGAAGGGTCATTTTTATCTGAAATCTTTTCATCTGAAAAAACCACATCTTCCAAACCGGCACCTTTAAAGGGAGAGTCCTTGATTTTTCCGGCTTCTTTCAGCAGTTTTTTTGCTATTTTCCTACAGACCTTCTGAACAGCTGATCCTACTGATGCTGCTGTTGATGATCCTCCCTCTATAAAGGCAAAAGGCAGATCTGAATCTCCCAGTTCAGCCGTGACTTTTTCCAAAGGAAGCCCCAGCGTTTCCGCAGCTATCTGAGTCATAATAGTATAGGTTCCTGTTCCAATATCTGCCGTGGCACTCCCTACCCTTAGTGTACCATCTGCAGAAAATTCCGCTTTCGCCCTTGCCGGCACCTGCATGGCATCCCATACTCCCGTAGCCATTCCCCAGCCTGTAAAATGATTTCCATCTTTCATAGAACGTGGTTCAGGATTTCGTTTCTCCCAACCAAACCTTTCTGCACCCTGTTTAAAACACTCGCGCAGGGTTTTTGTGGAAAAAGGCTTTCCGTCGCTCATATCCTCTTCCGTATAATTTTTAAGCCTGAGTTCCAACGGATCCATTTTCAGTTTATACGCCAATTCATCCATAGCCGCTTCCAGGGCATACATTCCTGTAGCACCACCGGGAGCCCGCATATCCAACGGAGTGTAGACATCCAGGCGCACCAATTTATATATTTGTTCTATGTTCCCGCAGTCATATAATTTTGCTGACCAGTTCACAATATTTTCAACGTACTTCTCGAAGGTGGAGGTTTCGGAATACGCCTGGTGACTAATGGCTTCAATTTTACCTTTGGTAGTTGCGCCTAATTTTAGGTTTTGAATGGTTATTGGACGGTGACCAAAAGAAAACATCTGCGGCCGGGTAAGCTCTACTTTTACAGATCGTTTTAATTGCAGCGCGGCAAGCGTAGCCATGAACAGCTGATACTGCGGTCTTAAAGCCGATCCAAAGGCACCTCCCACAAAAGGAGAAAGCACTCTTACCTTCTTTTTTGACAAGCCAAAAACCATAGAAATGTAATGCTGGCTGTTAAGTACTCCCTGCGTTTTGTCGTAAACTGTAAGGCTTCCGTCTTCTTCATAAAATACGGTAGAAGCATGCATTTCCATAGGGTTGTGATGTTCTGCCCCGTGAGAATATTCTGCCTCGATCTTTACTTCAGCATCTGCATAAGCTTCCTTAAAATTTCCGATTGATTGGGGAGGTGTGAAACCTGCCCTTAAGCCTTTCCCTTCAATAGAATCTGCGAGATGATCTGCAAGTTCTGTACGGTGTTTCTCCACTTCATAATCCACCTTTACCAGCGTGGCAGCGTATTGCGCAAGTTCCAGTGAGTCTGCTACCACCAATGCCACAGGCTGCATGTTAAACTGAATCTTATCGTTATGGAGAGGCCGGAAAGGATCCCCCGGGGGAGCATCCATATCTTTATAACTCAGGTCCAGCCAGGCGAGGCCGGGAGTGTTATTATGAGTGAAAACCTCAATAACTCCTTTAATTTCCAGAGCCGTGGCTGTGTCAATATTTTTAATTCTTCCTTTTGCTATGGTTCCCGAAATCACTACGCCATGCAAAAGACCCGGCCGGTGAAACTCTGCAGTATATTTGGCGGCCCCTGTGACTTTGTCCCTGCCGTCTACACGATTTTTTGGTTTTCCTATAAAACTTGTTGCCATCTTATTCCTCTGTTTTAGCAGCCTGCATTAATGCACGAATGATAGAACGTCGCGCAAGTTCAATTTTAAACTGGTTGTATTCATATGCTTTTGCTTCACTCACAATAGCATCGGCAACATTTTCAAAATTTTTCTTTGTAGATTTCATATTTTCCAGCAAAGCTTCGGCCTCTTTGTTCCTCCAGGGTTTATGGGCCACCCCACCTAATACAATCCGGGCTTCCATAATTTTCCCTTCCTTTATATCCAACCCAACAGCAACAGAAACCAATGCAAAAGAATAAGATGCCCTGTCGCGGTTTTTTATATAAGTGAAGTTTTCTGAAAATCCTTTGGGAGGCAGATCTATAGCTGTTATCATTTCATTTTCATAAAGATTTGAATCCTTTTCCGGGGTATTTCCCGGCAGGCGGTGAAAATCTTCAAAAGGAATAATCCTGTCCCCATCAGGCCCCGTTACCTGCACTTTGGCTTCCAGAGCTGCAAGCGCCACACACATGTCTGAAGGATGTGTGGCAATACATTCCTCACTTGCCCCAAAAATGGCATGCCAGCGATTATACCCATTAATTGCAGAACAACCTGTGCCCGGTTCCCGCTTGTTACAGGGGGTTGCAGGATCATAAAAATAATAGCAACGCGTTCGCTGTAACAAATTTCCACCATCTGTAGCCTTATTCCTTAATTGCGGGGAAGCACCCGCCAGTATCGCCTGGGAAAGTAACGGGTAACGCTTTTCCACTTCCGTATGGTAAGCCGTATCGGCATTGGAAGCAAGCGCACCAAGCCGCAATCCGCCACCTTCAAGAGCTTCTATATTCTTTAAAGCAACACCTGTAATATCTACCAGGTGAGCGGGATGCATGATATCGAATTTCATCAGGTCAAGGAGATTAGTGCCACCGGCAATAAATTTCCCTTCTTCTGCTTCTGAAATTACTTTTATTGCCGTGGCTTTATCCCCCGCTTTTGTGAATGAAAATGGTCTCATGTTCTGCTCCTTTCCAGCGCTTCCTGCACTACCTTTGTTATGTTATTGTATGCACCACAGCGGCAAATGTTCCCACTCATCAGGTCCCGAATATCATCAAGACTTTTAGCCTTTCCTTCGTTAATAAGCCCAATTGCGGAGCAAATCTGTCCCGGTGTGCAATATCCGCACTGGAAAGCATCGTGTTCTATAAACGCCTCCTGTACAGGATGAAGCTCTTCTCCTTTTGCCAATCCTTCTATTGTGGTAATTTCTGCGCCCTCGTGCATTACCGCAAGCGTGAGGCAGGAATTGATCCTTGTGCCATCAAGTAAAACCGTACACGCACCGCACTGGCCGTGGTCACAGCCTTTTTTTGTCCCGGTTAAGTGCAAATGTTCCCGTAGCAGGTCGAGGATAGAGGTCCACACCTCTACTTCAATTTCCTGTTTTACACCATTTATGGTAAGGTTGACCTCCCTTTTTTCTACGGAAAAATCTGCCGGTTCAGGTTGGTTGGGTTTTGGTTTTATCATAGATGAAGTTTAGTTTGTGTGTTCATCTTTATTTCATTTATCCTGAATTTTACGCAGTAGCATGAACATTTTCTAACAAAGCGAGTTGCTTTAAACTAAAATTCGGGTTTTCCGAAGGCTTCAGCTAAACCAGGGAATGGAAAATTGCCTTTTTCAACACTATACCCTATTGCAGTCCTGATGATTATTTTCAAATTTTTAATGACAAAAAGTTCAGCTTCAGAAAAAGATTCCAGAGTATCTTCTAAAAGACAAAAAATTCACAGTCTTTACTAAATTTAGTAAAAGATTACAGAACATAATTTTAATTGAAAGAGTTTAAAGGTTTTTTATGAAAATTTGATGTGGAAAAAACAAGATTTTTACATTCAAAAGCTGCATTTTTCTTCCGGAACAGCATGATTCAAAGGAAAAGAGCGAAAGAGGAAATGAGCAAATTTAAAGAGATGTGAAAATTGGCAATTTTCGATCTTTAGAAAGTAGAGGTGAACAGGAAAAGAAGCGAAAGAGGGAAAAAGACAACAACCTCAACTTATTTCCCAAAATACCTGAATTTTTCCCCCGATCTTCTGCAAGTCACCCTCTTAAAATGGCAATTTTCGAGCTTCAGTAGAAATGAGTTGAACAGGAAAAGAGCAAAGGAAAAAAAAAGACAACAACACAACTTATTTCCCAAAATATCTGAATTTTTCTCATGATCCTCTGCATGTCACCCTCTTGAAATGGCAATTTTCGACCTTCAGTAGAAAAGTTAATGAGAAAAAGAGCGAAGGAGGGAAAGAGCAAATTTAAAGAGTGGTGAAAATTGGCAATTTTCGACCTTCAGTTAAATTGTAAGTTTTTAATATTTCACTTGTAGTGAAATTTTTACTGAAAAAACATAGCCATCGCAGGAACTAAAACAAGTGATACTATAATAGATAATATTATCATTAAAGCAGAATCTTTTTCTTCAGAACCTAACATGGAAGCAAAAACCGTTAATGTTGCAGCAATAGGAAAAAGCGGAATCAAAGAATATACGCTTCTTTCCTGCGAATTAAGAAGATCAAAAAGAAAATATTCAGCAGCCAGGAGCACGCCGGCTATTAATATTGCACTGCCCGTTCTAACACCAAGTATTTTTGAGAAATAGGAAAGATCCAGGTTTTTAAAATTTATCTTGGTAATATTCATTCCCAAAAGTGTCATTCCTGCAGCCGAAACAATTACGCCCAGTACATCAAGAACCGGAGTAAAGAATTCCGGAAGCTCATAATTAAACAGCTTAAGGCCAATCGCCAGCAAAAAGGCATAGATAAATGGTACTTTAAGAGCTTCTTTAATTGACTTTTTTGTTCCGAATTTCGATTTTGCCACCATAGTGTAACCTATGGTATAACCAAATAAACCTGTACCTATGTAAATACATATTAAGGTGGTGACGGCATCCTGATCAAAAATGGCTTTTACGGTAGGAATTCCGAAGAAAAGTACATTAAAAAAGGAGAAACCACTTATTAACAACGGCTTACCCAGCCCGCCAAATTTTTTAAAAGTCCATATTGCCGGAAAAGTGACAAAGAAAGCCAGGCTAAAAGACATGGTGGCCAGGACGATGAGATTGGACATTTCGGTTTCTAAAACGTGATCTATAAGCAGGAGCGGAATAAGCACAAAGAGCAAGGGTTTATGAATATACTCCTTTGGCACGAGCTCTTTCCGCTTTAAAAAATATCCAACGGGAATACATAACAAGTAAGGCAGTAAACCGGAATATAGTTTAAGAAAAATCTCCATCCTGTTTTACTTTAAAAATAATTTCACTTACCAACCTGCTGATTGTCCTCACATTAAACCACATAGCATCCACATCCAGTAAAAAGCCGTTTGCCAAATGCCCCACTGCATACATATTACCACCGGCTTTTCCTGAAATTACCTGCATACTACGCGGGTTAATCACGGCGCCACCAGCAGGATAAGATCGCAAATAGTCTTTTTCCAAAAGTGCGTGGATAAGATCATTATCCATACCCTTAAGGCTGGATGATGTTCCTGTGGCATTAATAAGTTTTTTTACATAATGCACACCGTTTTTGGCAGTTTCAATTTTGAATTCCTGCTCTTCCTGGTGGAATTCTATATTCGTGTTCTTCGGAATTACTTTTAATTGCCCGCTTTCAAACAGGGACAACAATTTTTTCGCATTGTGCAGGGGCATGGCATGACGATTTGCCGACCAATGGCTGCCAAGCCATTTTTTAAATAATTTCTTTTGATGAAGAGACATCCAGCCCCAGATGTCAGAGGCATCATACCGGAGAGAATAGGTGGCATTTAAAAGATGGTCGCCTCCGCCTTCAGCAGCAGTAATGTCATATTCAAGAAAATCCTTAGCCGGACCGGCGGTTCTGTCCAGTTTTTTCCAATCCAGTTCCTTTTCTTCGGCTGCTTCTACATCCTTTATATATAATCTGAAAAGGTCCTTAACGCGTGGGTGGTGCATTTTGGTCCTGGTCATTTTATGAATATTGCCAAGCGTGAGGTATTTCCTTGTAAAAGTATTATTTTCAGAAGGTTGTACGCGAGGTAAGATCCCAAAAGGAGAAAACATTTTAATTTCTCCGGTGTGCCCATTATCCACAAGCGTCATTACAGTATCTACTGCACTAAGGCTACTGCCCAGGATACCCACCGTTTCATCTTTGTTAACCCTGTTTTTTATTCGGTTTGAAGGCCAGGGAAAATCTATATAGGATTTAGTACTACGGAGCTCCTTAAATTTATTGGTCTTTGGCGTTCCCGGAGCTAACAAGATATAATCTGCCGTAATTGTTTCTGAAGATTTTAGCCCTATACTAAATTTATTTTCGTTCTCCCGATCGATATCTACAGCTTCATCATTGATCAGCTTTATTTTTACGTTGTGTTCTCTAGCCTTCTGAAAATAATTTTCAAGTTGTTCCGATACATAATTTCCGTAGAAAATCCGGCTGGTATATGCTGAAGAGAGGCTTCCTTCTGCCTTAACTTCATTTTTGTTACCATCTTTAACTTTTATCCACTCAGCGAAATGTCCGGGTTCATTTGCATAAATCCCCATCAACTCTGCCTGGGTATTAAGAAAATGTGATTTTTGCCGGGTACCAAAAGCAAGTCCGTATCCAAAGTTTTTCCGACGTTCTATAAGCGTGATACTCAATTTTTCCTGAAGACCAAGACTGCAAATTTCGATGACCAACTCTATAAAAGCGGCTGCGCCACATGCCCCACCTCCAATGATTGTAAGGTTCTTCATTTAAAACAGATCTGTTAATGGTTAACAATGACTATAAAGTAAGGAACAGGGAATAAAAAATGTAAAGATTAGGATTTATTTAATAGAAGGTGCAGGTAATTGGCTGTTCTCCGCTGGGATCAATTCAGAAAAGCTCGTAGTCAAAAATTTGCGTTACTATTATGATTAATCAAGTATAAAGAAAAACTGGTTCTTTATTTGCAGAACTAAAAAAACTTCTTATCTTTGCATTCAAAATCAGAAGAGGATGGAGCGTTTAGAACTTACGGAGAAACAAAAGGAATTAGTTGAAGCCTATGGAGTAATCCAGGAGAACATGGGTTTGAATCCTGCATCGGCCAGGGTGAATGCGCTCCTTACTGTTTCTAATAAAACCGATCTTAGTTTCGACGAAATCCGTGATACCCTGGGATTAAGTAAAAGTGCAGTGAGTAACGCTTTAAATAATCTCCTTTCCCTGCAACATATAGGCTATAAGACCAAGATGGGAGAACGTAAACGTTATTTCTTCTCAAAGCTGGGACAGTGGAAAACTAAATTTCGTAAAGATATTGCAGACCTTGTAAACTATAATAACCTTCTGAAAGAAATTCTAAAGGAGCGTTCTGATGAAAACCCGGATTTTAATAAAAATATTGAAGAACTTGCTGCATTTATGGATTATTTTATGGAAGAAAGCATTAAAATAATAGATAACTGGGAAAAGAAGTAAAATTTTTTAACCTATTTAGTTCTTTTATTTATGAACTAATCCTTATGCACAAAACTTAAAAAACTACTTATACTTTTTAAACATGCAATTATGATCATATATCCCCAAACAACCATTCAAAGAATTTTTCACAATCCCCTCTTTCTATAATGCAATTTTATGAACCCGCAGGTTCGATTTAAAACCAGAAATATGAAATATTTTTTTCTTACAGCTATTTGTCTGTTAAGTCTAAATGCCTTTGCCCAGGAATCTTATCAATTGTCAGTGGAAGAAGCTGTTCGCTATGCTATTCAGAACAATCCAGATCTAAACAAGTCACGGATAGATGAGCAGATAGTCCAGGAACAGATCCAGGAGGTTAAAGGGAGAGCACTTCCACAAATAAACGGATCGGCTCAATTTACCGATAATTATTCCCTTGCAGAACAACAATTGCCTGCTGAAATCGTGGGCGGGGAACCGGGTACCACCATTGGTGTGGCCTTTGGAAACCGCTATGCTGTGACTGCCGGGGTAAATGTACAACAGGAATTGCTGAATTTCCAGCTATTTAATTCGGTAAGGGCCGCTAAAGCCTTAGAAGAACTAAGGAGTTTGCAAACCCTTCAATCTACTGAAGATCTAATTATAAATACGGTGCAAATCTATGTCCAGGTTCAAATTACCGAAAAGCAGGTTGAGTTGCTTCAGGAGAACTTTAACCGTACTAAAAGCCTGGTAGATCTTTCAGATTTAAAATATGAAGAAGGTATTATAAAAAAACTGGATGTTAACCAGCTTAGAGTTAACCTTACCAATTTGGAAACTCAAATAGAGGATGCAAAGTATAACCGGAATGAACAGTTACGTTTATTAAAAATTTATTTGAATCTTCCGATGGAAACAGAATTAGTACTTTCTGAAAAACTGGAAGAAAGGGATCCTTATCCCATTATGAATGAATTGATTCTTTCTTCAAATATCCAGTATCAACAACTTCAACAGCAATTAGAATTAGCTGAAATTGATGAATACCAGGTAAAAGCTGAGTACCTGCCTTCATTAAGCGCATTCTTTAATTACAACTATCTTGGGAATACCAATGAATTTCAATTTTCAGGAGCCCCATATGTAGATCAATTCAATGGTACCTGGGGGATTTCAGCTTCCATTCCAATTTTTGATGGTTTTCAACGCAGGAACAGGCTGCAACAAAGAGAACTGGAGACTAAAAAACTTCAGGAAGATCAAGAAAGTCTGATAAAAAATATCGAGAAGAACTACCTGGATTCCAAAGAGCAAATTTTATTGAGTCAGGTTCAAATTGAAAACCAAAATGAGAATATGGAGCTGGCCCAGGAAAACTATGATGGGATCAAATTATCATACAACGAAGGTGTCGCCGATCTAACGGAATTATTAGATGCAGAATTTGCTCTGCGCCAGGCACAATCTAATTATCTGAATGCTTTGCTTCAAAGCAGAGTAGCTGAAGTTAACTTACTTAGAACAAGCGGTCAATTATCTCAACTTATTACAAATCCAAACTAGAAAATGAAAACTAAGAATATCGTAATCATCGTTACCATAATCCTCGTAGGAATTATTGCTTATGTATTGTTCCAGAACAAACAGGAAATGAACATCGAGGCCAGTACAGAACCGGAAGAATTCGCCATTCCCGTACAGGTGGCACAGGTAAAACAGGAAACGCTTTCTACAGCGTTAACAGCTACCGGTGAGTTTAAAGGCTGGGAAGAGGTAACTTTAGTAGCAGAATCCCAGGGAAGCATACAATCCCTCAATGTTGAGGAAGGGCAGAAAATCAGAAAAGGGGAAATTATCGCCAGAATTGAGGCGGTTTCGCTTAACTCACAACTGGCCAGTGCACGTTCTGCTTTCTCTAAAGCAGAAAAAGATGTAGAACGTTATGAAAGGTTGGAGCAGGTGGGAGCTGTAAGCCAAAGTCAGTTAGAAGAAGCCCGCATTCAAAGAGAAAATGCCCGCTCTAATATTGCACAAATTCAGCAACAATTGGGTTTTACCACGGTTAAATCACCTATAGATGGTGTAGTAAATTCACTAATGGTAGAAGAAACAAGTTTTGTACTGCCCGGGAATGAAATAGCCCAGATTGTCCAAATTGACCGGTTAAAGGTGGAGCTTCAAATTTCAGAAACCAATTTAGCACAAATTTCAGAAGAACAAAAAGTTACTATTAAAACGGATGTTTTTCCGCTTAAAACCTTTGAAGGTACTGTTCAGAATATAAGCGTTAAGGCTGATGAATCCCAAAAGTTTAAAGTAACTATAGCTGTTGAAAATCCTGATGGTACGTCATTAAGAGCAGGCATGTTTGCTACAGTTATTTTTGAAGAACTCGCCAGCAGCCAGGAGACAGCAACCACAATTCCCCGTAACGCCATAGTTGGAAGTTTACAAACCCCACAGGTTTTTATTGTTAGCGATAGTGTAGCAAGGCTTAGAGAAATACAAACAGGGGCAGTTATTAATAATAAAGTAGTGGTGCTGGGTGGCCTGGAAGAGGGCACACAAGTGGTAACTAAAGGAATCATCAATCTCACCGACGGGACCAAGGTGAAAATTACAAATAAGTAAACTATGAGTATTACTGAATTATCCGTAAAGAGGCCTACGCTTGCCGTGGTGGTATATACAATAATAGCTTTGGTTGGTATCATTAGTTATACCAGTCTTGGTTATGAACTTTTACCAAAGATTACCTCACCACAAATTTCTATAAGCACGGTTTACCCGGGCGCTTCCCCCAGTGAGGTAGAAAATTCTGTTACTACAGATATAGAAGATGCCGTTAGTGCACTTGAAGGAGTTAAAAACATAACTTCTATTTCCCAGGAAGGTATTTCTATAGTTAATGTAGAATTACAATATAATGCAGATGTTGACCAGGCTTTGCAGGATGCACAGCGTAAGGTAAATAATATTGTTGGCGAACTGCCGGACCAGGTAAATCAACCCAGTGTAGATCAATTCTCGTTTGACGATTTACCAATTATGCGATTAGGGGTTTCATCTACAATGGATCCAACAGATTTTAATGATTTGGTGGAGAATGAAATAAAAGAACGGCTGTCCCGGGTTGAAGGCGTAGCACGGGTTGAAGTTATTGGAGGTAATGAACGTGAAATACGCATAAATGTAGACAGAGACAGATTACGTTCCTATAACCTGGGCATTGAGCAAATAACACAAGCTATAGCGACAGCAAATCTTGATTTTCCTACAGGGAATATAAAAGATGACAACCAGCAGGTGACGGTGCGGCTTGCCGGTAAATTTCAAAGTGTGGAGGACATTGCCAATCTTGACATTACTACCGGACAAAACGGTGGAACAGTAAAAATAAAAGATGTTGCAGAGGTTTATGATACTACAAAGGAAATAGAGACCATTTCCAGAATAAACGGTATAAGCAGTATAGGCTTAACTATCACCAAACAATCTGATGGAAACACTGTACAGGTTGCTGATGATGTTAAGGCAGAGGTCATAGAAATTGAAGAGGAATATGCCGACCGTGACGTGCAGATAGCTGTTGCACAGGATACCTCAATCTTTACTCTTGAAGCGGCTGATGCTGTGATTTTTGACCTGATGCTCGCCGTTATACTGGTGGCGATCATTATGCTTTTCTTTTTAAGAAGCTGGCGTGACTCCATCATCGTAATGGTTTCGATCCCCACTTCTATTGTCGCCACCTTTATCGCAATGAATGTATTAGGCTACACCTTGAATTTGATGACACTTCTTGGATTATCCCTGGTGGTAGGAATTTTGGTAGATGATAGTATCGTGGTTCTTGAAGTGATACACAGCGAGATGGATAAAGGAAAGACCCGTATGGAAGCCGCCATTGCCAGTTGGAGAAAGATCGGACTATCTGTAATGTCTATAACTTTAGTACTTATCGCGGTTTTTATTCCTATTACTTTTGTTACCGGAATTATTGCGGATCTTTTAAAACAATTTTCTATAGTTGTAGCTTTTGCAACGGCCATTTCATTAGTGGTTTCATTTACGCTTACACCACTTCTGGCTTCCCGTTTTTCAAAAACCATAGACTTAAGAAGAGAGGTATGGTGGCACCGTCCGCTTATAGCTTTTGATAATTTTTTAACCAGTGTAAACAAATTTTATCGTGATGCTTTGCAATATACGCTGGTGCGAAAAAGAATTACGGCATTTAGCCTTCTCGCCCTGGTCATAGCTTCGTTTAGTCTGTTGATATTTGGCTTTATAGGAAGCGAATTCGTAAAAGAAGGCGATACAGGAGAGTTTATTGTAGAACTTGAACTACCCAAAGATGCTACCATAGAGGAAACCAATCTGGCGACCCTGCAGGCAGAAGAAATATTACTTGATAACGATTTAATTACTTCCGTCTTTACAACCGTAGGTACCGGTACCGGCGGTGGTGGGAATTCGTCAAATATCGCGCAATTGAACGCCAAAATGCTTAGCTCTGACCAACGAACAATAACTTCACAGCAGTTTGCCCGGAATATAAAAATTCAGCTTACCAAACAAATTGACGGAGTTCGTTTTAAAACAGCTGCGGTTGGAATGGTAGGAGGTAGTACTGCCGGGCCAATTCAGGTTGTTGTAACCGGAAGTGATGTGGATAATGTAATGCAGGCAGCAAATGACGTAAAGCGCACCATTGAAGGAGTAAACAGTACCCGTGAGGTAGAACTATCGGTAGAAGGCGGGAATCCTGAAGTGGCTATAGAAGTAGACCGTGATCAAATGGCGCTTCTAAACCTTACCATGAGTACGGTGGGGAGCACCATGCAAACAGCTTTTGCAGGGAATACTACTTATCAATTCCGCGATGATCAGAACGAATATGATATAAATATTCAATTAGATCAATTTAACCGAAGGAATATTGAAGATATTAGAAGGCTTACATTTTTAAATTCTCAAGGGCAGCTTATAGAGCTTCAGCAATTTGCAGATATTAATCAAACCACCGGCCCTTCCAGATTGGAACGTGATAATAAACGAACCAGCGTTAATGTAGGAGCCCAGGTAGTAGGCCGTCCTGTTGGAACAGTTTCACAGGAAGTGCAAACGGCTATTGAACAAATGGAGTTCCCCGAAGGTGTAACTTATGAAATGGGTGGTGATCTTGAGAGCCAGACAGAGGCTTTTGCAAGTCTGGGTCTTGCCCTGCTCATGTCCATTATTTTAGTGTACCTCATCATGGTGGCTCTTTATGAGAGTTATGCTTATCCCCTGGTGGTAATGTTCTCGGTACCTACTGCACTTATTGGAGCTTTTCTCATTCTTGCATTGTTTAAAGAAAGTTTAGGAGTATTTACTTTCCTGGGACTTATTATGCTTGTAGGACTGGTAATTAAGAATGCCATTCTTATTGTAGATGCGGCAAATCAATATAAAGAGGAAGGCATAGATAGTGTGGAAGCGGTTGTACGCGCAGGATTATCAAGATTGAGACCAATTTTAATGACCACCCTTGCAATGGTTATTGCGATGATCCCTATCGCCTTTGCCGGAGGAGCAGGTTCTGCCTGGAAAAATGGTTTGGCCCTGGTACTTATGGGAGGCTTAATGAGCTCGCTCATTTTTACCGTGATTATTGTACCCGTAATGTATGTTGTTATTGATGTATGGAAGGGAGAAATTGAGAAGAAAAAAGCAAAACAAGATGCGAGAAAAATAGATGAACTGGACGTAGATTTCAGTGCATCGCATTAAAATATATAATAGTTCCGGGCCTTTCAGGATTTTTGGTTAAACATGGTTAGTTTTCCCTGGAAGGTCTGCGAACATTAAATGAAGATAATATGTTTTATTACGATCCTACCAAAGATCAAATACTTGAAGTAAGCATTGCTGAAAATTATTCTGAATTAGATGTTGAAAGGCTATTACTGTTTATTAATGCGTTAACGGCAAATTCATATTTAAAGGTAAGTTTTAAAATTCATCCTTCAGTTAAAAATGAATTTTTAACCTGTTTACATAGTTCGATAGGTACTCCAAGATATCAATTCAATATTAATTAAGGGCTTTTGGGATTATTAAAATTAGAAATACCTGTTGGGAAACATTTAGTAACGGAGCTGTGGTAATGGTAGTTGATTCAATTCTTTCGGCGCTTAAGACAGAGTATGTGCTATTAAAATGAAGAAGCAATACCTTTAATAACTACTAATTAATAACTACTAAAGTGAATTAGCATGAGGAAAATAGTATATATATCTGGTGCTTTGTTTAGTTCCATAGCGCTATTATCTATTTTGTTTAAGTTGCTTCATTTACAAGGAGCACAAACCTTATTAATTATTGGAATTGGTGGATTTGCACTCATTTTTGTTCCAGTTTATGCCATATATAAATATTATAAAAAGAAATAAAAATGACTGAATTCTGGAACACTTATCGCGAAGCCATAATATGGGCAGTATCAGTAATAGGCATCGTTTTAATTCTTTTAGCTCTTACAAAGTTCTTACACAATTGGCTTGCAAAAAAAGCCAAAGAAAAATATCCCAACGAGGAGCCTTCCACTATAAATCTGGTAAAGCGAGTATTAAATACCTTATGGATCATACTGGGTATAGCTGCATTAAGTTTCATCTTTATATCAAAAGATCAATATGATGTTGCCACAAGAAATTTTGAGATTATCCTCTACCTGGGATTTGTTCTGATATTCACTATTGTTGGCGCCAGCACCGTGGAAACCTTATTCTCAAGGGCTATTAGAAAAACTACCGCATCTGGGGGAGATCCCACCAGTTATAAATTTTTAAGGTATTTAAGTGTGTTTGCGGTCTATTTCTTCGGAATTATACTGGCGGCACTAGCCTTCCCTGCCCTTCGCGGAATTGCCCAAACCGCAATTGGGGGCGCAGGAATTTTAGCTATTGTTATTGGAGTAGCCTCCCAGGAAGCACTTGCTAACCTGGTGGGAGGAGTGTTTATCATTTCTTTCAAACCCTTTCGGGTAGGAGATGTGATTAAAATTACAGACACGCTGGTAGGTACAGTCACAGATATTACGCTGCGGCACACCGTGTTAAAAAATTACCAGAATAAGATGATCGTCATCCCAAACGCCATTATAAATAAAGAGAAGGTAACTAATTACGACCTGGAGGAAAAGAAAATCTGCCAATGGATAGAAATAGGAATTTCTTATGACAGTGATATAGACCTTGCTAAAAAAATCATGAAAGAAGAGTGTGAGGCGCATCCCAATATTTTTGATAAACGTACAAATCAAGATATCAGAAATGGTGAGCCCCTGGTAATTGTTAGAGTTACTAATCTCGGAGATTCATCAGTAACTATTCGGGCCTGGGCCTGGGCCTGGGATTACGCTTCGGCTTTTGTTATGAAATGTGAGCTTTATGAAAGCATTAAAAAACGTTTTGATGCCGAAGGCGTGGAAATCCCGTTCCCGCATCGCACATTGGTCTTTAAAAAAAATCAGCTAAATCAAATAACAACTCATGTTGATAATAATCAACAATGATCTTCTAACATTTGGCTCTCTCATTACCCTGTGCCTCATTATTCTGGTACTACTGGCAATGCTTAGAACCCTCTATATAACAATAAAAAAAAATAAAAAATGACCTCCTTACTTTTCCTGGTTATCACTTTCATAATGAATCTTGTTCTTTAATAAATAAGACAAATTCAATATTTATAAACCAACTAATATAAAATGACTAAATCCCAGTACTTATTTATTTTTTCAATTACGCTTCTTTCAAATCAGATCTTTTCCCAGGAAAAAGATAGCGGAACCATTCAGGAAGCCACAAAGCAGATCAAAGCTGAATTTCCCAGAACCCGAATCCTGAATTTTGAATATGGCCAAAGCTTATCCCGGGATTTTAAATCTGAGTTATTCGATGAAGATTTTCAGGAAGGTGAAATTAAAAATCAAAAGACTTTCAATGCTTCCCTGAATTTGCCTTTTTATTATACTAAGAAAATTGTACTAACTGCTTCAGCAAATTATGCTTTTAACGAATTTGAGTTCCAGGATCTAAAGAATACCTCAACCACCACCATTTTTGAGCAAAATGGTATTGTAGGTTTTCATAATTTCCGGGGTGCAGTAAGCGGAACCTACTTTTCGCAGCTCTTCGGCAAGCCGGTTATTTACAATGCCAGCGTAATAGTTGATGGAAACGACAATGGCTTTGAAAGGTTGAAAGGCCTCGTGGGAGCTTCTTTAATAATGAAAAGAACAGAGCGTACCACCATAACGCTGGGAGCTATTGCTTTTTTAGATCCTACTACACAAATACCGTTTTTCCCAACTTTTACTTACAAGCATAATTTCAAAAATTCACCCTGGGAATTTGATTTCATCCTGCCCCAACGCCTGCTGTTTCGTCGTTACATAGGAGAAGACAGCAGACTTTCTTTAGGTAGCACATTTGGCGGCAATGGTTTTTATGTAAATGTGAATGATCCAAATTTCCCGGATGTTTTCGAATATAGTCAGTTGGAGATAAATTCAGGTTTAATTTATGAATATCGACTTTCAGATTATACTATCACCACTTTTAAGGGTGGTATCACTAATTTTATAAGTAACCGTCTAACAGAAAAAGGAGAACCTACCGGAGACTATATCTATAGCAACGAACAGGATCCAACCGGGTATTTTAACGTAGGGTTTTCCATAGATCCTTTTGCAGGGAAAAAGAAGTAACTGATTTTCACAATTATAAAATAAAAATATCATGCTTAATTTTAAAAAGATTAAAAATCACAACATATACAGTTTTGAAGTTTCCGGAGATATTACAGAGCGGGAAATGCACAATTTTATAGAACGGCTGGAAGAGGAAACCAAAGACAGTAAAATTAAGCTTCTGGGAATATATGATGAATTTCCAGGATTTGAAAGCTTTAGTGCCTTCAACGAAACGCTAAAGCTAAAAGCCAAGGCTATAAAAAGTATAGAAAAATATGCTATGTTAAGCAATAAGGATTGGATCGAAGCTCTTATTCCCATTGGAAATTCATTGACACCGGGCTTGCCCATGAAGGCTTTTAAGTTAGAGCAAAAAGACGAGGCTATAGCCTGGTTAAATTCTGACGAGGAGACCACGGTCACTGCTTCTGAATATCTTACCAATGTACAAATAGACAAAATTCCCGATTATCCTATCTACCGCTTTGTAGTAGATAATAAACTGGATAAAGCCGGGGTTGAAGCTGTCTATAAAATTATTGAAGAAGAGACCAGCGGGAAAGTTAACTTAATGGCAGTTATAAAAGAATTCGACAAGATCCCGGACTTTGAAGTTCTGGCGTCCAGTTCCAAATTTGATCTCTCCTACTTTGATAAAGTAGGCAAGTACGCTATTGTGACCGACAAAAAATGGATATCAAAAATAGCAGACTTGGAAGATAATATTTTCAGAAAAATTGACATTAGATCTTATAAACTTGAGCAGGAGGATGAAGCACTAAGCTGGCTTAAGGAGTAAGCAGAAAACTCTTATTCATTTAACTTTTAATATTAATAATTATGATAAAACAAATCGAAACACCCGCCGATATATTGGGGTTGGAAATGTCTGGAAAATTAAAGAAGGAAGACTTTGATAAAATGAAGCCTCTCCTGGAGGAGCATCAAAAAGAGAAAGGGTCGATAAAACTCCTGGTAATTTACCATGAATTTGAGTGGCCTACTACAGAGGCCCTAAAAGAAGATCTCAAATCCTATTACAATTACGATTTTGAGAAAATAGCTTTTGTTTCAAACACCAAATTACTACGGGAAGCCGCAGATAATGTGTTGAGCATTATGCCGGGCGAACTTCAATGGAAAGGTTTTGAACCCGGAGAAAAAAAACAAGCCATTAACTGGTTGCAAAATGCTTAATTAGTTGTTGGTTTTTTAGTGGCGCACTCTTATGTTAGGAGTGCGCTTTTAATTTTAATACAAATTTTTTGAAAAAATTATTGTTTAGCAGTTTACTGCTCTGGTTCAGTTTGGTTGCTTTTGATGCCTCAGGGCAAGGTATAACAAGATCGACTGTAGATTCATTAATTGGAAATGCGCCGGCATTTTCCATTCATAAAGATAATTTCTTTATTTCCGGGATCCCTATCAATGAAGAAATTACCAGAAGCACTGCCGATGCCAAATACCAGATAAGTTTTAAACAGCTTATGACGCGCAATACGTTGCCATGGGATACCTATCTCTTTCTCACTTATACCCAGAAAGCTTTTTGGAATATTTACGAAAATTCGAGTCCTTTTCAGGAGATCAATTTCAATCCTTCCATTGGTTTTGGAAAACCTGTATATAATAAGAAGAAAAAGCTTGTTGGCCTTGCCTCCCTAATGCTTGAACACGAATCTAATGGCCGGGACAGCATTTTTTCCAGAAGTTGGAATAGTGTAAACCTTGAGTATTCGCTGATGCTTAATCCCAAATTGAAGTTAACCGCCGAAGCATGGGTGCCATTTTCCTATAAAAGTGGGAATCCCGATCTATTGGATTATGTAGGGCTTGCGGAAGCAAACCTGGAGTACGATATTATTCCGAAGAGGTTTATGGCAGAGCTTATGCTGAGAAAAGGACTCGAATGGAACTGGAAGGGGGCTTACCGCGTCAGGATTTTTTATCGCCCATTTAAAATGTCTAATCAGTATTTTATGCTGGAGTGGTTTAATGGTTATTCTGAAAGCCTTGTAAACTATACCGAACATGTTAATATGATTAGAGTGGGATACGTTATAAAAACTAATGAGCTGGATATTTTAAAGCAGTAAAATATAAGCCTTAGCAGGATTGATTTAAACTATAAATTTTTATAGCTTCATTTTTTCCCTTTAGTCGAATATTACCCTCATATTCAAATTTAAAGTCCTCAGTCTCCGTAATATTTTTTAAAATATCTTCAGACATTAAAAAATCTTTTCCCATAGCATTGCATTCCTCCTGAATTCTGGAAGCGGTATTAATGGTGTTGCCATGATAGGCAATTTCCCTTTTGATCTCTCCCACTTCAGCCACCGTTATTTTTCCAATATGCATCCCGGCCTTGAATTCAGGAAAGGTTTCATACATTTCTATGTAATATTTTCTTTTCTTAAGAATTTTTTCCTGAAAGGCCAAATATGCTTTTATGCAGCGGTTGTCCTTCAGGCCTGCTTGTTTTTTCCAGGTAAGCACCACCTCATCTCCCACATACTGATAAACTTCTGCCTTATAAATTTCAACCACAGAAATAGCTTTAAAACAATCCTGGATTAGTTCACTATATTTAATATGCCCCAATTTTTCAGCAATACTGGTGGAGGATCGCAGATCCATAAACATAAAAATTCGCTCCTCTTCCTTTGGGGAGTAAAACTTTCCAGTGAGCATCTTTCTTAAGTTACCGGGACCAAATTTTTTGTCTATCTCAGAAACAAAGTTTATCAAGGAAGTTATAAAAAAACAGTACATCATAATAGGCAGCATTTCTTTTGAAAAGAGCAATTCCATATAGAGTTTTACATGAAGATCTTCTTCTAAAATACCGGCAAAAACTACTATAGCAAAGCTCAAAAGCGAGAAAATAGCTATGAGATAGGTCAGCGTACCCAGTAATAAAGCAACTCCTAAACTCACAAATTTGTATATAAATTTTTCAAAAATGAACTGAAGGCTGCCAAATATAATTCCCGCTATAACTCCTAAAATTAAATGAACACCTATTTGCTGATAAATTCCGAAAGGGATATAATCTTTAATTACCACCTGTCCAAATTCTCTCAGGAATGTAAAACCCCCAATTGCAACAACCCATACAACTATATAAACAGGAACTCTTAACAAATACTTTTGATACATTAAATAAGATTTAATTTTCACAAATTAACCTTTATTCCTTTCAAAATCAGGATAAAACTATTTCAATAATATTTATTCCTAGCAAATAACTTCATTCGGTATTAAAAAAGAGTTGAACTAAAAAGTAAATAATTCTGTACTAATAGAAGTAAATTTCTCCGGGTAAAGCCCACGGAGCATTTTAGTGGAACACGTTTTCAAATTTACAACATTTAGTAATGAGACAAGTCTTGGTGTATTTATCCCTATAGAAAAAGAAAAGGGATCAATCTCAAAAGTTGTGTGTGGATTGAAATAATAGTTTGATTTTTGTTTTCTAAACAGGAAGCATTGGATCCATATATAGACCTACTTAAGATTTTGTTACCGGAATTATTAAAAACCCATTTTGATCTTACCAGGCATCAAACAGAGGGAGATACGCTACACCTTCATTTTGAAGAGAAACCAACCATTCCTAAAGAGTTTTCCTCTAAGCTGGTCATAGCTCATGGATTCCATAAGGAAATAGTATTGTCGCCATTTTCTCGGGAACTAAGTAGAGCCCATCATAGCGCAACTACTTAAAATACCAGCTTCAAAGCGTGGACGGGCCAAGGAAATTACTTTGAATATGGCTAATTCCATGAAAACTCTTGCCAGGAAATGCTTCCCTAAGGCTATAAAGGTGACAGATTGCTTCCATGTGCAGCAACTCTCCTTTATTCCTTTTTTACTCCATATTATTAATCGAACTCAGGTTAAAAGGTTTGTGTTGTAGAGATGATGCTTCTAAAATGTCAATTATCGATTTTATAAAGCTTCCTCCACCAATTCACAGATGAAAATGTTGTAGATCAAAACGTATTTCAAACTCCTGATTGATCCAGGTCTTTGTCGCAAGGTGATGCTTCTAAAATGCCAATTATCGATCTATTCTCAGGGAATAGGAAGAAATTTGTAGACCGGGAAAAGTTTTTCCTGAGTTTAGCTACACCTGGACCAGATCCATTCAGAAATAGATTTAAAAGATGCTTTTTCTACAGTGGAAATATAAAGCCATAAGAGTCAAGACAAAATTTTCAGAATAATTTCTACTTTCCACCTTAAGCGGACAAAATAACCTGTATGCTCATCAACAAATATCTTTTACGCGGTCCCGCAATTCATCTTTTTTTCTAAGAGGTAATTACGCCTAATGAATAAAGCATTTCCATAGTAGGAGTCTCACTTCCTCCTGCCGGCTCCAGGGTAATTCCAAAACCTTCGGAAATGTTTGGGTTATCCAGTACAAAGATTTTGTCTTCATCTTCTACAAAATCATCTAAAAGGCCAAGGCTGCTGGGAACAAGGGGGGACATTTTAAGCGACCAGACCTGATACACCATTCCTCTTGGCGGCTCGGGCAAATTTTGGGCATCGATTAGGGTCAAATCTTTCTCATCATCATAATATGCAGTTGCGTATGCCTCCGGAGCTATGTCCAGTCCATCAAGCGGGACTTTTAATATATTCCTATCCCTTAAAGTATTTAGAAGTTCACGGGATTTGGCAGCATCGTTTCTTGCTTCTGCGATTTCCGATTCTATCTGCGCGTTTTCTGCCTCCAAGGCCTGTAGGGATTCCCTTAGTTCACTGTTGTTTTTAAACATAAGGAACAGACCTACCAACAACAGAATACTTGCCGCCCAACCCAGAAGTGCAGACCAGTTTGTCCGCTTCTTTCTAACCGGAATATTTCTGCTTCTCTGTGATATTTTTTCTTTTAAAGGTGCCAACAAAAATTCCCGATTGGAAGGTGCCGCAGCTTCGGACAAATTCATTAAAGCTTCTTCAATTTCTTCCACCTCAGCTCTCATTTCAGGATGTTTCTTAAGCATACGGGTCACTTCAGCACTTTCAGACTTAGAGAGTGCACCGTATACATAGAGTTCTAAAATCCCTGATGATATGTATTCCTTTTCATTCATCGCTTGCTAATGTTAGCTCTTAATTTATCTATACATACCCGGTTTTTAGTTTTTACTGTTCCTAAGGGAATTTGAAGTTCTTCGGCACTTTCCTTCTGTGTAAAACCCTTAAAAAATAGAAGATCTATTAATTTTTTACAGACAGGCCCCAGCAGGTCTATATATTTTTGCAATCCAATGGCATCTATTTTTCCGGAAGCATTACTGCTCGTCTCCAGAATTTCCGTAAAGTCATAATCCTTCAGATCTGACCTTTTATTTTTGAATTCTTTAGATCGTAATTTATCAATTGAAGCATTTCTTGCTATATTCAGAATCCAGGTAAAGAACCGGCCCTGATCTGAATCGTAGGATGGAGCGTTATCCCATATTTTAAGAAATACATCCTGAAGAATTTCTTCTGAAATTTTCTCATCCCGAACAATACTGAAAATGATACCGTACATACTTGTGGCGTATAGCTGATAGATACGTTCAAAAGCCTTCTCATTCCCTTCCTGGAGCTGAGCAATTAATAGATCTTGTTGCATTCGTTTAAATAATGGGTCAATTTAGGCAATTATCGGCAAAACCGGAACAAATGCTTAAAAATGATATATAATGAACCTACTTACTCATTTTTTGTATCACCCAGCTTTATTTAACGATCACAAACATAATGCTGAACAAAAAGAAATCGCCTGAAAATTTCCTTCCAGGCGATTTTACTTCACTGAACTACGTTGCGGATTTATGAAACAATAAAAAGCCCTGCAATATTAGAAGCGGTTTGACCATCCATGGGCTCATCATAGGCCTGCGATACCGCAACATCACCAAAAGCTGTGGCATCAACAAGGTTTACTCCACCCTGCACTACATTCTCTTCCCCGTCATACACAGCCTGAGTGGCTTCCGGCATACCAGGTCCTCTGTTATCCAGGGTTATCCATCCCAAAGCATTCTGATCCAGATTTTCTCCCATTACGTCTGCTCTAAGTCTTCTTATTTCTGAAGCATGGCGGGCTTCTACAGAATGTATCTGCAACGCAGGAGTAAGGAATTGAGTTCCCATAAGATTTCCTGCCTGTCCTTTGTATGCTCTCACGCCTGTATCTTCAAAAGCCTGAGCAAGGGCCAGAAGCTGCGCATAAGCCACTTCCTGTCCGGCTCCATTATTGTTAAATGGATCAAATGCTCCTCCTGCCGTAAAATCAAATTCCGGAGATTCTATAGAGTTTTCACCCAATCCAGATTTCAGAAATTCAACATGTGCAGATTCATGTTTTGAGATCTGCTCATAGATAGCTTCTGCTTTACTTCCTCCCGGCAGCACTCCCGAGTTTAATGCTTTTAAATAGAATTCTGCTTCCAGATATTCCAATGTTAAGGCTAACTGTAAAGCACCAATAGCTGCATTTTGATCCTGGGCGGCAAAAGCCTTTCCAGAAGAAGTGGCCAATCCAAAAGGGATTGCGGTTAAAGCTGCTTTCTTTCCCAAAGAACCAAGGGTGCTAAAAGCTTCTCTCCTTGAAGAAGTCTTAGCTGAAAGATTTTCTGACGTGAATTCGTCTAAGAATTTTATAATATTCATAATGATTTTATTTTAAAGTTTTTAAAATTGGTTTATCCTGGCAATTGATTTGCGGTAAATTGTGTTTTTACAAATCCGGTATCTCCCACTGCTGTTAAGATTTGAGAAGGAGATCTGGCCAGATCCAGACCGTTTTCGTCTACTACATCATCCCCGGCAAAAGCCTTTGGATCGTCCATAAAGATGGATCTGATGGCAGCAGCATGTCGGGCCTCCACAGATACTATTTTTCCGGCAATTACCAGATAATCAGGTGTGGTCAGTAAACTTCCGGCTCCGTTGTAAGCAGCTACTCCAGTATCCTCCAACACCCTTGCAGTACCAAGGACTGAACTCCTGTCTGAAAAGTCTACTGAGGCAAAATCAAATTCCAGTTCAGGTAAAACCTTACTGGTATCCCCACCAACAGCTTGATTGATTGCCGCTTTAAAAAAATCGCGGTGTATCACCTCGTGTTTATAAAGGTCTTCCAGGATTAATCTTTCCTCGGCACTGGCATTCATCCAGTAAGATCCGTCTAATACATTTGTATAAAACGCAGCTTCCAATTGCTCCAGGGCATAGGCATAATTAAGGATTCCCACATCTCCGCTTCCCAAATCGAAGACATCTCCACGATCTACAGGATCCATGAGATCATCGTCATCACTACAGGAAAGCAAAAATCCTGATCCTACTACGGCTAAACTTCCCATCTTTAAAAATTTTCTTCGGGAAGAGTTGTTTCCATTTGATGCAGAATATTCTTGCTGCACTTTAATCATAGGTTTTTTCATAATTACATTTTTGTTGATTACATAAATACTTACGTAAGCAGAGCCGCCCCCGGTTTTTCATTTCCAGTTAAGCTTTTGTTAAATAAAGAAAATGGCAATTTTCAGCCCTTACAGCCTTTAGGACTCGTCTATTATAAGTTTAACTATTTCTGCTTAGCTTTCTTTTAATATATTTTATAATTTTGGAAATAATCCTAAACAAGGGAATTATTCCTAATTATGAAAAACAGATCAATTATACATCTGGACCTTGATACTTTTTTTGTTTCTGTAGAGCGCCGGCTTAATTCAGAATTGGAAAATAAGCCGTTAATCGTGGGCGGAATGGGAGATCGCGGAGTGGTGGCTGCTGCCAGTTACGAGACCAGGAAATTTGGTGTTCATTCGGGAATGGCAATGAAAGTAGCCCGGCAGCTCTGCCCTCACGCTACAGTAATAAAAGGAGATTCCGGTCTTTATACCAAACACTCCCATGAAGTTACCGATATTATCAAAAGCAGCGTTCCTTCCTTTGAAAAAGCGAGTATCGATGAATTCTATGCCGATCTTTCCGGAATGGATAAATTCTTCGGAATCAGGAAATTTGCTCATGAATTGCGACAGACCATCATTAAAGAAAGCGGACTTCCCATTTCCTTCGGCTTATCCCAAAATAAAGTTGTCTCTAAAATTGCTACCGGCGAAGCAAAACCAAACGATGAGCTATGCATAAATAACGGAGAAGAAAGATCTTTTCTGGCTCCCCTTTCGGTGCGAAGAATCCCCATGATAGGAAGTAAAACCTTTCAGAAGCTACTTAACCTTGGGATTAGAGACATTAGGACCATTCAGGACATGCCGGTAGAAATGCTGGAAAGTGTGCTCGGGAAAAACGGAAGAATCATCTGGAAAAGGGCTCAGGGCATAGACGATTCTCCTATTGTTCCTTTTCACGAACGAAAATCTATTTCTGCCGAACGAACTTTCAATAAAGACACAACAGATATGCTAAAGCTGGAAGCAACGCTGGCCGGAATGGCAGAGAACCTGGCCTACCAGCTAAGGCGGGGAAACAAGCTGACTTCCTGCGTTAGCGTAAAAATCCGTTATTCCGATTTTCAGACTTATACAAAACAGGCTAAAATCCCCTATACCAGTGCCGATCATATTCTGATTCCGAAAATAGAGGAATTATTTAAACAACTGTACAATCGCAGGTTACTGATAAGGCTGATTGGTGTTAAATACACTCATTTGACGGGAGGGAACTACCAGATCAATCTTTTTGATGATTCTGAAAAAATGCTGAACCTGTACAATGCTATGGATAAAATTCGCAACAGGTATGGCGATCATGCGGTAGTACGGGTTTCTACGATAGGCGGAAATGGGGTTGGCCGAATGGAAAACCCGTTTAATGGTGAGCCACCAATACTTCACGCCCATAGACAGCAATAATAATTGATTAGATGATGTTCTTAAACTGCCACACCTATTATTCTCTTCGTTACGGCACTTTTTCAGTGGAAGAGTTGTGCGAACTCGCCAAAAGTCAACACGTAAAAAACCTGGCAGTTACTGATATTAATAATACTTCTGCATGTTTAAAATTCATCAAAATTGCTTCGGAATATGGCATTAAACCATTGACAGGAATCGATTTCAGGAATGGTGTCCAACAGCAGTACGTTGGGATAGCCAGGAATAATAAAGGTTTCAAACAATTAAACCAGCATTTATCCAGTCATCTGCACAACGGAAGTGATTTTGACAATGATGCACCTCTTCTACCCGATTGTTATATTATTTACCCTTTTGAAAAGGTGGCTTCAGATAAAAAATTAAACTTTAGAGCGAATGAATTTATAGGAGTTTCAGTGGAAAATCTGCGAAAACTTAAATTTTCGAAGTACCTCCACTACAAAGAAAAACTGGTACTATTGCAGACGGTCACCTTCCGAAGCAAAAGAGATCACAATGCCCACCGATTGCTACGGGCAATAGACAACAATACACTGCTAAGCAAATTGCCGAAAAGTGAGGAAGGAAATTTTTCCCAGCAGATGATTTCTCCTGAAATTATTAAAACTGAATTTCAAGATTATCCACACATCCTACAGAATACAGAAAAGCTTACAAAAACCTGTGAAGTGAAATTCAATTTTGGGGAAGCGCGGGAGAATCAAAATCTGAAGGTTTTCGGGAAGAGTAAAAAAGCAGATGAAGAAGAATTAAAAAAACTCTGTTATGAAAATCTGCCGAAGCGTTATCCCCAGGCTTCAGAAGAAGTTTACGAGCGGGTAGAAAAAGAGCTAAAAGCGGTGATCAGCCTTGGCTATGTTGCTTTTTTCCTAATCAATTATGATATTATTCAATATGCAAAAGAAAAAGCTTATCCGTACATAGGTAGGGGCAGCGGTGCCAATTCCATCGTGGCTTACATTCTTGGGATTACTAATGTGGATCCTATTGAGCTGGATCTTTATTTTGAACGTTTTATCAATGCGCATCGCAACTCTCCACCAGATTTTGATATAGATTTTTCCTGGAAACACCGGCAGGACGTGACGGCCTACATCTTTGATCGTTATAAAAACACCGCTCTTATGGGAACCTATGTGACTTTTAAGCGGCGGGCGGTTGTGAGAGAGCTTGGGAAAGTGTTGGGGCTGCCAAAAGAAAACCTCGACAAGCTCTCTGCCGGATATTTCGATTATCATCAGCTGGACCACCTGGAAAAATTAGTGCTTAGGTACAGTAAATTAATAGCAGGTTTTCCAAATTATACAAGTGTACATTCAGGAGGGATATTGATTTTAAACGATTCTGTGTACAATTATGCCAGTACTTTTATGCCACCCAAAGGTTTCCGCACGGTCCAGATAGATATGAACATTAGTGAAGAAGTCGGGATCCACAAATTTGATATTCTGGCTCAAAGAGGACTTTCAAAAATAACAGATACTATTGAAATCATCAGGCAAAATCAACCAGGTGCGATAGTAGAAGATATAGAGAATACTAAAGTTTTTAAAGAAGATCCTGAAATTAATCACTTGCTTAAAATGGGAGATTGTATGGGTGTTTTCTATGTCGAATCTCCCGCTATGCGCGGATTGATGATCAAATTACAAACCAATAGTTATCTTGAACTTGTCGCAGCAAGCTCTATCATTAGGCCGGGAATTTCCAATGGCGGGATGAAAGAAGAGTATATCCAACGTCACCAGAACCCGGAACAACGAAAAGTAGCACATCCTGTTCTCTTTGAGATTTTAGCTGAAACTTATGGAGTTATGGTCTACCAGGAAGATGTTCTTAAAGTAGCTCATCATTTTGCAGGACTGTCTTATGACGAAGCCGACATATTAAGGCGGGGAATGAGCGGTAAGAAAACTTCCAAAGGACAAATAGAGAAAATTGAAGCCAAATTCAGGAGTAATTGCAGAAAAAAAGCATATCCTGAACAATTAATCAAGGAAGTATGGGAGCAAATTTCCTCCTTTGCAGGATATGCTTTCCCTAAGGGACACTCTGCTTCTTATGCGGTGGAAAGTTATCAAAGTCTTTATTTAAAGAAATATTTTCCGTTGGAATTTATGGTGGCAGCGCTCAATAACGGAGGTGGTTTTTATGACGTGGAAACCTATATTCAGGAAATACGAAAATGTGGCGGAATTGTTCATGCGCCTTGCATTAATAAGAGTGACCATCCCAATGTGATCTTTGGAAAAGATATTTATCTGGGCTTAGGAAATATAAAAGAACTGGAGATGAAAGTAATACAGCGTATTCTGGAAAACCGGCAATTTTTTGGACCCTTCAAATCGCTGGATAATTTTATAGATCGCGTAGCAATTTCTATTGATCAATTAAGCATTTTATTAAAAATTGGCGCATTTAGATTTACTCAACTGGACAAACATCATTTGCTTTGGAAAGCGCATTTTAAACTAAATAAGAGTAAGCCTAAAACCAATCAGGCAGTATTATTCAAGCCAAAGCAAAGAGATTTTGAGTTGCCCCAATTCACTTTTTCTGAAATTGTGGAAGCTTACGACCAAATGGCACTCCTGGGATTCCCACTCTGCAGCCACTTTAAATTGCTGAGAAATCCCATACAAGCTTCCATAAAAGCAAAAGAATTGAA
Organism: Autumnicola lenta; assembly: GCF_031846515.1. Classification (NCBI taxonomy): domain Bacteria; kingdom Pseudomonadati; phylum Bacteroidota; class Flavobacteriia; order Flavobacteriales; family Flavobacteriaceae; genus Autumnicola; species Autumnicola lenta. Next base: position 271,376 of record NZ_JAVRHO010000002.1, read on the forward strand.
GAATTTTATTGGCAGGGATGTACAGATTTACGGTAACCTTATCACTGCGAAAAGAACACCAACCGTGAACGGGAAATTTATGTGCTTTAGCACCTTTTATGATATGGACAGCGATATTTTTGATATTGTGCAGTTTCCTGCAATAGCTGAAAAATATCCAATACGCACCAAAGGAATTTTCTTATGTTATGGACGAGTAGTAGAGGAATTAGGCTACCTATCCCTAAACCTTAAATGGATTTCCCGGCAGGAAACTACGGGAGATCCGCGCCTGGCCGATTCCAGTAAATTTAAGCTGGCATAAAAAAGCATCTCTACCATGCTAATAATTTATTAATGTGTATTTTGGTAACAGGAGAAATTATTAGCTTGTTTTTAAAGTACAGGCAAATGAACATTCTGCAGATAAGCGCACCAAAATCAGGAAGCTACTGGCTACACACAATTTTACAAGAGATTCTTCAGAAGAAAAGATTTTC
>NZ_JAVRHO010000020.1:0-89667 GCF_031846515.1 Autumnicola lenta
TTTAAATATTCCAGAGAAGGGAAACCAGGATGTTTCTTCCAATATTGGAAATGCCATCTGGTTTTAGCCTGGAGAGGTGTGAAATGTAGTCTTTGTTGAGAAGATTATTTCCGCTGATGTTTATTTCTACAGAAGAAGCTCCTAATTCCAATTCTCCTCCTAATCCTGCTCCTAAAAGTCCGTAGCCTCCGGTTCTTGTTTCAAAAGTACTCACGTTATTCTGATCAAAAACGTTTTTCAGCCTTATAAATGCGTACTTATTGGATAATTGCTGATCACTGTCGAATTCTACTCTAAAGGTATTTGTGAGGGAATTGGCCGGAATAAGAGGAAGGTATTCATCATTTTCCAATTTTCCTGTCACGGTTTCAAAACTGCTTTCCAGGTGCAGCCAGTCCAGTGGGTGCGGATGAATGTGGAAGCCTAGTTCCCCGCCATACAATGTAGCATCCCCTTGCGTATAATTATAAACCAGATCATCTTCAATAAATTCTCCGGAAGGACTTAGGAAGATATAATCATTTACCGAATTGTGGAAAGCATTGGCAAAAGCTTCAAAATGTTCATTTCTCCATTCCAGGGAAAGGTCTACCTGGAAATTCTGCTCATTATTAAGATTGGCATTTCCAATTTCGTACCTGTTTGCGCCATGATGTGAGCCATTGGAAGTCAGTTCGGCTAAATTAGGAGCCCGGAATCCACTGGCGAGGTTTAATCTTACAATAAATTTGCTCTGGTATTGGTATTTAGCTCCAATTGCACCATTTATACTATTAAAAGAGCGATCCACAGCTGTAATAAAAGATTCTTCTCCATCATGCCCATAGTTTTCGCTGTCGATTGTTCGGTTGTCATACCGCAGACCACCCTGAAAATCCCAGCTTTCGAGATGAAAATGTGCCGTACCAAATATTCCGAAGTCAGCCATCTCTGCATCGGGAATTAAAATTTCTTCACCAAAGTTGGAATTTGTCTGGTGCATGCCCTGCACTCCAAGTATAGTCTCGAAATTTCCCGTTTTTGGCAGGTTATACTTCAAATTATAGTTGAGGGATTCCAAATGCATTTCTAAAGCAGGATGACCTTCTTCGTGCTCCTCATGCTCCTCATGTTCTTCGTGTTCTTCTTCACCTTCATGTTCTTCTTCCTCTTCATGAGCATGCTCTTCTTCAAATTCTTTCCTGTTATTAAACTGATATCCAATTTTAAGGTCGAGGCTCGAATTTGGCAAATACAGGCGGTTGTCCAGGCTTACAATATGATTATCAATTTCCTGGTAGGGGAGAAGCGGTTCTTTTTCAGTATTTTGAATACCGATCTCTTCAGGGATTCCAATATTGGATCGGTTAAAATTATATCGTAAATCTGCTTTATACCGGGCATCCTGATAGCCAAAACCTCCTTTAAAGTCCGTTTCATTAAATCTGGTATTTGTGACTCTGGTGCCGTTTCCGGTTTCATAATCACTATGTGCAGCATAACTTCCGCGGGCGATAAACTTCAATTTATCACCAGATGTTTGGGTCATTGCACTTGCCTGATAACCTAAAGTATTGCTAAAATAACTTCCATCAACTTCTGCATTAGTGGTATTTGCCTGCGCATACCTTTCCGGATTGAGATAGAGCACACCGCCAATTGCATCGCTTCCGTAGAGAAGGGAAGCAGGGCCTTTTATAACTTCCACACTTCCTATTCCTTTTGAACTAATTCCAAGTCCGTGTTCATCTCCATATTGCTGGTTTTCCAGCCTTACGCCCTGGGTATAAACGAGAACGCGGTTAGAACTGAGTCCGCGTATTACTGGTTTGCCAATCCCAATTCCGGTGGTAATGCTTTCTACACCGGGCATTTGGGAAATTCCATCGGCCAGCGTAATAGCTCCTTTCCGGTTCAATGTTGAAACGCTTTCGCGATCTACTTTCATCACGTTCTCACTTTGCAGCTGGTGGAAAGGTGTAGAAACGATGACCTCTTCCATTTCTATAGCAGAAGGTTGAATTGTAATGCTTATTTCTTCGGAAGGAAGTCTAATTTCCCTTGAAAATGAACTGTAACCCACAGAAGAAATTACAAGCTTGTAAGTTCCTTCAGGAATATCGCTAAAACTGAAATTGCCTTTAAAATCTGAAAGTGTCCCTTTTTCCAGTTGAGGCAGGTATATTGTTGCACTTATGACAGGTTCACCTGTTTCGGCATCGGTGACGGTTCCTGAAAAGTGATTTTGGGCATATATAAACGGTGTGACTGCCAGAAGCAGCACAAATAAAATTTTGCTTTTCATGTAATATTTTAAATGATTAGTATAACATTCTTACCCAAAAGTATTTTGGGATTAAAAGACGGAAGTTATACGTGCTGAGGAGGCCCTCTTAGCTCAAAAGGAAGCTTTTGATAATCACTTAAAAACTGATAATAATTGAAAATAACTTTTTGCTGAACCTTAACTTCTACAGGTTCAAACGCAAGGAATTCCAGTTGAAGCCCGGGATTTTTATGAAACTTGTAGAGCTCACAATCCACGGATTTTGCATGATAGTGGGTTTCGGCATAATCATCACACAGTTGATGCCCGTGACCACTAAAAATATGCGCAAAGCTTACTGCCGATGGCAATAGTATCAGCACAGTAGAAAGGACAAGAAATATGTTCTGAAAGAATTTCAAATTATAGTCGGAGGAGTTTAGCCATTCCTAACCTGGAAAGCATCTTTTTTTCAAAAGCCCAGAAAAATTGAAACTGACCAAATAACCAACCAAAAGAAACAAGAAGTACCTGGTAAACAGGAAAAATAAGTAAAATCCTAAGAGACCAGTAAAGAAGCCAGTGTGAAGTTTGCTGGTGCAATCCAAGAAATTCTACTAAAGGTCCCGCAAGCTTTGCAGAAGAGGAACCCGTAACAGCAAATACGACCAGGATCACAAGAATTTGCCAGTTGGAATCTATTCCCCAATGTTTTTTTAACTTCTCCATGCTGCAAATATATTAAATGAAAGAAAACAACACGAACTTCTGTAAGTTAAATACGTGTGGGTACGGGAAACCGCTGGTTATATTGCCGGCTGAAATAGACAAAATAGTTGTAAAGCAAATAGTTTACTTCGTAACCATAATCTATACGGGGTTCATAATTTATTTCATTGACATACAAATTGGGATCGAAACGCTGTGGCTGCATAACGCGATTATTGTATTCTATAACCAGTTGGCGGTTTTTATTCTCCAGGTAGTTCTGTGAATAGTAGCCTTCTGGTTGTGCAATAGAGTTAATGAAAAGATTAAATCCGGGTTCAATAATAATTATTTCATATTCAAGGCTGTCGTTAGCAATTCTAACGGTGTCATTCTTGGCGTTTGTAAGTCGCATACTCCTTTTCGAAGACCCACAGCTATAAATAAAAAGGCCCAGAAGGAGCACGTAAATTATGTTCTTCATCACTTTATTTTAAAATTTCTATTCAAGAATTATTCCCAAATTACTTTCCGCCGGTGAACCCACCGAGAATACTTCCGCCTTCTTTTCCTTTTTTGCCACCACCAAGCACCATTCCGGTAACATCATCAATAATATTTCCATCGTTGTTTTTGTCAATCAGGCTCTTTATAAGAGAAGAGTCGTGAGCTGAGCTTGCTCCCATTAGTGATTCTATTAAACCGGGAAGTCCATCAGCTTTTACTCCGTCTATTCTTTTCTGGCTTCCAAGCAGGCTCATAATAACCGGAGCTGCCAATTTCAGAATGGTGCTAATGGAGTCTTTGCTCATTCCCAGGGTTTTCGACAAAGTTTCCTCAATAATATCTTTTTGTCCTCCCAGTACATTTTCAAGAACTTTAGCTCCTTCTCCCGTGATTTCCCCTGTTTTTGAATTCTGAAGGTTTTCCAGAAGATCACCTTTGTGTTTATCGTCACTAAGAGCTTTGTCAAGAGCTTTAGCGCCTTCTTCTTTTTCTGAATTGTTCTTTAGCGCACCGAGGATTAACGGCATTCCCATCACTAAAGCTGAAGTGATATCGTCCTTACTTTCATTGGTCTCTTTATGCGCTTTTTCAATTAAGTTTTCTCCCGGTTGCGTATTAAGAATATCTAATATTGATGCCATAACTTTTAATTTTTTTATAAAATTCAATTTACAGCTTTCAAAAGAGGGAGAGCGTTAAAGAAATACTACAATCACATTTAACAATAAACAATAAACAATAAACAATGAACAATAACTTACAGGAATAGCTTAAGAAGTATTTATGAATTATTCTTGAGGGCAGCAATTACTTTTTCTGCCAATTCTACTCCAATCCTTTCCTGCGCTTCTATTGTTGAACCACCGATATGCGGACTAAGCGAAACTTTTTCATTCATAAGCAGCTTGATGGCCGGAGAAGGTTCATTTTGGAAAGTATCAAGTCCTGCGAAGGCAAGTTTTCCGCTTTCCAGCGCTTCCAGAAGGGCTTCTTCGTCTATCACTCCTCCGCGGGAAGCATTTACAATACCTGCGCCGTCTTTCATCGCGTTTATTTCCTGCTTGCCGATAACTGGCGTTTTTTGTGCAGGAACATGAAGCGTAATAAAATCTGAATGTTTTACAAGCTGATGGATTGGTTCTGTTCTTATTGGAATGGTAATGCTTTGATGATTATAGAATTCGAGGGTGATTTTTGCTTCTCCAACTTTAATATCGCTGGCGATAACCTTCATTCCCAGGCCAAGGGCGATTTTTGCCACTTCCCGGCCAATTCTTCCAAAACCGATAATTCCCAAGGTTTTATCACGCAATTCCCGTCCCGGGGCATAAGATTTTTTTAAATCTCTAAAGCGGGAATCACCTTCCAGCGGCATATTCCTGTTTGAATCGTGTAAAAACCGGATTCCGCTGAACAAATGAGCAAAAACAAGCTCTGCTACTGCGTTGGAAGAAGCTTCAGGAGTATTAAATACTTTCAGTCCTTTACTTTCAGCATATTTTACGTCGATATTGTCCAAACCAACTCCGCCGCGGCCAATAACTTTAAGATTTGGGCACGCATCTAAAAGTTCTTTGCGTATTTGGGTGCCACTACGGACTAAAATCACATCAATTTGATGCTCATTGAGGTAATTTATGAGCTGTCCCTGCGCTACTTTGGTTACAATGACTTCAAATCCTTCTTTTTCAAGGTTATCAATGCCATTCTGCGATATTCCTTCGTTTACTAATACTTTCATCTTTTTCATTTAAAAATGGTGAGGGTTCAAAAATGCCAATTATCGACCTGCTGAAATATTTCAGATGAAATTGATAACGGCAAAATTATTTTTTCCTTTTCGGTTTTACTCGATAATCGAGATTTTAACGCTCCGGGACTTGCCTCGAAATCGAAAATTATTTCCTCTTAATGCTTTGGGCTTGAACCGAAGAAGTTTACTTTAGAAGATGTTTAAGCTTCTTTTTCCAGCTTCTTCATCACATCTACCAAAACCTGTACACTTTCCAAAGAAAGCGCATTATACATGGAAGCGCGATATCCTCCCACACTTCGGTGACCGCTTAAACCGTTAATGTTTGCGTCCTTCCACAGGCTGTCGAATTTCTCTTTTTTACTTTCATCTGTTAAATTGAAAGTTGGGTTCATTACAGAGCGATCTTCAGTCGCAGCAAAACCTTTAAAAAGAGGGTTTCTGTCAATTTCATCGTAAAGAAGAGCGGCTTTTTTATTGTTTAATGCTTCCATAGCCTTAATTCCGCCTTTATTTTTGATCCATCTAAGGGTAAGCAGAGAAACATAAACGGCGTAAACCGGCGGAGTGTTAAACATACTGTCTTTCTCGATATGCACCTGGTAATCCATCATAGAAGGGATTTGCCTGTTCACATTTCCGAGGATATTTTCTTTAATAATCACAAGCGTGGCACCTGCGGGTCCCATGTTTTTCTGAGCTCCGGCATAAATAAGGTCGAACTTAGAAAAATCCAGTTCGCGGGAAAAAATATCGCTACTCATATCGCATACCACGGGAGCATTGACAGAAGGAAAATCTTTTATCTGGGTTCCAAAAATGGTGTTGTTGCTTGTACAGTGGAAATAATTTATATCCTGCGGAATGTTATAGTTCTTTGGGATATAATTGAAGTTTTTATCCTTAGAAGATGCTACCTCTACGACCTCTCCAAATAATCTTGCTTCTTTAATTGCTTTGCTGGACCAGGTGCCTGTGTTAAGGTAAGCTGCTTTATCCTGAAGTAAATTATAGGCAGTCATTAAAAACTGCATGCTGGCACCTCCCTGAAGAAATACAGCTTTGTAACCTTTATTTTCCAGTCCCAATAATTCCAGCGCCAGTTGCCTGGCTTCTTCCATAACACTTACAAAAGCCGGACTACGGTGGGAAATTTCTAAAATAGAAAGACCTGAATTATTAAAATCTAATATAGCCTGTGAAGCTTCCTGAAAAACTTCCTGTGGCAGCACGCATGGACCTGCGCTAAAATTATGTTTTTTCATAAAAGAATTGGTTGATTTTATTAAACAAAGATGGGAAAAAATGAAATGCCAGTGGTTATTGCAGCGAGGATTTTGAGGTTATAACTTTAGTAAAAAATCCAGCGTATCTACATCGTCTGCATAATCCCACAGCTTAGGGTGCTGGGTTTCTCCAAATTTAACTTCAGTATCCATAAAACCTTCAGAAACCACGCACTGTAGTTTTTCTTTGTTGTCTTCAAGATTTGATTTTAAATCTTCTTCAGAAGAATAACGCTCGTAAAAAAGTGTGGCAATAGGAGAGCCGAAAGTTTCTTCTTCCTTCAGAAGTAAAAATCCATTATCCAGAATTTTAAATTCGCTCATTAAATATACTGCCTTGTTGTAATCGTAATTATTGGCATATTTTGCATGGTTCATAATATCGTTCCAATCGAACATTGCGGGATAAAATTGCTCAAAATTGTAATCTTCCGGCACATAAAGTTTTGAAACATTACGGCAGCCTAAACCAAAGTACCGGAAAATATCCCGGCTTAAATCCTTTAGCTGCTGCTCACTTTCCTTACCCGTAAGAACAGCTACAGAATTCCTGTTTTTTCTGATGATGCTTGCTTTATTTTTAAAATAATATTCGAAATAACGCGCGGTATTATTGCTTCCCGTGGCAATTACCGCATCAAAATCTTTTAGCTGATCCTCTGTAAAACGGATAAGGTTTTCGAATTCGGAATTTAGCTGTATCAAAAATTTGGCAATTATCGGCAGTAACAGCTTATCGTTACCGGATTGCTTTACCAGCACTTTGTGCCCCGACATAAGAACGCACAGGAAATCGTGGAAACCAACAAGTGGAATATTTCCTGCCATGATCACGGCCACAGTTTTTTGCTTTCCATGGTCACCGAGGCCATATTTTTCCAGCCAGGCGTCCAGATTTTCTTTCTGAAGTGCTTTGCTCCACTCGTTTATTGAAAAAATTATATTCTCACGGGTAAACCATCCGTTATGGTGAACGGCATTATCAATTTTAGTATTCAATTCATTGTATAATCCTTCATTTTCAACTGTCTTTTCTGAAGTTTCTTCAGTAGTAAGTGTGAATTGTCCAAGAAATCTTCCGAGTTCTATAAAATTTGATTTTCTATCGTGGAATGTCATTGCCTAATTTGGTTATGAATGCTTTTGACGTTAAATTTGCAGCGAAATTAAAATTTCCGCATGGGAAAAACTATTGATTTTTCTTAAACCTGTAGGGATTTTAATGAATGTATGATTTAAATTTTACAAATATAATAAGCTATGGCGATTGTAATAACCGACGAGTGTATAAACTGTGGTGCGTGTGAACCGGAATGCCCAAACACTGCAATTTATGAAGGAGCTGATGACTGGAGATATGCTGACGGTACAGATTTAGAGGGTAATGTGGTACTACCTAACGGGAAAGGTGCAAATGCTGAAGAATCACAGGAACCGGTAAGTGACGAAATCTATTACATAGTTCCAGATAAATGTACAGAGTGTAAAGGTTTCCACGAGGAGCCACAATGTGCTGCAGTTTGTCCCGTAGATTGTTGTGTTCCTGATGAAGACCATGTAGAATCTGAAGAAGAACTACTCGAAAAACAACGCTTTATGCACGGAAGTGAGTAAATGTCGTTTTTTTGTTTTAAATAATTTTCTTGATGACACGAAGTTTATGAGTATGTCGTTTTAGGTCAACGTTAAAGATTCCGGAATGATCAATACGATCTATTCTCACCATTCCGTCTACGTGGATAATATAATTATCCTGCATCATGATACCTACATGATCAATGATTCCTTCATTATTGTCAAAAAATGCTAAATCTCCGGGTTCGCTTTCTTCAATAAAACTTAATGCTAATCCCTGTCTTGCCTGGTCTTCAGAAGTTCTTTTGATTCTGTGGCCATTCAATTTATAGACCATTTGTGTAAAACCACTCGCGTCAATTCCTAAAGGAGATTTACCACCCCAGCAATAGGGGCAGTTTAAATATAGAAGAGCAGAATGCACTAACTTCTCTTTATTGCTTATACCTGAAGATATTTCCCCTTCAAAACTATGTTGAAGTTTTTGAACAAAATTTAAAGATGATCCTAAGGGAACAGCCATTAAATGCCCCTGCTTATTTACCACATAACTAAGCAAATCGGCCGATAATATTAGATCCTGACCTAGCAGACTGTTATATTCTTCTTCTTCTATTCTAAGATGTTGTTTGTTGCTTATCCATGCTTCAGATTCATCAAAAGCGAGACGAATTCTGCTCCATTTACCTCGCTCTTCAAGGATTTTAAAATGTTCACCATATAATACCTGGGAAACCATTTCACTTTGATGGGAAGGAGAAATTCGAATTGGAACGATACTCAAATGGCAAATACCATATTGCATTCAGTAGAAATTAAAAAGAAGTTAAGGACGTTCTATTATCATAGCTGAGGCACCACCACCGCCGTTGCAAATTGCTGCAGCACCTATTTTAGCATTATTCTGTTCCAGCACATTTAATAAAGTTACCACAATTCTGGCACCGCTGCATCCCAGTGGATGTCCCAGCGAAACAGATCCTCCGTTTACGTTGGTTATTTTATCACTAAGTCCTAAAATTTTCATGTTAGCGAGACCTACAACAGAGAAAGCTTCATTAAATTCAAAGAAATCTACCTCTTCCTGTTTAATTTTGGCTTTTGCCAATGCTTTGGGCAGTGCTTTAGCAGGGGATGTGGTAAACCATTTTGGCTCTTGAGCAGCATCTGCAAAACTTTTAATTGTTGCGAGAATTTTTAAACCTAATTCTTCAGCTTTTTCACGACTCATTAGTATCACTGCTGCAGCACCGTCATTTATTGTAGAAGCATTTGCAGCTGTTACTGTACCTTCTTTACTAAAAGCAGGTTTAAGAGAAGAAATTCTGTCCATCTTCACATTCTTATATTCTTCATCTTCTTTTACAACAATAGGGGCCCCTTTTCGCTGTGGAACTTCAACAGGAATTACTTCATTATTAAATTTACCTTCTTTCCAGGCTTTTGTGGATCGATTATAGGATTGCATTGCATATGTGTCCTGATCTTCCCTTGAGAAATTATACTCGTTTGCGCATAAGTCTGCGCATACACCCATGGCATTTTGATCGTAGGCATCTACAAGTCCGTCCTTTTGCAGGCCGTCTTCCATATTTGCGGGACCAAATTTCTTACCATTCCTAAGGTGAATATAATGCGGAATGAGACTCATATTTTCCATACCTCCGGCAACGACAATAGAAGTATCGCCCAGCATTATCGATTGAGCTCCCTGCATCATGGCTTTCATGCCACTTGCACAAACTTTATTAATGGTTGTACACGGAACTGTTGCTGGGATACCTGCACCTAAGGCAGCCTGCCTTGCAGGTGCCTGTCCCACGCCAGCCTGCACAACGTTTCCCATTAGAACTTCTTCTACAAGCTCAGGCTTCAGGTTTATTTTTTCTAATGCTCCTTGTATTGCGACAGAACCCAATTTTGTGGCGGGTACGCTGGAAAGGCTCCCAAGGAAACTTCCTATGGGAGTACGTACTGCGCTTACTATTACTACTTCTGTATTCATAATTTTTTATTGTATGTGTGGTGTTGCGAAGTTAATGATTTTATAAGGAACTTAATAATAGGTTATGATTCAGGGTGATTTTTAGTACATTTGATTACTAGCTGAATTTATGTATGAGCAATTTCGTAAATAACCTTTATAAAAACCAGGCACTTTTTTATAAAGTTTTTTTATTTATACTCACCGCAGTTTTAATAGTTTACCTGCTGCCTAAGGGAGGGAAATTTAAGTACGACATCCCCAAGAATAAACCCTGGCAATATGAAAATCTTTATGCTCCGTTTGATTTTGCAATTTTAAAGACCGAAGAGGAGATCCAGGAGGAAAGACAGGAAATCAGGAATAGTCTTATCCCTTACTATGAATTTGATACGGCTGTAGTAGAAAGAGTGAAATTCGATGGACTTCAGGAAATTCAAAGAACTTTTAGTGATAGCGTACTTGACTTAGCAGAAAGGCCGCTGAATAATTTTGTAGAAAACACAATAGAGAAAATCTACAAAAATGGCTTGTTGCAGGAGAGTAGCAGGATGCAACCTGAGCAGCTGGTTTATCTTCGAAAGGGAAATGAAGCCTACGAAGTTACCTATAAGAAGATCCTGAAGCAGGGAGATATCAGCACTTTTCTCAATAACGAAATAGATCAGGCAAATCTTGGATTCTTTAGAACCGAACTGCTGGAAGTATTTTTTAATTCCGTAGAACCCAATGTTGTTTACAATAACGATCTCACTCAAAAAGAGCTGGAAAGTAAACTCAATAATATCTCGTATACACGGGGTATTATTGAGCAGGGGAGTAGGGTTATTGCAAAAGGGGAGGTTGTGGATAATGCCAAGTATAACATTCTCAGATCCCTTAAACAGGAATATGAATCGCAGGTATGGAGCGAGGACAATCACAACTGGATTTTGGTTGGCTATAGTACTTTGGTAGCTCTGGCTTTGCTTATGTTATTGCTCTTTATTAGAAAGTATAGAAGAGATATATTTGAAAATAATGTAAAAGTTACTTTTATATTTTTTAATATTATTTTTATGGTAATGCTTACCACTTTGGTGGTAAAATTTAACATAGATTACGTCTATGTGGTTCCTCTTTGTATTTTGCCTTTAACTCTCAAAGCTTTTTTTGATGCGCGATTGGGGCTTTTTACACATGTTATAACTGTTTTGTTGCTGGGGTTTATTGTGCCTAATAGTTATGAGTATATGTTTCTGCAAATTATAGCTGGTATTGTAACAATTCTAACGGTTTCAGAATTGTATAAGCGAGCAAATCTCTTTATATCGGTGGGGCAGATAACTCTGGTATATATTATTTCCTATTTTGCCTTTACCATTATTCAGGAGGGAAGTATAGCCGATGTGGAAGGGGAGGTATTTCTTACTTTTCTACTTGGTGGACTCGCTACGCTTTTTGTTCAACCGCTTATTTATATTTACGAAAAGATCTTCGGAATGGTTTCCGATATGTCTTTGCTGGAACTATCTGATACGAATTCCAGATTACTGAAGGAACTTGCAGAAAAGGCGCCGGGAACCTTTCACCATTCATTAAATGTTGCCAATCTTGCCGAAGCTGCAGCTAACGAAATTCAGGCAAATGCAATGATGGTAAGAGTGGGTGCGCTGTACCACGATATTGGTAAAATGCAGAACCCGACCTACTTTACAGAAAATCAAACTACTGCTGTTAATTCTCACGATGAACTTTCACCCCGCGAAAGTGCAGAGATTATTATTGAACATGTAATTAAGGGTATTGAGATTGCCAAGCGGAATAATCTTCCAGATAGAGTGATAGATTTTATTAGAACCCATCATGGAACGAGCACTGTTTATTACTTTCTTATGAAAGAAAAGGAAAGTAGTAGTGAAGAAGTAAATCCTGATGACTTTCGCTATCCCGGACCCATTCCTTTTAGTAAGGAAACTGCAATTTTGATGATGTGTGATAGTGTGGAGGCTGCCAGTAAGAGTTTAAAAGAGCCAACTTCTGTACTTATAGATGACTTTGTTGAAAAAATTATTAATAAACAGATGAAAGATGGCCAGTTTTTAAACTCCAATATCACATTTAAGGAAATTCAACTTGTAAAGAAAATTCTAAAACGTAAGCTTAAGAATATTTATCACCTGAGAGTTGAGTATCCCGAATAATTAATGTACTCCTACAATCTTGAACTCCTGATCATTAAAGGTATAGCTTTCTCCTGCTTTTTTTCCTTTTAGTCCTTGGTAAATAGGAGCTTCGGTGGAGATGGCATATACTTTGCTTCCGTTCTCCATATGTAATTCTCCTATAGGGACCGCAATATAGTAGAGGTTTTTATTTGTTTCTACCACACTTCCAAAACTCACTCGTTCACTATAATGATCCAGATCGATTTCACTTAATGTTTCCTTCATTTGCCTGGAGTCATCAAGATAGCCGGCATTTTGTTCAAAATCACCAAGTAATTTGCCACGATTGTCTTCGTCATAGTCTGTTTTGATATCGTTTGCATCCATGGATTCCTTGATCATATCCATTTCCTTTTGATATTTTTCTATTCGCTCATTTACGGCATCCACTGCTTTATAGTAAATTTCTTTCTTATTCATTTTAAATTTATAATTTTTCATTTCTTAAAATTAGGTATCAATTTTTTTTTAAAAGAACAATTAGCAAAAGTTTAATAACCGCTTTTTTTTGATCATAATAAGTCATTGTACTTATAAGCTATATTTATAAGGTTTAATGCTTATAAAGTAGTTTTATAAGGTTTTATGCTTATAAAGAGATAAAATTAGCCTATGTCCTTATTTTTTGTATATTCGAACTATGATAGCCGTGATCACAGCAGACCTGGTAAACTCTTCACATTATACTAAAGATTTGCTTTCGAAGGTATTATCTACACTTAAAGAAGAGTTTAAAGAAATGAATCTAATCTATGGTTCAGGGTTAAAATTTAAGATTTACAGAGGAGACAGTTTTCAGGGAATTGTTCGAACGCCAGAAAAATCTCTGGAAATTTCACTAATCCTAAAAACAGCCATAAATGCTGTACGGGACAAAGAAAAATCCAGAGGCAAAGCATTTGTGAAACAAGCTGACTTAAAAATAGCTATAGGAATAGGAGATTATGAATTTGAGAGACCTTCTATAGCAGAGTCTAACGGACAGGCTTTTCAATTTTCAGGTCGCAGCCTTGATGAAATAAAAAATGAGTCACGGACCATTGTTCTCAAAACACCTCAAGAAAACTTAAATGCTGAATTTTATGCCAGTTTCCTTCTTTTGGATATGCTAATGGATAAGTGGAGTATTGCTTCGGCTGAAGTCATTTATCATCTTCTTAAAGGATTAAAAGAGCAGGAAATAGCAGAGAAACTTCACATTTCTCAATCTGCTGTAAATCAAAGGAAAAAAGCTGCAGGATGGGATGCAGTATCTGTCTTGTTGCAAAGATATGAGCAGGTTATTACTAAATCTTTAGAGCAATGATGGCCACCCAAATTTTGCTACAACTGTTACTCGCACATATTTTAACCGATTTTGTTTTTCAACCTACCGCATGGGTTTTACAAAAAAGAGAGAAAAGGGCTAAATCATTTTACCTATACATTCACTCCATATTAGCAGGTTTACTGACGTATATACTATTGCAACAATGGCACTTATGGTACATAGCCTTGTTTATTACTTTAACTCACTTCGGCATTGATTTATGGAAATTAAGCAGTACAAAGGACAACCTCCGCATCTTCTTGCTGGATCAGTTATTTCATATTGTAATTATTTTAATAGCCTGGATCTATATCATGGATGGTTCAGATGAAATTTTGCCATTTCTGGAAAGAAGTTTTTCTTCTTCTGCCTTTCTGGCGATCTCAATTGGTTATCTCATCGCAATATTTCCTGTAGGTTTTCTTATAGGTAAAGCTACCCAGCGATGGCATAACGAACTTAAATCAGGTAGTGGAAACGGTAGCCTGGAAGCAGCGGGACGTTATATTGGGATTTTTGAAAGAATCCTGGTGCTTACCTTTATACTAACCAATAATTTTTCTGCAATAGGATTTTTAATAGCCGCAAAATCCATTTTACGCTTTAGTGATAAATCTGAAGCAGGAGCCAGAAAACAAACAGAATATGTGCTCATCGGTACTCTTATGAGTTTCGCCATTACAATAATAATAGGGATTCTAGTACGTCAGATCGCGTTCTAAAAGCTGAATATTTGACTGCAGCCGTTCCTTTACGATATTCATCATTCGTTTATTGAGGGCAGAAGAGTTCCGGATATACAGCGCATATTCTTCCAGAGTAAACTGGCCAATGATAATACCCTTTAAGTTATTCCTGAATTTTATATCCTTTTGTATAGCATTTTCAATATATTTCAAACGTTCATCTGTCTTCAGATCGTAAAACATATTCTTATGTTTTGCAATGTAATTTCTAAAAACTGCAATTAGTAGTTCATCCTGAAGCTTGGCAACAGGACGTAAAGTGCTGTTCTGAAATTTCTCATCAGGACTCATCCTCTCGGTAATTTTTGCGGAAGGAATATGTGGTCTTGATTCCAATAAATGTAGATCGCGTGGGTTCATAGGAAGAAGTTTTTTAAATTTAATTATTTCTGAAGTAATTATGGAAGTACAACAGTGTACTTTTAAACTACTTATAAACATTCTCGTAGTTAAAATCCTCTTAATCGCTCTCATTAACCTGTCACTTCTTGTTATATTGAACGGAATCACAATAACAAATAAGTGTAATGATTATATCACATAATCCATATAATGGGGATGAAATCGCAAGGTTTGAGGAACTTAGTGAGGAGAAGGTAAAAGAAGCTCTAGAAGCTGCGGATCGAAGGTTTTCTTCCTGGAAAATAACTCCTTTTGAGGAACGTTCGAAGTTAATGAAAGCAGCAGCAAAAGAATTGATGAAGAACAAAGAGGAGTATGCGAAAGACATTACTTTAGAAATGGGTAAACCTATAAAACAATCTCTTTCTGAAGTTGAAAAGTGCTCTTGGGTTTGTGAATACTATGCAGAAAATGCAAAAGAACATCTAGCCAATGAACTAATAGAAACAGATGCGGAAAAAAGTTATATAAGCTATGAACCTATGGGAGTTGTATTGGCGGTAATGCCGTGGAATTATCCATTCTGGCAGGTATTTCGTTTTGCTGCTCCTGCATTAATGGCGGGTAATATTGGTGTTCTAAAGCATGCGAGTAATGTGATGAAAACAGCGCAGAATATTCAAAAAGTTTTTGAAAGAGCTGGATTTCCTGCAAATTGCTTTCAAAGCCTTACCATTGGCAGTAAAAAGATTGAAGCTGTTATTCGGGACAAAAGAGTTAAAGCAGTTACTTTAACCGGAAGTAAACCGGCCGGTAGTTCTGTTGCCTCGATAGCCGGCGAAGAAATAAAAAAATCTGTGCTGGAATTGGGAGGAAGTAATGCTTTGGTAGTATTTGAGGATGCAAATATTCCTGAGACAGTCAAATCCTGCGTGATGGCTCGTTTTCAGAATACAGGCCAAAGTTGCATTGCAGGAAAACGTTTACTTCTTCAGGAAAGCATAGAGCAGGAGTTTATGGGAGAGTTTGTAAAACAGGTAAAAGAGCTTAAAAGCGGGGATCCCATGGATTCAGAAACTTTTATAGGAGTATTAGCAAGAGAAGATTTAGCTGAGGACCTGGAAGATCAGGTTAAAAGAACTATAGAGCAGGGGGCTACTCTGGTTACCGGTGGAAAAAGGGAAAAGGCTTACTTTGAACCTACTGTGGTTTCGGGAGTTAAAAAAGGTATGGCCATGTTTGAGGAAGAAACTTTTGGACCGGCTATCTGTGTTACTACTTTTAAAAATCCGGATGAAGCTGTAGAACTGGTAAACAGTTCTGCTTTTGGACTGGGAGTTTCTATTTATACAGAGGACGCAGAATTTGCGGCCAAGCTGGTACCAAAGTTTGATGATGGCGCCGTCTTTGTAAATGATATGGTGAAAAGCGATCCGCGACTACCTTTCGGTGGGACCAAAGATTCGGGTTACGGTAGAGAACTTTCTGAACATGGAATTCGGGAGTTTGTAAACAGAAAAACTGTCTATTTCAACAAATTTTAAAATTAATATTAAATGAAGTTTGGAAAAGTTGATGATCCTGGCAGAGTGAATTTTGCTTTACCTGAGACTCATTTGCAAACAGAAAAAATCCTTTCTGAAAAAGGATCAAGAAATTTTTATGACGTCAGGGTGGGATGTGCAAAATGGAATAAGACAGATCTTAAAAAATTCTACCCTAGAGGAACAAAAGACGAATTAGCCTACTATAGCACGCAGTTTAACTCCATAGAACTAAATGCTTCTTTTTATAGGATGTTTCCTGAGGCACAATTTGAAAAATGGGAAGAAAAAGCCGAAGAAGGCTTTAAGTTCTTTCCTAAGATACCCAGCATTATTAGCCATATAAAGCGATTGAACAACTGTGAAGAACTTGTAGACGATGTTATCACTAACATGTTACCCTTAAAGGATAAATTGGGGATGGTCTTTCTTCAAATGCCGGATAATTTTCAGCCGAAGTTTATGGATAGGTTGGAACCATTTTTTAAACACTGGCCAAAGGAAGTTCCTCTTGCAGCAGAATTTAGACATAGCGACTGGCATAATGATAAAGTAGTTGCAAAGGAACTAAATGAGTTACTCATTAAATACAATATTTCCAATATTATTACAGACAGCGCAGGAAGAAGGGATTTATTACATATGCGCCTTACAACAGATACTGCATTTATAAGGTACAATGGAGCTAACCACGAAACTGACTACACAAGGCTGGATGACTGGCTGGAGCGTTTGGAAGAATGGTATAAGTTGGGTTTAAAGAATGTGTATTTTTTTGTCCATCAAAATATGGAATTAGCTTCTCCTTTACTTTCAGCATATTTTATTAAAAAACTTAATGAGAAGTTTGGAACAGAACTCAAAATACCAAAAACACTAAATTAAAATGGGAAAGCAAGAGATAGCGATAACGGTAGATAGTGTGGTGTTATGCCACAGTGACAGTCAATTTAAAGTTTTACTAATTAAAAGGAAGAAAGATCCATTTAAAGACCAGTGGGCGCTACCAGGTGGGTTTATAGAAGAAGGAGAGGACCTGGAACAGGCGGCAAGACGGGAACTGCTGGAGGAAACTGGAGTAAAGATAGATTCTATGGAACAAATTCGTGCTTTTGGAAAACCAGGTAGAGACCCACGGGGGAGAATGATTTCTATAGCATTCTTGAGCCGTATTTATTCTGAAGAAACATTAAAGTCAGGAGATGATGCTAAAGATGCGGGCTGGTTCGGTATAAATAATCTTCCGGACTTAGCTTTTGATCATGAAGAAATTATCACGGCTGCACGCGGGCTTCTTTAGTAGGGTAATAGTATTTTTTTATTAGCTGAAATAAAGAAAACGAAATATAATTCTCAGATTCTGATAATAATCCAATTCTAATGACAGGGTTTTATCAGCTCATGTTTTTCTATTACTTTTAAAAATAAAAAAATGAGATTTCACACTAGAAAATGGGTGAAGCCCGGGGATATGAATCCTAATCGTACTTTATTTGGAGGGAGATTGCTGGAATGGATAGATGAAGAATGTGCACTGTATAGCATAATTCAATTAGAGAACCCGAAGACAGTTACAAAATTTATGAGTGAGATAGATTTCCGCAGCTCTGCTAAAGAGGGCGATATTGTGGAAATTGGAATCGAGGTCGTGAAATTTGGTACAGCCTCTATTACCCTTCAATGTGAAGTACGAAATAAGATGACCAGGGAAACTATTATTACAATTGATAAAATAGTTATGGTCTCTTTAGATGGAAGTGGGAAGCCTAAACCTCATGGTAAAACTAAAGTTGAATTTGTGAAAGATAGATTAGAAAAATAATTTTATTTCTCTTCGGCTTTGTTCATACGTACGGGAAAATCTTTTTCCATGCCAGCACCGTATAACTTTATTTCCTGAATATCTGCAGGCATATAGAAACCGTTCTCCTCGAGAGCTTCTTTAACGGCCCTAACCACATTTCCTTTAGTAATGAGTGCTAATCTTCTAAAATCTTTAGTGTCTACCCAAAAGAAAACTTTTAGATTTACTGTACTCGTAGCAAGTTCGTCTTCTATCACAAAGTTCTGATGCTCATTATCTTCAATAACTGTAGGCTCTTTGCGTAATGCGGTCATCACAGTTTTTTTTGCCTCGTCTATATTGTTTTCATAAGCAATACCAATAGTAAAGTTCCATCTAAAGAAACCATCCTCAGTAAAATTTGTAACAGGTTTTGTTAGAACATCGCTATTTGGAATATATACGTCCTTACCATCAAAGGTTTTTAATTTAGTGTAGCGAAATTCGAGACCTTTCACCTTTCCGAAATTTTCTCCTATTTCAACCGTGTCTTCAATATCAAAAGGTCTGTTAAAAGCTAAAATAATCCCGGAAATGAAGTTCTCACCTATATCTTTAAAAGCGAAGCCAAATATTACGGCACTTGCACCGGCAGCTGTAAGAATTCCGGTAGCAATTCCTCCTAAACCTGCAGCCCTTAATGCAAGCATAACTGCGACGAGCAGGAAGATAAAACGTATTGTTTTCCCAAGAAACCGACTCATTAGTGGGTCATTAGTACGGGCAGATATTCTTCGCGTAGCAAATCTGCCAATCCAGCTTCCAATAAGCACACCAAGAATGATAATAAGCAAACCCAGACCTATGCCGGGCAATTGTTCAATAAAGTTATCATAAAATCGTTCAAACGAATCTTTTACTGTTGTTACGCTATAAGCACGACTATCTTGCTGCATTTAAATTCGCTGTTAATTCCTTCTAAAATAGCATTTACCTCATTCAAAATCCTAGAAATAATAGAGATTAAGGAATTCTTAACAGTTGAGGATGCTAAACATTTTACTCCTTTTTATTTCTATTGTTTTCTTCCTCCTGTTTTTTTTTAGCTTCAGCTATCTGGGTATTTGCCATTACTATTTGCTCCTTTGTTGGTGCTGCCGGCTTTTGCATATTGGCGTTTTCGGGTTCAAAGCTTAAAGTGAGGTAAAAAGGGAAATGATCAGAGTCAATATTGGCAATTGTTCTGCAGTCGACCAGACGAAAATCTTCTGTGACAAAAAAATGGTCCAAAGGCCAACGCAAAATAGAACTGGTAGCATCAAAAGTATTAAAAAATCCACGCCCCACTCTTACGTCGAGTAACCCACCAACAGCCTTAAAGAGTCCCGTAGTACTGGACCAGGCTACATCATTAAAATCACCGGCAACAATTACGGGTAATTTTGATGCTCTTGTTTTTTTGGCAATTATCATCATTTCTGCATCTCTGTCGGTAGAGGAGGGGTTGTGCTGTGGCATTGGAGGTGTAGGATGAATAGCAAAGAGCTGTACATCCTTACCTGATCTCAATTCTACAATAGTTTCTATGGAAGGAATACTATCATCTACCAAAAAATTGATTTTTGAATTCTTTAGAGGAAGTTTTGAGTATAAAAGCATACCATAAGTATTATCCATGGGTACTTCTATTTTAAAAGGAAAGTTTGATGTCGCTTCACTCAGGCTTTTCTTCCAGTTGTGATTTGTTTCAGTTAATAAAATTATGTCCGGATTCTGATTCTTTAGTTCCTTAATAATTAAATCTGAATTTTTGTTGTCCTGTAGAACATTTGCAGCAAAAAAGCGAAGAGTATTTTCTTGTTTAATGTCTTCTGAAGCTTCTCCAACCTCATATTGGTTGTGTGGAAGATAAGGGTAAATTTTTGACAATTGAAATATGAAGCAAGCACTGAGAACTGCAACAAAAGCATAGTCCTTCCAGGATCTCATATCGAACCTTGCGAAGTAAACCACCAGGGCTACCATGGTTAGAATAGTGAGCTGTGTATGAGGATAATCAAACATACGAATCCACCAGTAATCGGCTGCAATTATAGGTGCCAGTGTCAGTAAGACGGCAAGAATGCCAAAACCCAGTAAAAAAGTTTTTAATTTCATTCAGGAGAATATGTAGCTAAGATAACTAAATCTGATCTTGCCTTCCACTGGACTCCGTTATAATATTTTTTAAATCGTCTCCGGAAGGTGATTCAAAAAGCTTTAGATCGAAAAAAGAAACAGACGCTATCAAATGATCAAAAATATCAGCCGTTATATATTCAAAATTTTCCCATCTTTTGTCTTTGCTGAAGCAAAGAATTTCCAGTGGTAAACCTTGTGCGGTTGGCGCAAGTTGTCTTACAATAATGTATAAATCCTTATTAATTGCAGAATGCTCGTGTAGGTACGTATCGGCATATTTTCTAAATATCCCCAGATTAGTTTGATTGCGACCGTTTAGAAAAATACTTTTATCAACATTATTTTTTTCATTATACTTATCTATTTCCGCCTGACGACCTTCTACATAATTTGAAACTAATTTAATTTTCCTGAATCTTTGAAGATCTTCAGGAGTTAAAAACTTTACAGAGCTTTGTTTAAGATATATAGCTCTTTTTATACGTCTGCCAGGACTTTCCTGCATTCCCCTCCAGTTTTGGAACGAATCAGAAATGAGACTATAGGTGGGAATTGTGGTAAAGGTATTATCCCAATTTTGCACCCGCACGGTGGCGAGGTTAATCTCGGTTACATTACCATCTGCGCCATATTTACTAAAGGTGATCCAGTCTCCTATTCTTACAATATCATTCACTGAAACCTGAATAGAAGCTACAAACCCCAGGATGGTATCTTTAAATACAAGTAGTAGTATTGCGGAAGCAGCACCAAGAGATATAGCAAAACTGATGACAGATCTACCTGTAATTTCGGCAAAAATAAACATAAAGCCTATCACCCATAGAATAATAAGAACTACCTGACTGTAACTTTCTATTGGTTTATCTCCATACTCTTCCCGGGTCATCAGGTAATTTCGGGAGGTACGGATAAGACTTCGCACAAGCCATACTGCCAGAATAATAACATAGATATTGAACAGGAAAAGGATTCCTTGAAGCAGAAGAGGAAAATCTGCAAATATGTGAGGGACCGAATAAAATATGATTAGCAAAGGAATAATCTGTCCTACATATTTTGGAAAATTACTTTTTATCAGGAAATCGTCAAAGGTCGTGGTTGTTTTATCTGTAAAAGCTTTAAAAGTCTCAACCACAAAGCGTTTAATAACATAATTAATAAGTGAAATTAGAAGAATTAGAATACTTAGGTTAACCAACAAATTAATATACATCGCCAGTACCGTATTTACTCCCTGGGATACTAATAAGTTTTCTAAAAGACAGAAAATGTGCTTATAATCCTGATTAAAATTCATGATTTAAAGGTATTTTTTGTCGACGTAAAACGGCCCGAAAGGAAGTAACGAGCAGAGCAATATTATTGTAAGGTCCTTTAATTTCCACTTCATGCTTTTGTAGAGCAGCATTGCACCTAATACATAAGCAATAAATAAAACACCATGAGCCATTCCTACTAAACGAACCATCTCTGGCTGATCAAAAAAATATTTTAGAGGCATTGCAATTAGTAGTAGTATTAAGTAGGAAAGTCCTTCGAGAATGCTTATCCATTTAAACGTCTTTCTTTTGCTTTCTTTTTGCATAGTATTTAATTTCCAATGGCAAAGATAGCGGATATAAGGAATTTTGCCTCTAATTACTTTATTCTATTCTCTAAAAAATAAATAAAAATCATTCAGATTTTTTGAAAGAATAGGAAGTGGAAAGGATCTATTTTTCCTATTTTGCACAGTAAAGAACAGAAACAAATGAGCTCAAAAATATTAGTAACAGGAGGGTTAGGATTTATTGGTTCTCATACGGTAGTGGCTTTACAGGAAAAAGGCTTCGAAGTAGTAATTATTGATAATCTGTCAAATTCTTCTTTAAATGTACTGGAGGGAATAGTAAGCATAAGCCAAAAAAAACCTGCTTTTGAACAAATCGATCTCCGCGAAAAGGAGGCTGTAAAGAAATTTTTTGAAAAATACACGGATATTGATGGCGTTATACACTTTGCTGCTTCTAAGGCAGTGGGTGAAAGTGTGGGAAATCCTCTATTGTACTATGAAAACAATCTTTCCACTCTTGTGTATCTTTTGCAGGAGTTGCAGGAGAAACCGAAGGCAAATTTTATTTTTAGTTCTTCCTGTACAGTATACGGCCAGGCAGACGAACTTCCAATTAATGAGAATGCACCGGTAAAAAAGGCAGAGTCACCTTATGGAAATACGAAACAGATTGGAGAAGAGATTATAGCCGATACCTGTAAAGTAGCAACAGGTTTAAAGGCCATTTCACTCAGATATTTTAACCCTATAGGAGCACATCCTTCAGCAGCAATAGGGGAACTTCCTATTGGCACTCCTCAAAATCTTGTTCCTTTTATTACCCAGACAGCGATAGGTCGAAGACAGGAACTGTCGGTTTTCGGTGATGATTATCCCACCCGTGATGGAACATGTATAAGAGATTACATTCATGTTATGGATCTCGCTCAGGCACACGTAGTAGCCTTGGAACGATTAATTGAAGGTAAAGAAGAATCTAATTATGAAGTTTTCAACCTTGGAACAGGAAAGGGTAATACCGTTCTGGAGGTAATTAATACCTTTCAGGAATCTACGGGGGCAAAGCTGCCGTACAAAATTACGGAACGAAGAGAGGGAGACGTAATTGCTGCTTTTGCTGATACAGAAAAGGCTAATAATGTCTTAGGTTGGAATGCTAGTCGAAGCCTCTCAGAAGCTTTAAAAAGTGCATGGAAGTGGCAGAAGGAGGTGTCTAAGGATGAAGAGAATTAAAGCTATTTAATTCTCTTCATAATTTTTAAATGCAAAAAAACAGGCATTTTTCTCTTCTAAAGAAAAAAATGCCTGTTTTGGTTAATAGCTGCTAATACCCCTATCAACAGCTACTTTTCTTATTCGGTTCCATTAACCAAAAATGCATGAATTACACCCGGTATCCAGCCTATAATGGTTAATATTATACTGATTAACAGTGTAGATCCCACTCCGTGTTTCATATAAACTGCTACAGGTGGTAAAAGAATATTTAGAATTATCGTTAACATAATTAATTGATTTAGTTGATTAATATTAGATTATTCATTTTCACCGTCTTGAAATTGACGGTAACGTGCCATCATAAACATATAAATAGCATAGCACACCAGACCTGCTGCAACTGCTCCCAGTAACCAGGAACCATATGAGGAATCCTGAATAAAAGAAAAGGCATCTGTTGTGCTCTTAATGTCCGATGTGTTTGATTCTATGGCAGCCCTGATAAAGAAAAAAGCCAAAATTCCCAGAATAATACCGCGGGCAATTAGTCCAAGGTATCCAGTATTTTTAATCGTTTTTCTTCGTTTTTCTTCAGAAATAGATTTGTAATTAAACTTTTTCAAAAATTCATTGGTATAAGCTTTTTTGATTTGAAAAAAGCCTGCTACCGCCAACGCGGCACCAACAATAGCAAAAATATAGACTCCTGCTTGTCCTGCCAGAAAGGAGGAACTTTGACCACCTCCACCCCCGGAAGATCCTGCAGTAAAAAGCTGCATAAAAGCATAGACGGCTAACCCCAGGTAGATTAAGCCACTTACGAAGAAACCTGTACGTTTAGCCTTGGCTTTTTTATCTGATCCTATATCTTCAGGATCGCTAATGGACTGTATAAAACGCCAGCCTGCATAACACAAAAGCCCCAAACCTATAAGAATTAAAAGAGCATTTCCAAAGGGTTGTTTTTCGAGAAATTCGATTACCTGTAATTTTCCTGTTTTTTGTCCTCCCAGGTTAAAAGCGGCCATAAAAGTTAATACACCTGTAATGGCGTAAACACTACCTTTAGCCACATAGCCTATCCGGGCCATCTTTTTAAACTTTGAATCCATTCAATCTGATTTTGGTTCAGATTGAATTTACTTCAAATCATATAGATGCCACAGCTTATTGGGAAAATTTTAGTGCTCTTTTTGAAGATTTTAAGGACTAAGCTTAGTATTTTAAACCATTTCAAAAATAACGAGTGCATAAAGATAGAATCTTACAAATCGGAGCAATCCGAACATAAGGTAACTTAGAAAGGGAAATCTTATTATGCCGGCAGCAATACTTGTTATAGCAAACGGAATTGGAAGTAAAGCTCCAACAATAATTAAAAAACCGCCCCATTTTCTTGTATTGGCAATATGTTGAGCCATATTTACTTCCAGTTGCTCATGTACAGAAGGGATCTTGGTGATGCCTTTCCCAATAAAATAAGACACTATCCCTCCAGCATAGGAAGCAGCTGCCAACAATGAAAGATTCAGGATAGGGCTGGCTGATTTTCCAGACCAGGCAATGAATAATTCGGGAGGCACAAGACCAAGCAACGATTCAGAAATAAAGAACACACTAATAATCCCTAACGGAGAATAGGTTTCTGTAACTGTTACCAGCATTCCTTCTATGTCGAGTACAAAATAGTCGAGAGCCAGTAGAGCTCCTATAAAAAGAACGATTGGAACTATTGCTTTCTTTATACTCTTCCATACAAACTTATAGAATCCTGTATAACTATAATACTGGTGCAATAAGCGTATACGCGACTTCTTTCTAGATTTCGCTTTCCTTTTCATCAACAATTTTTTAGCAAGTATTTATTCTTAAACTGAAACGAAATCTGTCTCTTTAAAATTTATGCCAGATTTCCTTACAGAAAAAGAAAAATGCTAGTTCTCCTCCTCATAGGCTCTGAAGGCATTTACATATTCCCGAAGTTCTATCTCGTTAACTTTATTAGAAGGATCTGCCATCAAAGAAAATAAATATTCTAAACTTTCCTGTCCGCTAGTTTTCTCGGTTTCTTCAGTAGTGTCACCTTCTTCAATTGGTTCGTCGTCCGGAATCGGAATCTCAAAACCTTCACAAGCCTCGATGTGTTCATAGGCTAACCTGATAACTTTTGCCAGCAAGGGATTACCTTCTTCTACTACTAGATCTCTTAATTCTTGAAGGTCTTTTACAAGAGTATTAATGATGATTCCGTTGCGGTTTAAATCACGGTGGATTCTATTTAGTAAATTTTGAGCTTTTATATTTTCCAAGGGACTATGTTTTAAATCAGGTTAAACAGTTTTATTTTCCAAAAGCTCCAAATGAAGCTATTTTTAATTTTGTGCAAAGTTACTTTTTTTGTGCTTGTGTGAAAGATTTTAACTTACATTTTGCGCACGCTTAACGACTTAAAATTAACAAGAAATTAGTTCTCTATCTTTGAGTAGAAAGTCATTCTTCATTAGATTTAAAATAATTCAACAAATAAAGTAAAATATGAATTCATTAGAAGGAAAAGTAGCATTTATAACAGGAGCAACTAAAGGAATAGGATACGGAGTAGCAGAATCTCTTTTAAGTTTAGGGATGAAAGTTGCCATCACGAGCCGATCTGCTGAACGTGCTGAAGAAGCTGCAAAGCAACTCCAATCTAAAGGTGAGGTACTAGGTGTGGAAGCCGATGTACGTAAACTCGAAAGTCAGGAAAAGGCAATTAAAAAGGTTCACGATAAGTGGGGACAATTAGATGTCGTAATAGCGAATGCGGGGGTAGGTCACTTTGCATCTATAGAAGAACTAACCCCTGAACAATGGAAGGATACAATAGACACTAATTTAACGGGAGTGTTTTATAGTGTAAAAGCCTCTTTAGATGCTCTTAGTAAATCAAAAGGTTACCTTATTACGATTTCCAGCCTTGCAGGAACCAATTTCTTTGCGGGTGGCTCAGCTTATAACGCCAGTAAATTTGGTCTTACAGGTTTTACCCAATCGGTCATGCTGGACCTGAGACAGAAGGGAATAAACGTAAGTACAATAATGCCGGGATCTGTGGCGACTCATTTTAATGATCACACTCCAAGCCCCGAAGATAGCTGGAAAATTCAACCTGAAGATATAGGAGAACTTGTAGTAGATCTTCTAAAAATGAATCCTCGTACCTTACCAAGTAAAATTGAAGTGAGACCTTCACAACCGCCAAAGAAATAAGTTACATTTTAAAAAAGGGATTTTATAGAATCCATTCGTAAAGTTCCTTTTTTTTTATTCTGCCTATCGGGATATTCCAGTCAAGCGTTTTCAGATGGACTTACCGAATTGCTTTCGCAGAGTTCTTACTCAAGTTATTTTTTTTGGAATTTAACGGCTATCATAAAAATTTTAAGAGGCTGAAATGTCAAATATTGATATAGGTTAAGTGAAGCAGTTAAACCCATATTAAAAGTTTAAATTTGACGGTTTTGAAGCGCCTAAACCTTAACTTTTATCTGAATAAAAAATAAACAAGATGAATTTAGAAGGAAAAACACTTATTATAACCGGAGCATCTAGCGGAATTGGAGAAGCGACAGCCAAAAAATTAGCTCAGGAAGGAGCAAATGTTGTATTAAGCGCGCGCCGTGAAGAGAGATTAAAATCTTTGAAAGATGAAATCGAAAAGAATGGGGGAAAGGCTTTGGTAATTTCGGGAGACGTCACCAGTAAAGAAGATTTTAAGAAAATTGTATCAGCAACTTTAGAAGAATTCGGAAGCATTTTCGGAATTATAAATAATGCAGGATTAATGCCACTTTCATATATAAAGAACCTCCATACAGAGGAGTGGGATAAAATGATAGATGTAAACATTAAAGGAGTAACGAACGGTGTAGCCGCAGTTCTGCCCACTTTGATGGAGCAAAAAAGCGGACATATAATAAACATTTCTTCCAGCGCCGGAAGAAAATATTATCCTGGTGGTGCAGTTTACTGTGCTACAAAAGCAGCGGTAAAAATGTTTACTGAAGGCCTTAGAGCAGAATTAGCTCCACATTTCGGAATTAATGTAACTTCTATTGATCCGGGTTTTGTATCCACAGAATTAACAGATACAATTACCGATGATGAAATCAAGAAAGATATGGAGCCAATGTTTAAAGAATTAACGCCCTTGCAGGCACAGGATATTGCAGATGCGATTTACTATTCTTTAACCCAGCCAAAAAGAACGAACATTAATGATGTCTATATTATGCCAACAGACCAGGCACAATAAAAGTACAGGCTAGAATTAGAAAGAGGTTGTTTGGAATTTCCGAACAACCTCTTTTTTATTTTAAATAATTTGCTCAAAGCACCTAAACTTTTACAACCATTTTCCCCTTATTTTTTCCTTCAAAGAGATCCAGAAAAGCTTGCGGAATTTCTTCAAATCCTTCAACTATAGTCTCTTCATATTGTAGTTTATCTTCTTTTAACCATTCCGAAAGTTGTTTTATTGCAGGCTGAAAATCTTCGGCATAATCTCTAACTGTAAAGCCCTGCATTAAAATACTACTTTTAATTAAAAAAGGTTCAAGCCGGAGTCCTGTAGGTTGCTCTTCAGCATTGTAAATAGAAATAGCACCACAATTTATTACACGGCCAAACTTATTCATATTCAACACTGCCGCATCCAGTATTTCACCGCCAACGTTATCGAAGTAAACATCAATTCCGTTTGGACATGCCTTTTTAATTTCCTGCTTTATATTATCTGTAGTTTTATAATTTATACCTTCATCAAACTGAAATTCCTCGGTTATTTTTTTGATTTTCTCGTCGCTGCCGGCAATTCCCACTACTTTACAACCTTTTATTTTGCCTATTTGGCCCACAATGCTACCAACAGCACCGGCCGCTCCTGAAACCAAAAGAGTTTCTCCTTCTTTCAATTTACCTATTTTCTCCAGTCCCAGATAAGCTGTAATACCTGTGAGACCGAGTATGCCTAAATAAGCCGATAAGGGAGCATTATCTTTGCTTATTTTGTTAAGCCCTTTGCCATCTGAAACCTGGTATTCCTGCCAATCCAACATGCCGCTTACAAAGTCTCCTTTGCTGAAGTTTTCTTTTTTGGAATCCTCAACTTCAGCAACGACCATAGATTCCATTGGTTCGTTCAATTTAAATGGTGGGATATAAGACTTTTCATCCCGCATTCTTCCTCTTAGATATGGGTCTACAGAAACGTACAACGCCTTGAGAAGAACCTCTCCCTCGCCGGGTTGCGGCTTTTTTGTTTCTTTTGTTTCAAAATCATTAAGGGAAGGTTTTCCTTCCGGTCTTTTTTTCAATACAATATATTTATTCATAATAATCTTTTTTACTTTCTCCTAAACTACGTTCATTAGAGAATATTACCAAAGGTGTCCTCATAATTAAATCTTCAGAGGTCAGTATTCAATTTCATACCTTAAAAGTCAAGAAAATTAGGGAAATTATGAATATTTTCAAGGGTCAAAATCTCCTAGAGTTCTCTGATTGGTTAAAAACAGATGGAGCTTGTAAAGAATACCTGGCGGGGATTAAATGGAATGATGGTTTTATGTGCCGTAAATGTGGTCATAAAAATCCCAGGTAAAAAAGGATTTCTCAAGGACCTGCAATATTTGTTCGCACCAGTAATCCGCTACTTCCAAAACCCTTTCCATAAAGTCAAGTTTGGCGTGCGCAAGGCTTTTTTTATCGTCTTCGGGATGGCTACCAGCACCTAAAATCTTTCGGCGAGTTATGTTTCTGTACGTTTCGGGGTGACAGAAAAGACAGCGTGGCTGTTTATGCACAAAGTTCGGGAAGCCATGGAAAGCAGTGGTAACGATACTATGGATGGAACTGTCCACGTTGATGAATTTGTTCTGGGTGGGCATGAAAAGGAAAAAATCGGCAGAAGTTATAAAGCCAGGAAAAAGAAAGCGATAACGGCTGTTGAGCTAACGAATGATGGCAAGATCAAGAGAATGTAGGCAATGCGTATTGGTGATTTTTCGGCCAGATCCCTACAATATATCTTTGTTGATCATATCAGCCGTGACGCTAAAATAACAACAGATAAATGTCTCGGTTATAGGCCGATTGCAAAAGCGTGTGATTTTCTGGTTTGAATTTCAAGACCTTGCACACAAAGATCCATCAAATCAAATCCTGGATAAGAACAACATATTTTTTTGGGTCAGCGATTTCAATATCAACAGATATTTTAATAAATTTTGTTTTAGGATCAACCGCTCAAAGAGTAAGGCCACAATCTTTGATAATCTATTAACCAAAATGGTCAATAAGGACAAAGTGTATCACAAACAAATTATATGTAACTAACAACTGACTTCAAAAACCTTTATACTTACGGTTTATATTTATTATAATTTCTTAAAGCTTACATCTTTAGAGGATTATCTAAGAAAATGAGTAAATAGGTATATCTTAGAAAAAAATTTACGTAAAAACTCTTTCTAATTTTGTTTTTCAAATAAGTAAGTTTGCCGAGACTTTTAAGTATGTTGAATTTATGAATAAAAAGATAACTATAGCTATAGACGGATTTTCTTCTACAGGGAAAAGTACTATAGCAAAGCAGCTTGCAAAGGAACTGGGCTATATTTATGTTGATACCGGAGCGATGTATCGTGCGGTTACTTTATATGTAATGCGCCATCTTTTCGTGACAGAGACCAACTTTGATGAAGAAGCAATTCTTCGTCACTTGCCGTTTATTAACCTAAGGTTCGTTTTCGATGAAAAATTGGGTTATGGAGAAATCTATCTGAATAAAGAAAATGTGGAAAAAGAAATCCGTTTAATGGAAGTTTCCAACAATGTAAGTAAGGTGGCGACGGTTTCTAAAGTGAGGGAGATGCTGGTACAACAACAGCAGGAAATGGGAAAAGATAAAGGTGTGGTGATGGATGGCAGGGATATTGGAACTGTTGTTTTTCCCGATGCCGATTTAAAATTGTTTATGACCGCCTCTACGCAAACCCGTGCAGAAAGAAGATATAAAGAATTATGTGAGCGTGGTGAAAATGTAGCGTATGAAGATGTGCTTAAAAACGTAAAAGAAAGAGATTATATGGATTCTACCCGTGAAGATTCTCCTCTGATTATGGCCAAAGACGCTATAGAAATTGATAATTCTGATTTAACTCTGGAGGAACAGTCACAAAAAATTATGGAATTAGCCAAAGAGGCTATCGCTGCTGCACAAAAAAAGTAGTTAATCTTATTGAAAATCAGTTGTTTTTAATCTTTATCTTCAGAATAGGTTGTGAATTGGCTTTTTAGTTGTTTCAGTTTATCTATTTCTTTCAGAAATTTTTAAAATGATCTTCAAAAGATAAGTTTATAGGTTTGAAATTCAGAAATTAAGTTGTATTTTTGCGCTCCTTTTTGGCAATTATCCGGGAGAGCAAAAAGGGCTGAAAATCAAATACTAAAATCACTTCTGTGTTTTTAATTGCAGAATTTCTTCCGAAGAAACACAGGATACAAATATTATTATCAGCAATGGCTGAAGAAACAAACAAACAAGAATCTCAGGAATCTAACGCACCTGAAGTTCAGGAAGTGGCTGGAATGGCTACAGATTCACAACCGGAACCTGTTGCTCAACAACAAAATCCTGAACAATTCCTTAAAGAATTCAACTGGCACAATTATGAAGAGGGCATAGACCCAATTGATGACCAGAAGCTGGAAGAATTCGAAAAATTGGTAGAAGAGAATTTCGTAGATACACTTAATGATGAGGTTGTTACGGGAACTGTGATTAACATTACAGATCGTGATGCGATTATCGATATCAACGCGAAAAGTGAAGGAGTTATTTCTTTAAATGAATTCCGTTACAACCCGGATCTTAAAGAAGGAGACGCTGTTGAGGTTTTAATTGATGTTCGTGAAGACGCAACAGGACAATTGATCCTTTCTCACCGTAAAGCCCGTGTTATCAAGGCTTGGGAACGAGTAAACAAAGCACATGACGAAGGTCTTATTGTAAACGGATTTGTAAAATGTCGTACCAAAGGTGGTATGATTGTAGACGTATTTGGAATCGAGGCGTTCTTGCCAGGTTCTCAAATAGACGTTAAGCCAATTCGTGACTACGATGCTTATGTAGGTAAAACAATGGAATTTAAGGTTGTGAAAATCAACCACGAATTCAAAAACGTTGTTGTTTCTCATAAAGCGCTTATCGAAGCCGATATTGAAGAGCAGAAGAAAGAAATCATCGGTCAGCTTGAAAAAGGTCAGGTACTTGAAGGTACTGTTAAAAACATCACTTCTTACGGAGTATTTGTTGACCTTGGAGGTGTTGACGGACTTGTACATATCACCGATCTTAGCTGGTCAAGAATCAACCATCCAAACGAGATTGTTGAGCTAGACCAGAAACTTAACGTGGTAATTCTTGACTTCGATGAAGCTAAAACAAGAATCCAGTTAGGTCTTAAGCAGTTGAGTCAGCATCCTTGGGAAGCACTTGACAATGAGCTTAAAGTTGGAGATAAAGTAAAAGGTAAAGTAGTTGTAATCGCAGATTACGGTGCATTTATCGAAGTTGCTGAAGGTGTTGAAGGACTTATCCACGTTTCTGAAATGTCCTGGAGTACTCACTTACGATCTGCTCAGGATTTCGTAAATGTTGGAGATGAGGTTGAAGCTCAAATCCTTACTTTAGACAGGGAAGACCGTAAAATGTCCCTTGGTATCAAGCAATTGACTCCAGACCCATGGACAGATATTACTTCTAAATATCCTGTAGGTTCCAGACATTCTGGTATTGTACGTAACTTCACCAACTTTGGTGTGTTCGTAGAACTTGAAGAAGGAATCGACGGATTGATCTATATCTCTGATCTTTCATGGACCAAGAAAATCAAACATCCATCAGAATTCACTAATGTAGGTGATACTCTGGAAGTGGTTGTATTGGAACTTGATGTTGAAGGACGTAAACTAAGTTTAGGTCACAAACAAATTGAGAGCAATCCATGGGATAAATACGAAGATGAATTCGCTGTAGGAACTACTCATACTGCTGAAATTTCTGAAATCGTAGACAAAGGTGCTACTATCGACTTTAACGAAGATATTACTGCATTTGTTCCACAGAGACACCTTGAAAAAGAAGACGGTAACAAACTGAAGAAAGGTGAATCTGCAGAATTCCAAATCATTGAATTCAATAAAGAATTCAAGAGAGTAGTGGCGTCTCACGCTGCTGTTCACAGAGAGGAAGAGCAGAAGATCGTTAAGCAGGCTGCGAAGAAAGCTGCCGCGCAAAACAGCTCAAACACCACTATTGGTGATGTTAATGCAGATCTTCAGGCATTGAAAGACAAAATGGAAGGAAAATAATCCTGATATTTTATAACAATGAAAAGCTCTCTGGGAAACCAGGGAGCTTTTTTTATATCTAATAATTTAAATCGAAAAAATTCCCAGGTCCTCGAAAAGGGTGCAGCTCAAAATTTGCCAATTTTCGTGCCTCAGAATTTTGTAAGCCAGAGCCTGTCGAAGGCTAAGCTGAAGAATGTCGTTTTATTGTGCTTTCGGAAAAATGCAACTTGATAAGCTTTTTAAACAGGGTCGAAATTTACCAATTTTCGTACTTTATTCTGGTTTTTGTGAGCCATCGCTTGTAGAAGCTAGAGAGTAAAAGTAAGAATGGGCTTCGACAGGCTCAGCCTGACTGTTTTTCCAGGTATTTACACTTATCCCGCTCCATAAGAAAGATTACAGTGGTCGTAGATAAAAGTCAATGTCGATAATTGCCAATTTTCGTGCTTAATTCAAGCTTGTGTCAGCCAGAGCTTGTCGAAGGCTAAGATGAGAATCTTGTTTTTAACCCTTTTGAAATTTCATTAAAAGCTCCTTAGGTCAATGCCGAAAATTGCCAATTTTCGTACCTCATTTTGGAGCAGGATCAAAAAACAGATTGTTCTTCAGAAAAATTTATGCTGAAGTTTCCTGCCATACCTTTTGCAGCACTTCCAAAAAGGTATCTGAAGCCTGCGCGCCTGAAACTGCATATTTATTATTGAAAACGAAGAAAGGAACACCTCTTACTCCAATTCTTTGGGCCTGCAGTTCATCTTCTTTTACCGCAGCAGCAAAATTTGAAGAATTTAAGGCTTCTCTTGCTTCAGTTTCGGCTATACCAAGAAATTTGGCTATTTCAGCAAGCACTTCTTTATCATCAATGTTTTTTGCATCTGTGAAATGTGCTTTAAAAAGTGCTTCTTCCACCTCATTTGCTAAATTTTTGGACTTTCCCAGCTGGATGAGGAGATGTGATTTATAAGAATTTGCCACTACAGAAGTTTCGAGGTTCATTTCCAGTCCGGTTTCTGAAGCCATTTTTTGTGCACCGGCAAACATTTCCTTTGCCTGTTCCGCAGAAATATTTTTAGCCTTTGCAAGGTACTCCAGAGTAGAAATCTCCGGATTCGTCTCGATATTCGCATCAAGCTGAAAGCTATGCCATTCAATTTCTACATCTTCTTTATGCGAAAAATTCTCCAAAGCGCTCTCAAACCTATGCTTTCCGATGTAACAAAAAGGGCATCGAACATCGGACCATATATCTACCTGAATCATAACTTTTGTTTTGTTCAATATAGCATTTTTGTCCCGATTTTTATCCTATCTAAAATAGCACAGGTAAACTGCTTCGGGGCAAGCCCACGAAGCATTAAGAAGAAATAATTTTCGATTTTGAGGCAAGCCTCAGAGCATTAAAATCTCGATTATCGAGTAAATTAGCTATCCTCAAGTATTTTTCGCAGGCCTTCAATAGAAATCGGTTTTACGAGATAATTTGTAACCCTGTTGTAGGATTTAGCCCTGTTTATATCCTCTGGGTCTATAGAGGAAGTAACGATATATATGGTGATCTCATGTTCAGCAGGAATTTGGGTGAACTCATCCAGGAACTGCCAGCCATCCATAATGGGCATGTTGAGATCGAGCAGAATAATATCCGGTAATTTCTCTTTGGCAAGAATGATGGATTTTAGGCCATTAATGGCTTCTTCACCGTTATGGTAAACCATAAAACTATTACAAAAGTCAGCAAACTGCATAATTTTCTTTGCTCCAAATACAAAAATAGGATCATCATCAATTATACAGGCGAGATCAATTTTCTTCATATTTTAAATATAACTTAAATGTTGTTCCTTTACCAACTTCACTTTCTACTTCAATTTTTCCGCCAATAGCTTCGATCTGGTTTTTTGTGATAAAAAGCCCGATTCCGCGAGCGTCTTTATGACGATGGAATGTTTTATACATTCCGAATAATTTGTTTCCATACTTCTTAAGATCTATTCCCAGCCCATTGTCTTCAATTTTTAGAATTGTAAAGTGTTGATTTTTCTTTGCATTAAGTTTAATATAGCTTTTTCTGTCCGGGGATCTGTATTTGATTCCGTTAGTAAGAAAATTAAGCAAAATGCTCTCTACATATGCAGGTATTCCAAGTATTTCAAAATTGGCGTCAACATTATTAGTGATTTTGAGGTTTACTTCTTTGGAAAGCGCAGAAACGTTCTTCGTTGCTCTGTTAATAGCATTCTTCAGGTTAATGGGAAGTAAGTTATCAGCTACTTTAGTATTCATTAGAACAACTTCATTAAGGTGGGCGACGGTTTCCTTCAAATTATCTGAAGCCGTACCCAGTAACTGTACTATTTCATTCTCGGCTGCCTCCGGATGATCCTGTTTGTAAAGATCCAGTAACATCCCGAAGTTCCCGGAGTGGGAACGCAAGTTGTGCGATACAATATGTGCAAAATTCCGAAGGCGCTGGTTCTGGTCTTTCGTTACGTCCAGTAAAGATTTGATCTCCTGTTCTACTTTTTTTATTTCACTAATATCTGCAGCCACTCCCAGGTAACCAATAATTTCATTATTATCGCGTATGGCTGTAAAAGTGAGCTGGACCGGAAACTGTGTGCCATCTTTCCTTGTATAGGTCCATTCGCGGGTGTCATAATCCCCATTTTTGGCAAGGGCTGTAAAAACTTCCCAACCTTTAATTTCCCGACCAAAGTGCGCGCTGAGTTCTTTGCCTATCTCCTCTATTTCTTCCGGAAGATGAACAAGGGCAGGCGATTTTTTTCCTTCCATTTCCTCTCTGGAGTATCCTAATAAGTTTTCGGCTCCACGATTAAAATTTGTAATTATACCATTAATATCGGCACTTATTACACCCACTTGGCTACTTGCTTCAAAAATTCCTTTTAGTTGTGCGAGAGCTTGCTGTAATTTTTTTTCGGCATTTCTTCTCTTCGTAATATCGGTAATATGAGAAACGAAATAAAGAGGTTTGCTTTTAGTATTTCTTACAATTGAAACTGCAAGTATAATATTTACCTGGTATCCTTCTTTATGAATGTACCTCTTCTCCATTTGATAACTATTACCTTTCCCTGAAAACAGGTGCTGTAAATTTTCCAAATCTTTATTTAAGTCTTCTGGATGAGTGATGTCCTGAAATGTTAAATCTACAAGCTCATCCTGCGTGTAACCAACAATATCACACAGGGCTTCATTCACTTCTATCCATTCTCCTTTAAGCCCTACGATGGCCATTCCAATAGCGGCATTCTCGAAATTTCCACGGAAGGTTTGTTCGCTTATTCTTAGTTTATCTTCTGTTTCCTTCCTGGAAGTAATGTCGTGCATCGCCACAACGGCTCCCCTGACATTCCCGTTAGCATCTTTTAACTGCGATCCATTTACACTTACAAGCTTTGCACTGCCATTGCGCTGTTTAATGAGTATTTCCTCATTTTCTATTTTTCCGGTTGCCAATGTTTTTAATAAAGGCGTTTCTTCCTGTGTCAGCATCGTTTTACCGTCTGCAGTAAAGAGACCGTAATATTCTGGATACTTCGAAAGTGGAACGTTTTTGAGAGGAATTCCGTGCCATTTCTTGGTGGCTTTGTTAAAAGAAGTCAGTCTTCCATCCTTGTCACAAGAAATAATACCTACTTCCACATTGTCCAAAATGGTCTGCATTAGCACCTGTTTTTCCAGGTTTTCCTTTTCAGCAGATTTTAAAGCGGTAGTATCGCTGGTATGCATAAGAATACCTCCAATCTGGTTGTTGTTATTGTACCAGGGCCTTACTTCCCAGCTTAACCATTGCTCTTTTCCGTTTTTATCTAAATACCGGTCTTCGTCACTTCTGCTTACAGAACCCTGCAGGGCCTGGCTATGAATCTCACGCCATTCTTCCTTTATATGCGGAAAAACTTCATAATGACACTTACCTATAAGGTCTTTAGCTTCAATATTATTTTCTTCCAGCCACTTTTGGGAAGCTGCAAGATAATTCATGTTCTTATCAAACATGGCAATTGCACTGGGTGCCTGATCTATAAAGAGTTTATTTCTTTCAAATTCTTTTTTTCTCTCCGTAATTTCTTCATGAAAACCTGTCATCCATTCCGGTTTTCCATCAGCAGTCCAGCTTACGACTTTTCCTTTGTCTAATACCCAAATCCATTCTCCTGCTTTATTTTTCATTCGGGCTTCACTTTCATAGAAATCGGTTTCTCCGGCAAAATGTTTTTGAAAAAGCAGGTCACATTTTACCATATCTTCAGGGTGAGCAAACCTCTTCCACGTATTAGGCGATGTGGGTTCGATTTCTTCTAAAGTATAACCAAGAACGTTTGCCCACCGCTCATTGAACTTGGCTTCTCCCGTTTGAATATTCCATTCCCAGACACCTATATTTGTTCCTTCTATAATATGCTCATAACGCTGAAGCTCCTGTATGAGCGGTTGATTTTTATTATTATATTTGGTAACATCTACCAAACCTATAAGGAGCAGGGGATTTTTATTTTGCGCACGTATAATGGTGGTGCGACATTTCATCCAGACAGGGTACCCTGCGGTACTCTGGAGTTTTACAATTTCAGAGTCTTTAATGGACGTAAAATTTAGCCAATTTTCGACCTTGTAGTGATCTTCCGAGTTTACAAAATCCTGCCAGCGATAATTTTGAGAGTCGTGCTCCTGATTAATTCCAAGTACCTCACGAAACTTTGGATTCATCCAACAAATCACAGGATTTTGAAGATCGATTATCCAGGTGCCATCCCTGGAATTTTCCTGAATAAAATCAAAAACAGACTCATTTTCCCTGATGTTTTGATAAAGAACATCTTTTAATTTCTTCTGTTGTTTTTCTTTGTTTTGATGTGAAGCGGTTAACTCCAGAGCTTTTGGAAATCTGGCTCTCATGCAATTGTTAGTTTTAGGCTATAAAAGTAAGGATTTATACGGATAGTTAACTTTCTATTAACATTAAATGCACCAGTGCTCCGCGTAACCTACAAACTTTTTTAAGCCATCCCGACGCGGAAGAAAAAAAATACTACTTTTGTTTTTCAAATACTTCATTTAAAATAAATATGAGTCAGAAAGTCTTATTAAGTTCCAAAGAAATAGACATCATATTGCATCGATTGGCATGCCAGTTAGTAGAAAATCATACCACTTTTGAAAATACTGTTTTAGTAGGAATACAACCAAGAGGTGTTTTTTTAGCATCCAGAATAGAAGACATTCTAAAAAGTGAATATAATATTAAGGAGGTCAGGTCCGGGCAGCTGGATATTACCTTTTATCGGGATGATTTTAGAAGAGGAGAAAAACCACTGGAAGCCAATAAAACGAAAATTGATTTTGTGGTAGAGGATAGAAGAGTGGTTTTTATAGATGATGTTCTCTATACCGGCAGAAGTATAAGAAGTGCTTTAACTGCAATCCAGTCTTTTGGGAGGCCAAGGGAAATAGAGCTACTAACCCTTATCGATCGTAGATTTAGCAGGCATTTACCGATACAGCCAGATTATAATGGCAGACAGGTAGATGCAATAAATGAAGAAAAAGTAAAAGTAAACTGGAAGGAAAATGAAGGTGAAGATGTTGTTTATCTGATTTCAAAATAGAAGAAAATGAGGAGCGAACTAAGTGTGGATCACTTACTTGGGATTAAATATCTCGATAAAGAAGATATAGAGTTAATTTTTAAAACTGCAGATCATTTTAAGGAAGTGATCAACAGGCCAATTAAAAAAGTTCCTTCTCTTCGTGATATTACCATTGCCAACCTTTTTTTTGAAAACAGTACCCGTACCCGCTTATCTTTCGAACTCGCCGAAAAACGTTTAAGTGCGGATATAATAAATTTTTCTGCGGCATCGTCTTCTGTTAAAAAGGGAGAAACGCTTATTGATACAGTTAACAATATCCTTTCTATGAAAGTGGATATGGTGGTAATGAGGCATCCTAATCCGGGAGCAGGAATCTTTCTTTCAAAGCACGTCAATGCAAGAATAATTAATGCAGGGGATGGTGCACATGAGCATCCTACTCAGGCTTTGCTTGATTCTTACTCTATCAGGGAAAAACTGGGAACTGTAAAAGGAAAGAAGGTGGTGATAGTTGGTGATATCCTTCATAGTCGTGTTGCGCTTTCAAATATTTTTGCCCTGAAGCTTCTTGGAGCTGAAGTTAAAGTTTGTGGTCCCAAAACCCTTATTCCGAAGCATATCGAATCTCTGGGAGTGAAGGTAGAAACAAATCTTAAAGCCGCACTGGAATGGTGCGATGTGGCAAATATGCTAAGGGTGCAGAACGAAAGAATGGACATAAGTTACTTTCCCAGTACCAGAGAATATATCCAGCAGTACGGACTAAACAGAAAAATACTTGAAAGCCTGTCCAAAGAGATTGTGGTGATGCA
The DNA here is from genome assembly GCF_031846515.1 of Autumnicola lenta. Taxonomy (NCBI): domain Bacteria; kingdom Pseudomonadati; phylum Bacteroidota; class Flavobacteriia; order Flavobacteriales; family Flavobacteriaceae; genus Autumnicola; species Autumnicola lenta. The sequence goes on from NZ_JAVRHO010000020.1 coordinate 38,770, forward strand.
TCCCGGCCCTATAAACAGGGGAGTGGAGATTACAAGTGACGTTGCAGATTCCAGCCAGGCCATTATTCTGGACCAGGTTCAAAATGGAGTGGCAGTGAGAATGGCTGTAATTTATTTACTTGCTTCAAAAATAAAGCAATAATGTCCTTTGTCTTTTTTAACTTTAAGCTTAAAGAAAAAATATGAAGACTATAGAAAAAGAAAATCATCTCCTTATTGAGAATGACCAGGACTCCATCACATCTTTTGCATCTTATCTCACAAAGCATCATGATGAATTTATAGCGTATAATGTTGTTATAGATATTCAGAAGTATGAAAATCTTCGACTTGATGAATTACTTGGCTTCTTAGAGTTATCCAATATTCACAAGAAGCAGAAGAAGTCTTTTGTAATCGTAAATAACGCGCTTCACATGGATAAAGTTCCGGAGGAACTAATGGTAGTACCTACATTACAGGAAGCTGAAGATGTGGTACAAATGGAAGAAATTGAAAGGGATCTGGGGTTTTAATACCTCTTGTATTAGATGTATGGAAATATTATGATGAAACTTACCATTCTGGGTTGCTATGCTGCTACTCCACGAACTTTTACTAATCCTACTTCCCAGGTTTTAGAAATTAGAAACCATATTTTTTTAATTGATTGCGGTGAGGGAACCCAGGTGCAGCTAAGAAGAAATAAAATTAAATTTTCCAAAATTCAACATATTTTTATTTCCCATCTTCATGGGGACCACTGTTTTGGGCTTGTCGGACTAATTTCTACTTTTCGGCTTTTGAATCGGGAAATTGATCTTCATGTTTATGGTCCAAAGGGTATTAAAGAAATTATCACCCTGCAGTTAAAACTCTCGAATTCCTGGACAAATTATTCGCTTTACTTCCATGAACTGGAGAGTAAATCTTCAGAAATAATATATGAAGATGCGAAGGTTACAGTAGAGACAATCCCTCTGAATCACAGAGTCTATACTAATGGCTTCTTATTCAGGGAGAAGCCGGGTGAAAGGAAGTTGCTCATTCAGAAGGCACAGGAGTATAATATAGATGTCAGCCTTTATAACAGCTTAAAGAAAGGTAAGAATGTGATTTCTGAAGATGGAGAGCTTATACCAAACACAGAGGTTACCACAGATCCGGCTCCGGTAAAAAGCTATGCCTACTGTAGCGACACTGCATTTTATCCGGAAATTGTACCACAGATAAAAGGGGCAACAGTGTTATATCACGAATCCACTTTTTTAGATGACAAGCTTGAACTTGCCGCACCTACCAAACATTCTACAGCGAAGCAAGCTGCTGCAATTGCGAAGGAGGCCGGTGTCTCACAACTTCTCTTAGGCCATTACTCTACACGCTATCCTAATATTGAAGATTTTCAAGAAGAAGCTTCTGAAATATTTCCTAATAGCGAAATTTGCGATGACGGAAAAGTTTTCATTTTTGAATAGATTATAGAGAAGAATCTTTTACTCATTTACTTGTAAATTTTTTCTTATGATAATTTCTTAAGCTTGTTCTTTAAAGGTTATTTTTTACTCAAATAAAGTTCCTTATTCTCATTTCTACTTCTCTCTAAAACCCGTAAATTGCAGTAAAGTATTTAGAAATGGAAAAAGATCTTCAGAATTATAGAAAATCATATGAGAAATATGAGTTTTCAGAAAAACCTATTCCCGTTTCTCCCCTTGTTTTGTTCGGCGAATGGTTCGTGGAGGCAGAAAATGATGATAGCGTGGGAGAAGTAAACGCCATGAACGTTGCTACTATCGGGCTTAATGGATTTCCCAAAAACCGGATTGTTTTACTGAAGAAATATGACAAAAACGGATTCACCTTTTACACAAATTATAAGTCTGAGAAAGGACTGGATATAGAAAAAAACCCTCATGTCTGTCTTTCTTTTTTCTGGCCTAATATGGAGCGACAGGTAATAATTAAAGGAGTTGCAACAAAAAATACAAAAGAAGAATCTATAAAATATTTTCATTCCAGGCCCAGAGGTAGCCAATTAGGTGCTTTAGCTTCCAACCAAAGTGAGCCAATATCTTCACGGGAAGAGTTGGAGGTGAAAATAGAGCAGCTAACAAAGGAATATGAGGGACAAACAATACCTAAACCAGAAGAATGGGGAGGTTATAATGTTTCTCCTGTGAGTTATGAGTTTTGGCAGGGCAGGCAAAATCGCCTGCACGACCGGATTCTCTTTTCTAAATTAGAAGAGAAATGGAAAGTTGAACGTTTAGCACCTTAACTATGAAAAGATTGATTCTGGTAAGACATGGTAAGTCGTCCTGGAAACATGATCTTCCCGATCATGAGAGGCCTTTAAAGAAAAGGGCTTACAGAGATGGAAGAAAGGTTGCAGGTACTTTTAAAGAATTTTATTCGCCTACGGCTACGTTATGGAGCAGCCCTGCCACACGAGCGCTGGAGACTGCAAAAATGTTTAAAGAGGAATTAAAAGTACCTGATAAGATGTTTACGATTCGGCAGGATCTCTATACTTTTGATGCTAAAGAGCTGCTGGAAATAATTAAATCTTGCCCAGATACTATAGATAAGTTAATAATCTTTGGCCATAACCCGGCTATTACTAATGCTGTAAATTCACTGGGAGATAAAAACCTGGATAACTTCCCTACCACAGGTCTCTGCGTGATCGATTTTGAAAATTATAAGTGGGAGCGTATTAAAACCGGAAGAACAATTATTACGTTACTTCCTAAGAATTTGAGATAATTTATGCTGAACAAAAAATATATTAATCGGGAACTTAGCTGGTTACAATTTAATTCCAGAGTGCTTCAGGAAGCTGAAGATGAAACTGTCCCTTTAATAGAACGATTGAGGTTTTTAGGAATATTTTCAAATAACCTGGATGAATTTTTTAAAGTACGATATGCCACGGTAAAACGTATAGATCTGGCAGGTAAAGCAGGGAAAAGTGCTTTGGGAGGAATTAAGGCCAGTAAATTACTGGAAAAAATTACTCAAATAGTAATCCGTCAGCAATCAGAAAGTTTAAAAATTCTCGAGGATATCCAGACAAGGCTCAGGAATCACAACATAAATATCATTAAAGAGACCGAAGTCTCAGAATCACAGGAGGAATTTATCAAGGAATTTTTTCTTGCTAAAGTGAGCCCTGCACTGGTCACCATTATTCTAAATGACCTTCCGGAAATACCCAGCCTTAAAGATAGTGCAGCATATTTGGCTGTGAAAATGGTGATGAAAGAAGATGTTCCCAAACATGGAATCACCCAGCTTATTGATCGATCTGTTAAGGAAAGGAAATATGTCCTTATTGAAATTCCCAGGAGTATCGAGCGTTTTGTGGTTCTGCCTGAGGAGGATGGGAAGCAGTACATCATGTTACTGGATGATCTTATAAGATATAATCTTCATCGTATTTTCAACATTTTTGAATATGAGAGTATAACAGCTCATATGATTAAAATAACAAGAGATGCAGAGCTGGATATCGATAGCGACCTAAGTAAAAGTTTTATAGAAAAAATATCCAGTAGTGTAAAAGACAGAATTAAAGGCGATCCTGTGCGTTTTGTTTATGATATGAATATTGATGAGGATACCCTTTCCTATTTAATGAATAAGATGGGAATTGATTCTACAGACAGTATCATTCCCGGCGGAAGGTATCATAATAGAAGAGACTATATGAATTTTCCCAGTCTTGGCGCCAGCGAGTTGTATTACGAAGTGCGTGATCCTTTGCCTATTCCGGGTCTTATTTTACAGGCCAGCCTCCTTTCAGGTATTGCTGCAAAAGATTTCCTGCTTTACACTCCTTATCAAACCTTCGCTTATACCGTTAAATTTCTGAGGGAAGCAGCTTTGGATCCCAAGGTAAAAACCATTAAAATAACGATCTACAGGCTGGCAAAAATTTCCCATATCGCTAGTTCTTTGATAAATGCGGTGAAAAATGGTAAAAAGGTAACTGTACAAATTGAATTGAGAGCGAGATTCGACGAGGTAGCGAATATCCGTTATGCAGAACAAATGCAGCAGGAAGGAGTGAACCTTATTTTTGGAGTGCCCGGGCTTAAAGTCCATTGTAAAGCCTGTGTAATAGAAAGGGAAGAGGAAGGAAGAACACGCCGGTACGGATTTTTAAGTACCGGAAATTTCAATGAATCCACGTCCAGGGTGTATACAGATTATACACTTTTCACTGCAGATCCCGAAATCCTGAAAGAAGTGAATAAGGTTTTCGACTTTTTTGAAACAAATTATAAAGTAAACAAATACAAACATCTTTTAGTTTCTCCTCATTATACCAGAACAGCTTTGATGGGACTGATTCAGAGGGAGATAGACGCAGCCAAAAAAGGTATTGATGCTGAAATCAAATTAAAGCTGAACAGCCTTTCAGATTATAAAATGATTGATAAGCTTTATCAGGCTAGCTCAGCAGGGGTGAAGATTAAACTTATTGTACGTGGAATATGCTGCCTGATTCCGGGAGTTAAAGGGATGAGCGAAAATATTGAAGCTATAAGCATTGTAGATAAATTTTTAGAACATCCCAGGCTTTACATTTTTGAGAACTCAGGAAATCCAAAAGTATATATTTCTTCAGCAGACTGGATGACCAGGAATTTAGATCAAAGAGTGGAGATCTCGTGTCCCATTTATGATGAAGATATTAAAAAAGAAATCCTGGAGACCTTTGAGATAAGCTGGAAAGACAATGTGAAAGCAAGAATTTTTGATACGGAGCAGACAAATAGTCGAAGAATAGACGATAAACCTCCTCTGCGCTCTCAGTTTGCATTATACGATTACTATTTAAAAAAAATTGAAACAATAACAGAGTGATTTCACAAAAGAACTACGCAGCTATAGATATAGGTTCCAACGCCGTAAGGTTACTTGTATCTACTATTACCGAAAAAGAAGGACAAGACCCAACCTTCAGAAAAACCTCGCTTGTAAGGGTGCCAATTCGCCTGGGGGCTGATGTTTTTCTGAAAAAAAATATTTCCGAAAGAAATATTTCCAGAATGGTGGATACAATGAGTGCCTTTGACCTATTAATGAAATCTCATGGCGTAGAAAAATACAAAGCTTGTGCAACTTCAGCAATGAGAGAAGCTGAAAATGGGGAAAAAGTAACCCAGATGATCAGGGAAAAATCTGGTGTGGATATCGAAATAATAGATGGAAATCATGAAGCAGCCATTATCGCAGCTACAGATTTGCATGCGCTTATTCAAAATGACTGTAATTATCTTTATGTAGATGTTGGTGGAGGTAGTACCGAATATACGCTCTATAGTAACGGCAAGACCGTGGCTTCAAAATCCTTTAAAGTCGGTACAGTGAGGTTGCTAAACGATCTGGTAAAAAACAGTACCTGGAAAGAAATGGAAAGCTGGGTGAAGGACACTACAAAAGGATTTAATGATATAGATCTTATTGGTTCCGGCGGTAACATAAACAATATTTTTAAGACCAGTGGAAAGAAAGAAGGTAAACCTTTAAGTCTGGCTTATTTAAAGAAATATGATGAATTGATCAACTCTTACACCTACGAAGAAAGGATCACAGAGCTGGATCTTAAAAGCGATAGGGCAGATGTTATTATTCCTGCATCCAAGATTTATGTAAATTCTATGAGATGGGCTAAAGCAAATCAGATCTATGTTCCAAAAATTGGCCTTTCTGATGGAATCATTAAATCGTTATATAATGAGAATCAGAGTTAGTTGTTGTAAGGAATGAAAAATTAAGAGCAGGTAAGAATTTGCCAATTTTCGATATACTGAAGCAGTCGGCAATAAAAACCTTGATATTTACTTGAAATCAGCTATAATTTAGAATTTTTTTCGGATTTCTGGCAGCGATTATCAGCGGAAAAAACCCAATTTGTGCCTGTAAATTACCTGGAGATCGAAAATTGCCAATTATCAAGCTCCCTTATACTGGGGAACGAAAAGCTTTATAAGATTACCCGTGAATGCTTTCTTTTTTTCCAAGATCTTTCATTACTTCAGCTTCAAATTCGAGCAAATCCTGCCACTTTTGGTCTACAACTTCACGATCTCCGTACTTTCGCGCAAATTGAAGAAACATTGTATAGTGATTAGCTTCACTTACCATTAAGCTACGGTAAAATTCGGCAAGTTCTTTATCTTCCAGTTTTTCTGAAAGTAACCGGAAACGTTCACAACTTCTGGCTTCAATTAATCCGGCAATCAGCAACCTGTGTACTAGTTGGGTTGCACGGCTACCACCTTTGGGGAAAAAACTTCGTAACTGGATCACATATTCGTCCTTTCTGTCATGACCCATTGTATAGCCTCTCTTAAGAATCCTGTCATGAACCATTTTAAAGTGTCCCATTTCTTCCCTTGCCAGAGCAGTCATAGCTGTCACAAGTTCTGAATATTCGGGATAGGTAACAATTAGAGAAATTGCAGTTGATGCTGCTTTTTGTTCACAATAAGCATGGTCAATAAGAATTTCATCTATGTTTTTTTCAGCAATATCGACCCATCTTGGATCTGTTGGTAATTTTAATCCTAACATAGTTATACATCTAAATCAAAAGTTGATCTCAGTTTGTCAATTAAAGGATTTTTTTCCTTCAGTTTATTATATTTTTCCATTGGAGTAAAAGCAAATTTCTTGGCACTGCTTTCGTTCACCAGGATGGTGAGTGATATCTGGGAATTGTGAAGCTTGCTCTTCAAAAATCCCATCAGCTTGTTTTGAGCTCTCTCCAGGTCAATCTTCATGGTTTCGGCAGGAAGTTCTATAATAATTTCTTTTTCCTTAAGTTTTGGCAGATCGGTCTCAAGGATAGAGGCAAGAATTTTTTCTCCGCTTTTTTTAAGCCTTTGTACATATTCGTTCCAGGCCATTTGCAGCTGTGTTTCAGAAAAATCACCCGTCATTTCTTTTTCGGTAGGAGTATTCGCCTGCTGTTTAGCTGCAATTTCTTTTTTGGCCCGGATACTCTTCAGGGAAAGACCGGACACTTTTTCATTCTTTATGGAAGTACCTTTTACTGGCTCTGTCTTAGGATTTGTAGCAGCAAGGGACGCTATTACAGCTCTGTCCTGCTTTGGCTCTTCTGCGGGACTGTTATTGGAATAATATTCCGGATTCTCCTTAACAGGCGCACAAGCTCCGTTTTCAGTGTTGTTTTGTTCGGAAGGCAGCTGAGATTCTTTGGGAGCTACAGCATCATTTGATGCATATTCGTTATTCTGGACCAGCTTTTTTTCTTCCGAAGAAAGGGGGGAAGGTGCATTTTCAAAATGAGTTGCAGGAATTATACGCCGCTCAGACTTTTTTTTTTCTCCATCAAAAGTGATAGAGGCGAGTTGCATAAGACATAATTCCACCAGAAGACGCTGATTGCGGCTACTTTTATACTTTAGGTCACAGTCGTTCGCCAGATTAATTCCCTCCAGTAAAAACTGATGCGAAGTTTTTTGTGATTGCTCAAAATATTTCGTCTTGGTCTGTTCCCCAACTTCCAGCAGAGAGATCGTTTTTTGATCTTTGCATACCAGCAAATCCCTGAAGTGGGAAGCAAGTCCTGCAATAAAGTGGTGGCCGTCAAACCCACTGGATAAAATCTCGTTATATGCGACCAGTAGCCCGGGAATGTTATTTTCCAGGACAAGATCTGTAATCTTCATATAGGTGTCGTAATCCAGAACATTCAGGTTCTCTGTTACGGCCTGTCGGGTGAGTTCATTTCCGCTAAAACTTACTACGCGGTCATAGATAGAAAGTGCATCGCGCATTGCTCCATCTGCCTTTTGAGCAATAATTTGGAGTGCGTCGTCATCGGCAACCACACCTTCCTGTTCAGCAATATAAGCGAGATAATTTTTAGCGTCGGTTACTCCTATTCTTTTGAAGTCGAAAATCTGACATCTTGAAAGGATAGTGGGAATAATTTTGTGCTTTTCGGTTGTGGCAAGTATGAAAATTGCATGTTTTGGAGGTTCTTCCAGGGTTTTCAGAAAAGCATTAAAAGCCGAAGCCGAAAGCATGTGCACCTCGTCAATAATATAGACTTTATAATTTCCCACCTGCGGCGGAATTCTAACCTGGTCTATTAAATTACGAATATCATCCACAGAGTTATTGGAGGCGGCATCTAATTCAAAAATATTAAATGCAAAATCCTCATCTGGAGCATGATTTTCATCTTGGTTGATCATTTTTGCCAAGATACGGGCACAGGTCGTCTTGCCTACACCACGAGGGCCGGTAAAAAGCAACGCCTGTGCAAGATGGTTGTGCTGTATAGCGTTGGCAAGGGTGTTGGTGATAGCCTGCTGACCCACAACATCTTTAAATGTTTGGGGCCGGTATTTCCTGGCTGATACTACAAAATGCTCCATTAAATTCTATTGGACAACAAATATAAAAATCACAAGGTTAAGTTCTATGCTAGATTTCTTTATTTTTGAACAAAAGCAAATAAGAAATCAACAATTTAATCCAACTAATTTGAAGTATCTTTGCGCCAAAGCAGGTCGCCTTGTCGCTTGATCTAATAATTTCGGTTTATCCGGAAATGCGAGGTTGAGAGGAAAGTCCGGACACCATAGGGCAGCATAGTGGGTAACGCCCACCGGCCGTGAGGTTAGGACAAGTGCAACAGAAAGAATGTACAGGTAATGCTGTAGTGAAACCAGGTAAACTCTATGCGGTGCAATGCCATGTAAACCGGTACTGCAGACGGCCCGTCTGCTTCCGGAGGGTAGGCAGCTAAAGGCTTTTGGCAACAAAAGTTTCAGATAAATGATAAGGGCTTCCGAATCTTTTCGGAAGAACAGAATCCGGCTTACAGACCTGCTTTTTTATTCTTTTTCCTGATAAATCCTTACGTAATCTATTAAAAACTGCTGAGGAAGAATAGCTTCATCCAGCTCTCCTGCCCAACCTCCACCAAGGGCCAGGTTTATAAGTAAAAAATAAGGTTTTCTGAAAATATATGCCATACTGCCTGCTTCTTCTATTTTAAAGGTGTGGTAGATTTCACCGTCTATGAGAAATTCAATTTTATCTTTCGTCCAATTAATGCCATAGACGTGAAAATCTCTATGAAGATCAGCAACAAACAATTTAGCACCATCTGATGAATACTGTACCTCATTATCTGCGGGATAATGAACCGTACCATGAATATGGTTATTATCTTTTCCCACAAATTCCATAATATCTATTTCTCCGGAAAAAGGCCATTCTACCTCGTTCACATCTCTTCCAAGCATCCATATCGCTGGCCATACGCCCTGTCCCTGCGGAAGTTTTGCACGAACCCGAACCCTTCCATATTGAAAACTGAATTTGCCAAACGTCTTAATGCTGGCTGAAGTATAAGACGTCTTTTTTGATTTTGTTCGCCAGTGGGTGCTTCCTTCTTTATAGAAATCGTTTTTGATCTTATCTTTCCGGCCTTTAATGATCAGGTTTCCGTCTTTAACCCTGGCATTTTTCTTTCGCTCCTTGGTATAATATTGTGGTTCCATGTTTCTGACAAAACCTTCTTCAAAGCTCCATTTTTCAGGATTGGGGAGTCCTCTGTAATTAAATTCGTCAGAAAAAGTTAATTCAAAGCTGCGGTCTTGTGAAGTGGCTTCAAAGTTTGTCATGAGCAAAAGAAATATTATAAAATTTTTTGAAGTCATTAAAGACTTAGTTGAAGTTATTGAAAAATCACAATTGTTGGATTATTTTTCCAGAAGCTCTTCAGCCCATTCGACTGCATCATCCAGTTCAGTAAAAATTTCAAATTCGAAAGGAGCAAACAAGCGTTCAAACTTTGCAGATTTTAGAGCTGCAGTATTTTCTGCTACTACTGCTATTCCCCGTAGTTGTCCGTCTTTGGGCATACTGGATATATACACAGTAGGGTCTACATTGCATTTATTTATTCTATGAGAAATATAAACAAAACGTTTGGTCTCATAGAATTTTGTACAGATTTCGCTAAGGGTATTTGCTTCTTCTTTTTCTACGCTCTTATCCTCTTTTAAATTGGAAATAACATATTTACTGAAGAATTCCAGGGTGGTAAAGTCTAACTCTATTTTATGCGCAACCTCGGCCATGACCTTAAGTTACATAAAAAAAACTAAAAACTGAATTTCCGTATTTTCGGGCTTCCTGAAAATTTATAGTCTTAGAAAGATCTGTGTGTTTAGAATGTTCAATGATAAGTTGCCCTTGCAGATTTAAAAGATCTTTTTCAAAAGTTATTTCTACAATTCTTTCGAAAGTTTTTTCTTCAAAATCATAAGGTGGATCGGCAAAGATTATATCAGCTTTTACAGAAGCTTTTTCGAGATATTTAAAGACATCACTTTTTATAACGGTAATATCGAAATCAAGTTCTAAAGCTGTCTTCTTGATAAATTTCACACATTCAAAATTGCTGTCCACGGCCGTAATATTTTCTGTACCACGGGAAGCAAATTCATAAGCAATATTTCCGGTACCGGAAAAGAGATCAAGCACTTTTAAATTACTAATTTGAAAATGGTTGTTCAGGATATTGAAAAGCGCTTCCTTGGACATATCCTGTGTTGGCCTTACAGGAAGTTTTTTTGGAGCATTAATTCTCCGGCCTTTATTTGTTCCCGAAATTATTCTCATTACAAAGATTTTAAAAGTATGTATTCGTCAGACTGCTCTGTAGGTTTGCCTGTCTTTTCGCTATATTCAAATGAATAGAAGATATCAGGAAAACTAATATTTTTTATATAATCATAAGCAATCTTATAGAACGGAGAATCGCGATTTATATTACCCAAAAAGAGAAGATCCATTTCCATAGGATCAAGATTTAATTGTTCCGCAGTAAAAAGGATATAATAGAGAAAGTCTTCTCGTGTATTATAAGAGAAAGTATTACAAAGCAAAAGCTTTCCATTTTTAACGATCACCAGATCATATTCGTTATTCCTGTTATAAAGATAAATTTTTGGCTCGTCATATTCGGGTAATTTTAAGAGCTCTTCAATTAAAACAGTTATAGAATGCCGGTATTCGAACTCACCATACTTGTCGAAAAAGTAATTGATGATATTGGTGTACGGAATGTAAACATTTACAATATCTTTTATTTCAAGTTCATCGTAAGCAATAAAATCGGTTCTAAGAATCTTGGTGTTAAATTTTAAATAGTTCGAGACATTTTCTTCACTAAAGAGAGAAGCGGGAACAAGGGAGTAGAAACTGTTGCTGAAGATTACAATCACTTCGTCCACTTCCTGTTGTAAGCCGGATTCTTTTTGGTAGAGTAGCTTAATCTCTGCTAAAACTTTGGCGGGATTGAGCTGGGCAGTAAAGATTTGCTTCTTATAAAAAATTATAGTTTTACTTTCTGTATTTAGTACACAAAAAGAAAGTCCATTCAGGCTAACCTGAATGGACAGTTTTAAAAAAGTCTTTTTTTGCTTACTCTTCACCATACGACTGTGGCCAGTTCCCGTTGGTATTGACCTCCTGCATAGATCCTACACTTATGTAACGACCGTTCACGTCATCCACAGACTGGATTTCATTTTCCTGGAGAACAAGGGTTCTATCCTGGTCATATAAAATTTTACTCTTTGCAATCTTGGCTTCAAATACAGGTATCTTGTTATCACCTTTTGTAATTGTCCCTGCTTCAAGATCAAATTCTGCATCTGTACCTTCAATAGGTACATTAATCATACTCCTGTAACGTTCCTCATTTCCATTGTATAAAGAATCTTTAACAGAAACGAAAGATAAAGTATCAATAACGATATCTTCTATGTACTGGTCAACGCCATAAGTTCTTCTGTATTCCTCATCAAGGTAAGTGGTATCACGACGTTGGGTGATAGCAAACTCAGCAGTATCAATAAAACGGACCAGTTTGTCAAAATCTCCTTCAAATCTTCCGGTCACTTCTCTATGAGCAAGTTCACCAGCTCTTAGATCTTTTAAGTTTTCAATTACTTTAGCGTAGCGCTTCTCTTTAACTTTGTTAAACTGGATAGGTCGGTAAACGGCATCAAATGTAAGATAGGCCAGGAAAATTATCACCAACCAAAGGAGTAACTGAATTACAAGTCTCATGCTTTAATAATTTATTTAAGTAAAATTTATACTGTATAGGACAAATCTACAATTTTTTTTTATTCGTAAAAGTTTCTTCCCTAAAAATCCATTGTATATTTGATAATTTACCCAACTACTATGGAAGTACCTTCTGCCGCCTCATTTTATAAATTACTTTTAGACGATCTGGGTTTTCCTGCAAAAGCCAAACAGGATATCGCTTTACAACAGTTATCAACCTTTGCAACAGAGGGAGGGAATAACTCTCTTTTTGTTTTAAAGGGTTTTGCGGGAACAGGAAAAACCACCATTATAAGTTCCCTTGTCAAAAACCTGTGGAAGATAAAAAAATCCGGAGTTTTACTGGCTCCAACAGGAAGGGCTGCAAAAGTAATTTCCAATTATTCAAAGCAGGAAGCCTTTACAATACATAAGAAAATTTACTTTCCGAAGAAGTCGGGGGGAGGAGGAGTAAGCTTCGTACTTCAGCCTAATAAGCACAAAAACAGTTTGTTTATTGTGGATGAAGCCTCTATGATTTCTGATGAAAATGCCGATTCTAAACTTTTTGAAAACGGATCGCTACTGGATGACCTAATGCAATTTGTTTATTCCGGAAAAAATTGTCAGCTTATTTTAATTGGAGACACCGCGCAGTTGCCGCCGGTTAAAATGGATATGAGTCCTGCCTTGCAGGAGGAAAAACTTCGGTTTAGCTATAATAAAGAAGTAAAACACATAGAGCTGGACGAGGTTGTACGGCAAAGCGAAGAAAGCGATATATTGCTTAATGCCACCAGGATACGGGAATGCCTTCAGGAGGAATTCTATGAGAGCTTTAAATTTAAACTGACTTCTAAAAAGGATGTGATTCGCCTTACAGACGGCTACGACATTATGGAAGCCATTCAGGATTCCTATGACAATCTGGGTAATGAAGAAACCAGTATTATCGTGCGTTCCAACAAACGTGCAAACCAATATAATCAGCAGATTAGGAATAGAATTTTATTTCAGGAGGAAGAGATTTCTGCCGGAGATTATTTAATGGTGGTGAAAAACAATTATTTCTGGATAAAACCTGCTTCTGAAGCGGGTTTTATCGCAAACGGTGACATTGTTAAAGTGCTGGAAATCTTCGGAATTAAAGAATTATACGGTTTCCGTTTTGCTGAAGTGCAGGTGCAAATGGTGGATTATCCAAAAATGCAGCCATTTGAAACGGTAGTATTGCTGGATACCTTAACCAGCAACACGCCCTCCCTTTCCTATGAAGAATCTAATAATCTTTACCAGGAAGTAATGAAGGATTACGCTGAAGAAACTTCAAAATATAAGAAGTTCCTGAAGGTTAAAAACAACAAATATTTTAATGCTTTGCAGATTAAATTCTCTTATGCAATGACCTGTCACAAATCACAGGGTGGGCAGTGGAATACAGTATTTATTGAGCAGCCATATTTGCCAAACGGAGTAGGCAAGGAGTACCTGAGATGGCTTTATACCGCAGTTACCCGGGCTACCGATAAGCTTTATCTGATAGGTTTTAAAGATGATTTTTTTGTTGAAAACTTAACGAGTTAAGGAGTTAAAGAGGAAAAAAGAAAAAAGACTGTTTCGCTCAAAGAACAGAGACTTATAAAAGAGCCCGCACACCGTAAACAAACCTATATTATTCTCAAGGTCGAAAATTGCCATTTTCGGAGAATGGCTTTAGGAGAAGACGAAAAGAGTGAAATGTGAAATGTTCAAAGACTGCTATACTGCAGGAGAAGAGAGTTTTAGAAGGTCAGGCCAGGGCTTTAAGTCGAAACTTGCCATCTATAAGCTATAATTTAATTTTTTCGACAAACCACAAACCACAAACCACAAACCACAAACCACAAACTCTTTAAATTAACTAAACCTAAACAAGGCCACCTCTTTAAAATGGCTATTTTTGAACAACTAAAAAACACAACAATTGGATAAACAACTCAGAATAATAGCAATGATCCCTGCAAGATACGATGCAGCAAGATTTCCGGGAAAGTTACTTCAGGATCTAAATGGAAAAACAGTTATTAGAAGAACATATGAAGCAGCCAAAGAAACAAACCTTTTTGAGGAAGTTTATGTGGTGACCGACAGTGATAAAATTGCTTCTGAAATATCTGACTTTGGCGGAAAGGTGATAATGAGCAAAAAAGAGCATGAATGCGGGAGTGACCGCCTTGCTGAAGCTGTTGAGGATATGGATGTTGATATTGTTGTTAATGTTCAGGGAGATGAACCTTTTATAGACAGGGAAAGCCTTGCTAAACTTCTGGTTGTCTTCAGGGAAGATGAGAAAGAAGAAATTGATCTTGCTTCATTAAAAACTGCAATGAGTGTAAGTGACGAGATCACTAATGCCAATAATGTAAAAGTAATTACAGATAAAAATAACCTGGCCCTGTACTTTTCCAGGTTCCCTATTCCTTATCCTCGTGATAACGATGCGCCAATGACGTACTTTAGGCATATTGGGATTTACGCCTTTAGAAAGCAGGCATTAATCGATTTTCATAATTTACCAATGTTGCCGCTGGAAGCCACAGAGAAGATTGAAGCTATTCGGTTCCTGGAATACGGAAAAAAGATTAAGATGGTGGAAACCAATATGAGTACTATCGGGATCGATACTCCTGAAGATCTTGAAAAAGCAAGGAAATTAATGCAGGATTAGTTACTTACAGCCTGTTTGTAAGTTCTTAATGCTCTTTCCCGGGCTTCTTTATGGTCTACCATTGGCTTGGGGTAGTCATCAGTACCAAATTCCGGTACCCACTTTTTGATGTACTTTCGTTCCTTATCGAATTTTTCGACCTGGGTAGTAGGATTAAAAATTCTAAAGTAAGGCGCTGCGTCAACTCCGCTTCCGGCTACCCATTGCCAGTTCCCCACGTTGGAAGACATTTCGTAATCCAACAGTTTTTCAGCGAAATAAGCTTCACCCCAGCGCCAGTCAATTAACAAATGCTTACATAAAAAACTGCCCACCAGCATTCTTACCCGGTTGTGCATAAACCCGACTGCATTCAGTTCCCGCATTCCGGCATCAACGAGTGGATATCCGGTTTTTCCTTCTTTCCACAACCTAAATTCATCTTTATTATTTCGCCAGTTGATGCGATCATATTTAGGTTTAAAAGATTCAGTTACTGTTTGTGGATTATAATCCAGAACCTGCATAAAGAATTCCCGCCATATCAATTCCTGAAGAAATGTCTTATTTTTTTCAGCGTTAGCTTTTTTTACCATTTTACGAATACTTACCGTTCCAAACCTGAGATGTGGTCCTAATCTTGATGTGCCATGTTCTGCCGGTATGTCGCGCGTATCCTCATACTCCTGTATAAGCGTGGGGGTGACATCATAATCTGGAAATTCCAGGGAAGATTCCTTGAAACCAATATCTCTAAGTTCCAGATTAGGCAGTGTTGTATTCTGAATAAGATTGTCAAGATAATTATTCGTATAATGTATCTTAAAATCCAGGTTTTTAAAATTTTCCTTCCAGGTTTTCATGTATGGAGTATAAACTACATAAGGGCCGCCATCCTGTTTGGTGATTTCATTTTTCTCAAAAATCACCTGATCTTTGAAAGTCTCGAATTCTATATTATTCTCTTCTAAAAAACCGCCTATTTCTTTATCCCGTTCCTTTGCGTAAGGCTCATAATCATGATTGGTAAAGACCTTTACTATTGAAAACTCTTTAACCAGTTTTTTAAAAATTTCAGAAGGTTTTCCATAATACATGGCCAAGGAACTGCTATATTCCTCCTTCAGAACCTTTCGCATTTGCTGAAGGGTTTTGTAAATAAATGTTACCCTGGCGTCGTCCTCTGGAAGGCTATCTAAAATTTCAGTATCAAATATAAAAATTGGAAGAATCGGATGATCATCTTTTAAAGCTTCTAAAAAACCAACATTATCGTCAAGGCGTAAATCTCTTCGGAACCAGAAAACGTTTATTTTTTCACTCATTCAGGAAAGATTTAAGGTTGAAAGTCCGCCGTCTACGCCCATTACCTGTCCGGTAATCCAGCTGCTTTCGTCGCTAAGGAGAAAGGTCGCGAGATTTGCAATATCTGAAGCTTCTCCAACGCGTTTTAGAGGGTGGCGTTCATTCATTTTCTCCTTCTTTTTATCATTGTTCAGCAATTTTTCCGCAAGTCCGGTATCTGTAAGCGAAGGGGCAACAACATTAACACGTAACGCCGGCGCATATTCTGCAGCGAGGGATCGCGCAAAACCCTCAATAGCTCCTTTTGCGGCAGCCACGCTGGTATGAAAAGGCATTCCGACTTTTACGGCTACAGTACTAAAGAAAATAAGGCTGGCATTTTCGGCATTTTGCAATTTAGGCATAACTCCCTGTACTGTTTTCACTAACCCGAAAAAATTTAAATCCATCTCCTTTTTAAAATCTTCTAACCTGTGCATTTTGAAAGGTTTCAGATTAATACTTCCGGGACAATATACAAGTCCGTCAAGCTTTTCAGGTAACTCCAGGTCTTCAATATTGTCTTTAGTGACATCAAATTCCAGATGAGTAATGTCCAGTTCCTCCAATTTCCCGGGATTTCTTGAGGCCACCGTAACATTGTGCTCCTGACTAAGTCTTTCAGCAATTTTATAACCGATTCCTGTAGAACCGCCTATAAGTAGGATTTCTTTTTTCATAGTTCGTTATTTTTTATTTTAATGAATGCTGCTCTTTCTCACTAATTTTTGTCTTAGGTTTAGTAGAATCCTCAAACTCTCCAAATAATTCAATAAGCTTTTTATGACGGTAGTCAAAAATTTCTTTCAGTTTTGGCTGCACCAGGAAAGGATGTGCCATGCTGCCCAGAAATCCCATCGGGAGTTTGTAATCCACAATGTCTTCCATCTCCACACCGCCTTCGATTTCTTTTAAAAAATGCTTATGATGCCATAAGGCATAGGGGCCGAATCGCTGTTCGTCCACAAAATATTCTTTATCCCGAACATGGGTGATCTCTGTAACCCACTTTGTCTTAATTCCGGCAATAGGTGTTACTATATACTGTATTATCTGACCTTCGAACATTGGCCGATCTGCACCCGATAAAATGTCGAAGCTCATGTAATCTGGAGTGATCACTTTTAAATTGGCGGGGTCTGATAAGAATTCCCAGGCCTTATCTAAAGGAATGGGTAATCGCTGTTTACTTTTTAAGGTGTAAATTTTCATTGCTGAATTTTAACCAAAAATAAAGCTTATTATGTTCAATGTTTATTAATTAAAGTTAAACAATTTAAAAAGTTTTAGTTCTTAAGATTCTTTGATAATATTTTAAAATTCAGAACTTCTTCTGCTTATATTTGGTGGACTACTTTACAAACTAAACAATTATGAAAAAAATCTTATTATTTCTGGCAGTTTCTGCTATCAGCTTTAATGGCAAAGCTCAAATTCAGACTCCGCAACCGAGTCCTTCAGCAAAGATTGAACAAAAGGTTGGACTTACTGATGTGACACTAGAGTATTCCCGTCCCGGGGTTCGTGGACGCGATGTTTTTGGAGATCTTGTTCCTTATGGCGAAGTATGGCGTACCGGTGCGAACAATAACACAACAATTACCTTTAGTGATGATGTTGTAATTGATGGTAAAGCCCTTCCTGCCGGTACTTATGCAATTTACACTATCCCAAAACAGAACGAATGGGATGTTATGTTTTACAAGAATACTGAGAACTGGGGTCTTCCTCAGGAATGGGATGAAAACGAGGTAGCACTTAAAACTACTGTTGAAGCTCAGAATATGCCAATTAAAATGGAAACTTTTACCATTATAATTGATGAACTTCAGAACGATTCTGCTGTACTGAATTTTATCTGGGATGATACGGTTGCCATGCTTCAGTTTGAAGTTCCTACAGATGAAAAAGCAACTGCGAGTATAGAAGAAGTAATGAGCGGTGAACCTGCTTCTAATGATTACTTCGCTGCTGCGAGTTATTACCACGACCAAAACAAAGATTTGGACAAAGCTTATGAGTGGATACAAAAAGCTACTGAAGGACAAGATCCTGCTTTCTGGGTTTTAAGAAGAAAATCTCTGATTGAGGCCGATATGGGCAAAAAAGATGCTGCTATTGAGTCAGCAAAGAAATCTTTAGCCGCTGCTGAAAAAGCCGGAAATGCCGACTATGCAAAAATGAATAAAGATTCCCTGAAAGAGTGGGGAGCAATGTAGAAGTTCCTGTTATCATAAACGAAATGCCATTTCTCAAATTAAAGAAATGGCATTTTTTATTGGATGCGCTTTACAGGATTATAATACGATAATTGCCATTTAATAGACCAGGCTAATTTTCGTTCTTACTTTATCAAGAAGTTCAATAAGTTGAAGGCTTTTTTCAAAAGTCATTTGATCACTTTCAATTCTTCCATGCTTCAGCATTTCCTGAACATGTGCTGCTTCAAAGTTATAGCCGTTTGCTGTAACATTAAAATCCTTAGTTTCGTTCCCATCCTCTGTAGAAATAGTGACGCTTGTGGGCTCGTGGAACCTGGAATTCATCTTGATTTCAGCTTTTTCACAGTAGAAAGTGGCTGTAGTGCCGGTTTCTCTACCCACCGTACTATGTAGCTCAGCTTCAGCACCATTTTTGTAGTTAAAAAGCATCTCACATTCTTCATCAACCTCAGTAGTGGTCATTTTAGCCTTAGCCGAGATTCTTTCCGGAATTCCCAGTGCGCTTAGAGCAGTGAATATTGGATAAATGCCAATATCAAGAAGGCTTCCGCCGCCAAGGCTTTTATTGTAAAGCCGGTGTTCTTCATTAAAAGGAGAGTGAAAACCAAAATCTGCTTCTATTTTCTTCAGTTTTCCATATTTTTCTTTTTTCAGCAAATCCATTACATATTGAAAATGTGGCAGAAACTGCGTCCACAATGCTTCCATTAAAAAGACCTTTTTCTCTCTGGCCATTGCAATCATTTTTTTTACCTGTTCCGTATCCATGGCAAATGGTTTTTCACACAAAACCGCCTTTTTATGTTCAAGGCAGAGGAGCGTATTGCCGAAATGGAAAACATGAGGCGTGGCAATATACACCACATCTACCTGTTCGTCTTTCAGCATTTCTTCATAACTGGAGTATGCTTTTGTAGCATTAAATTCTTCAGCAAAGGCATCTGCTCTTTCTTTGGAACGGCTCGCAACGGCATAGAGTTCTGCTCCTTCAACATCTTTTAAACCTGTAACAAATTTCTTAGCAATTTTTCCGGGGCCTAAAATTGCCCATTTCACAGTTTTTTCCTCCATTTTTAATTTTCTTCAGTTTTAATAAATCCTTCAATAATAAACGCCAAAAGCATAACAATAGCACAACCAAGTAAATTCAGCCATAAATATGGAATTATGTCCAGCATAAAAATACCTATTATTATAATTTGGGTAAAAATAGCCGCTATAAAAGTGGCATTACTATTTACCTTTTTTACAAAAAATGCAAGTAGAAATACGCCCAGTACATTTCCGTAGAAGATAGATCCTATAATATTTACCAGCTGGATAAGATTGTCAAAAAGATCTGCGACAGAGGCGAAACTAACGGCAATTACACCCCATACCAAGGTAAACCACTTGGAAGCTTTTACGAAATGCTCGTCATTTTTATCCTTTTTTATTCCTCTTTTATAGATATCAATAGCGGTAGTGGAGGCGAGGGCATTAAGTTCTGATGCTGTAGAAGACATTGCTGCACTAAGGATCACCGCCAGTAGCAAACCTATCAGTCCGCGAGGCAAATTATTTAAAATGAAATGTATAAAGACATAATCTTTATCATTACTCTCAGCATTTTTATCTGAAGCATCAATAAAAATTTTTGCTTTCTCCCTGATTTCCTGTTCTTCTGAATTTATTTCTGTTAGTCGTTCATGGAACTTCTGTTTATCTACTGCCGAAGTCTGTTCACCTGCCTGGGCATAGTTATTTGTTAATTGATGCTTTTCCTGCTGAAGTTCTTTATGATCCATTATAAGATCCTCATATTGATTGGCATAATCAGATTCCAAAACAGTTTGTGTCGCTGCCGGATTAAAGTTCAACGGAGTTTCATTAAACTGATAAAAGACAAAAACCATCACGCCTACCAATAAAATAAAGAATTGGAGCGGCACTTTTAATAATCCGTTAAAGATCATACCCATCTGACTTTCCCTTACAGATCGTCCTGTGAGGTAGCGCTGTACCTGGCTTTGATCTGTTCCAAAGTACGAAAGCGCTAAAAAAGATCCACCAATCAATCCGCTCCAAAAGGTATATCGGTTTTCGAAATCAAAAGAGAAATCCAGGATTTCCATTTTTCCACTTGAACCTGCAATTTCCATGGCAGAGGTAAAATCCACATTATCGGGCAAATATTCCAGAATAATGAAGAAAGTAGTAATCATCCCGGTAAGAATAACCGCCATTTGTTGTTTATGAGTAACGTTGACAGCTTTAGTTCCCCCCGAAACGGTATAAATAGTAACTAAACTTCCTATTAAAATGATCAATCCATTTAAGTTCCACCCTAACACAGCCGAAAGTACTATGGCCGGGGCATAAATTGTAAGTCCGGCGGCAAGGCCGCGCTGAATTAGGAAGAGAATTGCAGTAAGAGTTCGGGTTTTTCTGTCGAAGCGTGTTTCCAGGTATTCGTAGGCAGTATACACCTGTAGTCTGTGGTAAATGGGAATGAAAACCATACAGATAATGACCATCGCGATGGGAAGCCCGAAATAGAACTGAACAAAACCCATCCCATCATGAAAAGCCTGGCCGGGAGTGGAGAGAAAGGTAATGGCACTTGCCTGTGTAGCCATAACGGAAAGCCCGATTGTCCACCATTGCGCATCATTACCACCTTTTATATAATCCTGTACGTTCTTGCTTCCACGCGATTTATAGACGCCATACCATACGATAAAAGTTATAGTAATAACAAGGACAAACCAGTCTATTAATTCCATTGACCGAAATAATTCATTATGAAGTAAAAAAGAATAATGTAAACGATGTTTGCCACCAGAACAACGGTATAACTTGTTTTCCAGGTGTATTTTTCAGGCTTTTCCATTATTTACCTATTGAAATCATATTTGCAAAAAGCTTGTATGCACCGGGAACACCGGCAGGAAATTGCCTAAAAAAGCTAATTCCTGTGTAAATATAATAACCTTCACCATACTTTGCGACCAGTAAACTTCCATCTCTGGGCAATTCTTCTTTGTCGTTCATAGAAAGTACAGGAGTAAATTCCGGAGCCCATTTGTTGGGAAAATAAAGTCCGCGTTCCTGTACCCAGTTCTCAAAATCTGCTTTGGTAATTTTGTTTGGCGAATTAAGCAGGGGATGATCTTCGGCGAGAAATCTTACTTCGGCATTTTCATCGGTAACCCTGTCCCTGGAAAGTTCCAGGTTGTATGGGGCGATATTGTCACTCTGCAGACCTCTGTTTGTGTTGTACTGCACAATTAAATTCCCACCATTTTTCACATAATTAAGAAGTATTGGCTGCTTATATTTTAACTCTTCAACCACGTTGTATGCCCTTATTCCAATAACAACAGCATCAAACCTACTTAAGGAAGCTTCAGAAATACCGGAAGGGGAAATTCTGGATACTTTATAGCCAATTTGCTCAAGACTCTCGGGCACCACATCTCCGGCTCCTTCAATATAGCCAATTTGCTGTCCCTTTTTGTGAATATTGAGCTTTGCTACTTTTAATTCTGAAGGTAAAACTAAAGTTTGAAACGGGATATGTTGGTAATCTATATAAACAGTTTTTTCTGAATAAACTTCATCTTTAATTTTCGCCTTCGGAATAATATAAGCCTCACTTTGGTCTGCAGGAGGAGTAATACTGAAGTTTAAAGTAACAGAACCACCCTTTTGAGGAATGCTGAAGTTCCTCGACTCTGGTTCAATCCTCCAGTCTTCACCGGAATCAAGTACTAAAGTTCCCTGGACACTGTCTTTAACTGATGTTATCCTGGCCGATATTTGTCTTTTTTGAGCATTGTCAAAAATCATTACATTTTTATCAAATGCAACAGAAACTGGAGGAACAATTTCAAAAGAGCGATAGGTTTCTCCAAGAACATTGTCGTTGTACTTATAAACCACTTCTTTGCTATACGGAATTTTTACTCCGTTAAAATCCAGATAAAACACGGCTTTGGTGTTCGCTGGAGTTTCAGGAAGACCTATTAATTCCCTGTTTTCGACTTTATACATACCTGTAGTTCCTTCTTCGTTTAGCCAATATGGAGAAGTGACTTCACTGCTATTGGGGATATGTAAGGTCAATTCTTCACTCCAGCCTGTGTTGTTTTTTAAGGTAACGTCGGGTTCGATAGAAGAATTATTTGGTGATATTTCTACTTTTTGAAGGTCAATTGCATAATCACTTCTGTTAATAGCTTCAAACCGCACATTAACTTCTTCTGAAGGTGTTGCCGTGGCATTTTCGGCAACAGCTTCAAGATAAAGCCCTGCAGAAGCAGCTATAATGTTTTTTATTTCTTCAGATTTTATTTCTCTCCAATGTTCGTTGTCCAGTTCTTTGATAAGCTGGTAGGCAGCTACCAATTGGGGAAGGCTGGCTGCAGGATTGGTGAAATTAAAATTTTCTTCAACTCCACTCAAAATTTCACCAATTTCAGCACCGCCTTCTATGCGGCTCCAGGAAGTATTAATACCTTCGAAGATATCTTCTTTTCCTTCAGACATTGTGCCTTTGATAAGTTCCAGGTATTCCTCCTGTGAACCCCGGCTACCGGTGCTTCCGAATCCCTGCGAACGATGCTGACTGCGGCTTAAAGCTGCAATTTCCGGATTGGAAAGTCCCTTCAGCGGAAAATATACGCCGGTGTCAAACTGTAAAAAATTTTGTTTACTGGCTTCTTCAAAGGCTTCCTCGCTTCCGTAGAACCAGGGAGAAGTATTAAAAAAAAGCTTTTCTGGTTGATGAGTTTCAGTAAACTCTAATTGATCGGGAAAAGCACTTTTATTATCAGCAAGTTCAAAAGCTTCTACGCTTAAAATTGCTGAAGAGGTATGATGGCCATGAGTGCTACCGGGAGTGCGATGATCAAAACGATTAATGATAACATCTGGCTTAAATTTGCGGATAATCCAAACCACATCGCTAAGCACTTCATCTCTGTTCCAGACTTCCAGGGTCTCATCGGCGGTTTTTGAATAACCAAAATCATTTGCACGGGTGAAAAATTGTTGTCCACCATCAATCCTTCTGGCGGCAAGTAATTCCTGAGTTCTGATAACAGCCAGTTCTTCCCTAATTTGTGGCCCAATTAAATTTTGACCGCCATCACCCCTTGTAAGGGAAAGATAAGCCGTCCTGGCGTTCTTTTCATTAGAAAAATAAGAAATCAGACGGGTGTTTTCATCGTCAGGATGCGCAGCCACGTATAAAACGGAACCTAGAAAATTAAGCTTTTCAATCTGATGGTAAATTTCGGAAGCACTAAGTTTTGTTGGTGCCTGTGCCTGAAGAGACGAATGTAAAAAGAATAGAACCAGGAGAGATAGAACGTTACGCATTCCCACATGTATTTTAGAGGTAGTAGCATCAAATATAACACTTTGAAGACTCTTCTACCGCGTTTCTCCAGGTTTAACTTTTATAGCGCATCCTTACCTTCATCAAGTCGGGCATTTTTTTCTACCAGTGACACAGCTTTTTGAAGAATGAGGTTATTTGGGTAGGTAATCAATTCTCCATCTAAAGTCCTTAGATGCAAATGAAAAGCTTTTATGTCTTCAATAATAGCTTCAATAGGTATGTCTTTGTCATGAATCTTTATTTTATCTCCAATTTTATAAGGAAATGAGAAAAACATGATGACCCCACAAGTAATATTACTTAGAATAGACCATATAGCAAAAAGGGCTACTCCTAAAATTGCGAAAACTGATGAAAATATGATGGAAAACTCTGCCCAGCCAACTCCCCAGGCAATTGATAGAAGAAAAACACCTAGTATAAAGACGAGTATATTGATGTATTTAAACATTAACCGGGTTCGCGTAATATTAATTTCAGCACGTTCGCCAACCCTTTTTGCAGCTTGTTTAAGAAAAAATTGAAGAATTAGCAGCATCAAAAATATTGCCACGCTGTAAAAAACTTCTATTGGAATTAAGCTTATTAATCTATCCATTAATGAACGCCGATTTTCTGCAAATATAATTCTTGTTCATTTAAATTTTGGTAAAAAAGAAGAAGCATTTATCGTGATTATGCTATTTCAGCATCTTGTTGAAATGCTAAGAATTTCCAATTTCCTTTAACTTCTGATAGACAAGATGCGTGGGTAATCCGACCACGTTTACGTAACTTCCCTCAATATTAGTGATCCCAATAAGCCCAATCCATTCCTGGATAGCATATCCACCTGCTTTATCAAAAGGTTTATATTGGCGTACGTAATACTCTATTTCTTCGGAAGTTAATGTTTTGAACCGAACTTTAGTAATGCAGCTTAACGTTTCCTGCTTTTCAGCCGTTGTAAAACACACTGAAGTGATTACCTGGTGCTCTTTTCCAGAAAGAGATGTTAACATGGTAACGGCTTCTTCAGCATCTGCAGGTTTTCCCATAGCCACACCTTCATTACATACAATCGTATCGCTGGTGACTAGGATTTGATTTGGTTTTAAATCGCCAAAAGCTTCGGCTTTAAGTTCCGCAAGAAAATCTGTTATCTCTTCATTTTCCAAATGATCTGGGAATACTTCTTTTACTGGTCGCACGTCTACAGTAAACGGAATTTCCATTTCCTTAAAAAATTTTTGCCTTCTCGGAGAGCCCGAAGCAAGAATAATTTCTTTGTTCTTTAAATAATTTTTCAGCATAATCTAAAATATGAATTTGTGTAGGCCCAGCGAAATCAATCCAAAGAAAAGGACCAATTTCAGAATAAGGCTTAAATGAGTAAAATGCTTCTTTTTTTTCGCTTCAGGTATTTTTACCATTACGTAAAGAAGCGGAGCAAGGATAAAAAGTAGTACATAAATCGTGGCATAGGTGTTCTCAAAAAGGTAGTTGTAGAGATAGTAGACAATTGCGGCCACCGGAATTAATGCTACCCCTAAAATTACTTTATTGGTGCGGGCAGTGCCCAGTTGTATAGGTAAAGTCTTCATCCCGGTATTATAATCTCCTTTTATATCCTCCTGATCTTTAACCATTTCCCTTAACAGGTTAATTAAAAAAGCAAAGAGGGCGTAGTCCAGCAGGATTGAGAAAAGCAAGGCCTGTGTTGGCTGATTTTGATTGTTTATAGCAGGTAAAAGATCATATAGCCCCACAATAACCACCACTCCTGCAATGGTGCAGCTCACAATAATATTTCCAACTACTGCCATTTGTTTAAGATAAGTCGCGTAGAAATACAAAATTGCGGAAGCAAAAATCCACAAGGCGGAAAAAGCCGGCCATCCAACAATATTTGAAAGATAAAATCCAATACCCACGCCAATTACATTAAGAATTATAAATAATGTAGTGCCGGTTTTCTCGGAGATATGGGTGCCGATAATTGTATTCTCTCCTCTGTTGATTTTGTCGGTCTCTACATCATAAACATCATTAATAATGTAACCGCCGGCTGCAAGGGAAACAGTGGCCAGGGCAAGGAGGGAGCAGCCAAAAAGACTCAGAGTGATGTCTGCTCCAAAAGCTTCAAAAAGGCCGTATTTAATTAAGAATTGCGTAAAAGCTATAAAAAGCAGGTTTTTATAACGGATTAGCTTTAAATATTTATACATAAATACACCTAGTTGGAAACAAATTTCAGCCCGATAATGGACATAATTAGTGTGCTGAGGAAAAATATTCTCCAGAAATGAGCCGGTTCTTTAAAAATTAATATTCCGAGTAAAGCGGTGCCGGCGGCCCCAATTCCGGTCCAGACGGCATAAGCAGTTCCAATAGGCAATGTCTGGGTGGCTTTGTATAGCAAAATCATACTTGCGGTAAGGCAAACCATGAATCCGGCTAACCAGAAAGTGCTGGTATTTCCGGTGCTGAATTTTGCTTTTCCTAAACAAAAAGCAAATCCCACTTCAAAGAGTCCGGCGATAATCAATAGAAGCCAGTTCATTCCCTTTCCATCCATTTGCCCTGGACTTTCAGGACTTGTTCAATAACATCGCGAACGCAACCTTTTCCGCCTTTTTTATGGGAAACATATTTAGATATTTCTTTAACTTCGGCTGCAGCGTCCTGCGGGCAGCATGGCAGTCCAACCAGTTTCATGGGGTAATAATCGGGAATATCATCTCCCATGTAGAGAACTTCATCGGGTTTAATCCCATAAATGTCGAAGAATTCATCCATTTGCTCCACTTTGTCAGAAATCCCCAGGTAAATATCATTTATACCCAGATCCCTAAGACGCATCCTGACACCTTCATTTTTTCCGCCGGAAATAATACATACCGTATAACCGGCATTTTTTGCCAGTTTCAGGGCGTAACCGTCTTTAATGTTCATTGTACGTAACAATTCCCCGGCGGTGCTTACCTGTACAGAGCCATCTGTAAGGACACCGTCCACATCAAAAACAAAAGTGGTGATCTGGTTAAGGTATTCTTTATAATTTTTTTCCATGTAAGTTATAAATCGATGCTGTTAGCAGTTCGTATATGTTTTTCTGATTTTTATCCAGCAATTCAAGATGACCTTCAATTGTTCCGCGGTCATTGCGAATCGCAGGTCCTGTTTGAGCCTCTTCAGGAGATAATTCTTCAATTTTTGCAGCGGTTTCTTTTATTAATGGTTTCAGAAGTTCAAAAGAGAGGTCATGTTTTTGGCAAATATCGGCCCCAATGGTGTAAAGGTAGTTGGTAAAATTACAAACGAATACTGCAGAAGCGTGTAAGGCCTTTCTTTGTCCAGAATCGGTCTCAAAAAGTTTTTCTGAAATGCCGGCAGCCAGTTCTTTCGTCTTCTGAAGATTTTTATCTGAATTTGCTTCCAAACACATGGGGATTTCAGCGAAATCGACCTCCCTTTTTGCTGAAAATGTCTGTAACGGATAAAAAACTCCGTGGTTCCTGAAATTTGACAAAGCATCCAAACCAATTCCTCCTGAAGTATGCAGGTATAACGAACCAAAATCAGGGACGATATTTGCCATTTTAAGAATGGCATCATCTTTTAACGCAAAAATATAAATATGAGCTTCTTTTAATTTAGAAATAGCAGTAGTGGTAGAGGTTTCAGGGAAATTAATTAATCTTTCAGGCTTATGATTATAAACCTGAATCACTTCAATATTTTCGGATTGTTGAAAAGCCTTGTAGAGATGTGTGGCGACATTTCCGGCGCCTAAAATTACCACTTGAATCATTCGGCTAAATTACCAAAAAAATTACGGTTGTAAAATTAACATTTATGGAAGGAGATTGAAGGTTGGAAGTCTTACAAAACCGTTAAAATTCCTTAAATTTGCAGCCGATTTAAAGTACAACTTTTTATGCAGAATAAGATAGCTTCTGTCATTTTTTCTACCCGTATAATGGCAGTTTTATTCATTGTTTTTGCCATTTCCATGGCGTTGGGAACTTTTATTGAGAACTGGTACAGTATTGAAACCGCGAGGGTTCTTATTTACAATACATGGTGGTTTGAGGGGATAATGGTCTTCTTCGTGATTAATTTTATCGGCAATATTAAGAGATATCAGCTTCTGAAAAAGGAAAAATGGTCAACATTGGTTTTACACCTTTCTTTTATTCTCATCCTTATTGGAGCCTTCGTGACACGCTATATAAGTTACGAAGGTATTATGCCTATACGTGAGGGGGAGACGACGAATAAATTTCTCACCCAGGAAACCTATTTTACATTTTTTCTTGATGGTGAAATAGACGGTGAACCACGCAGGAGAATACTTCAGGAAAAAGTTTTGTTAGCCCCTGAAACAGAAAATGATTATGAACTAAATACAGACTATAACGGGCAACCTGTAACTTTTGAAGTCACTAATTTTATTCATGGTGCTGAAGAAACACTGGTACCAACAGAAGATGGAGAGCGATACCTGAAAATTGTAGAATCTGGTGGTGGGCAAAGACACGATCATTACCTTCAGGAAGGGCAGGTGAGCAACATCCACAATAGGCTCTTTACGCTGAATAATCCTACGGAAGGAGCTATAAATATTCAGTTAAACGAAGATGGCTCGTACACTATAGAATCTCCATTCGAAGGGGACTACATGAGAATGGCAGACCAGGCGAGGGGAACCTTGGTAGCAGATTCTACACAAAATCTCATGCTGCGTTCGCTTTATAATTTAGGAACAATGCAGTTTGTAATTCCCGAGCCTGTAGTAAGAGGACAATATGACATAGTACCAACAGCAGAGAAAACGAGGGATCAGCCAGACGGGGTTACTTTAAAAGTGAGTTCTCAGGGCGAATCCCAAACGGTGACGCTCCTTGGCGGAAAAGGAATTCCCACCGAGCCTGAAAAAATTGATCTTGCCGGACTCGAAATTTTCCTGAATTATGGTTCTATAGAAAAAGAACTTCCTTTTGCTCTTAAACTGGATGATTTTATTGCTGAAAAATATCCCGGAACAGAAAAGAGCTATTCTTCTTTTCAAAGTAATGTTGAAGTAGTAGATGAGGAAGAAGAAAATTTTGAATATCAAATTTATATGAACCATATCCTTGATTACGAAGGTTATCGTTTTTTCCAGTCCAGTTTTGATCCCGATGAAAAAGGGACAGTCCTGTCTGTAAATCACGATTACTGGGGAACCTGGATCACTTATATTGGTTATTTTCTTCTCTATCTTGGCTTAATGTGGATATTGTTTGATAAAGGCTCCCGTTTTGGACAACTTAAACAAAGACTGGATAAGATAAAACTGAAGAAAAAGAAGCTCACTACTATAGCTATTTTACTTTTTGCAATCAGTTTTAGCGGATTCGCACAAGAAACGCAGACAGATCACGAACATATTGAAAATACGCGTAGGCAAATAGATTCTCTAATTGTTGAAAATGCAGTAAAAGAAGACCATGCTGCTGAATTTGGACGACTGGTGATTCAGGATGCAGGTGGACGTATGAAACCGGCCAATACCTATTCTTCGGAATTGTTAAGAAAACTCAGTAAGAAGGATAGTTATAATGGATTAAGTTCAGATCAGGTTCTGGTTTCTATGACAGAGAACCCAATGGTTTGGTATAATGTGCCGCTTATTTTTGTGGAAAAGAAGAATGACAGCCTTCATAATATTCTTGATGTGGAAGAAGGAAAAAAATACCTTGCCCTTACAGACTTCTTTGACAGCAGCGGGAATTACAAGTTATCGTCATACCTGGAAGGGGCCTACCAGGCGGCAGTTCCGAATAAATTTCAGAAGGATTATATAGAAACTGATAAAAAAGTAAATTTGCTTTATCAGGCTTTGCAGGGGGAAGTACTTAAAATATTTCCGGTTCCCAATCATGAGAATAATAAGTGGGTTTCTTATCCCGAAGTGGAAGAAGCAGCTTTTAAAGGCATGGATTCCGTTTATGCAAAGCAGATTTTGCCACTTTACATGAATGCGCTGCAGGATGCGAGGGAAACCGGTGATTACGGGAGAGCTAATGAATTTTTGGGCAGCATTAAAAGTTTTCAGAAAAAATTTGGTTCTGAAGTTATGCCTTCAGAAGATAAAGTTGAGGCTGAGATCACCTATAATAAATACGATATTTTCAGGAATCTGTTTTGGATGTATATGGTTGCAGGTTTACTGATGCTCATTTTTGTTATTGCCCAGATACTTAAAGACAATAAGATTATGCGTGGTCTTATAAAGGGCAGCGTTGTTGTTGTTATAATCTTATTTGCTCTTCATACCCTTGGACTGGCTGCAAGGTGGTACATATCCGGACATGCGCCCTGGAGTGATGCCTACGAATCGATGATCTATGTTGCCTGGGCAACGATGTTTTTTGGTCTTGCATTCGGAAGAAAAAGTAACCTTACCATTGCATCTACGGCGTTTGTAACTTCTATGATCCTCATGATCGCCCACTGGAATTGGATGGATCCTTCTATTGCAAACCTGCAACCGGTGCTTAATTCTTATTGGTTGATGATTCACGTTTCTGTAATTGTAGGGAGTTATGGACCTTTTACGCTGGGAATGATTCTGGGTGTGGTTTCATTGCTTTTAATGATCCTTACTACTTCTGAAAACAAAAAGAGGATGGAACTCAACATCAGGGAAATTACAATTATAACTGAACTGGCTTTAACCGTAGGACTGGTAATGTTAACCATCGGAAATTTCTTAGGTGGACAATGGGCTAATGAGAGCTGGGGACGCTATTGGGGCTGGGATCCAAAAGAAACATGGGCCTTGATTAGTATTATGGTTTACGCTTTTGCAATTCATATGCGAATGGTGCCGGGGCTTAGAGGTAGGTGGTTTTTCAATTTAATGGCTATTGTTGCCTTCTCCAGTATTATGATGACCTATTTTGGAGTAAATTTCTACTTAAGCGGATTGCATTCTTATGCCAGTGGGGATAAGGTAATTACACCAACTTTCATCTATTACACGATTGCCGCGGTAGCAGTTTTGGGAGCAGTTTCCTACTGGAAATACCAGAAGCATTACGCGAAGAAATCCCCGGCAGCAAAAGAAAAGGATAGCATGTAAAATTAATGGTTTTTCCAGGAGCAAGCGTGTGCTCTTCACTACAAAAAAGTGTCCCCATTCTGATGGTTTTTTGTAAGAGTATCGAAATTTGCCAATTTTCGGGATCCTATAAAATAAAAGCCACGAACACTAAATTGGTGTTCGTGGCTTTTTTATGATGTAAAAATCGAATTATTTAAGGTTTCCAACCATGTCTTTTGGTTTTACCCATTCATCAAATTCTTCAGATGTTAAATGGCCAAGGTTTACGGCTTCCTCCTTTAAAGTAGTACCGTTTTTGTGGGCAGTATTTGCAATTTCGGCAGCCTTATAGTATCCAATTTTGGTGTTTAAAGCTGTAACCAGCATTAGGGAATTATTCAAATGCTCCTGAATTCTGCTTGTATTTGCTTCAATACCTCTGGCGCAATGTTCTTCAAAAGACTGGCAGGCGTCGCCAAGAAGTTCTGCACTTTGCAGAAGGTTAGCAGCCATTACAGGTTTAAAAACATTTAGTTCAAACTGTCCCTGCATTCCTCCAACGCTCATGCTTACATCGTTTCCTATTACCTGGGCGCAAACCATAGTTAAAGCCTCACACTGCGTAGGATTCACTTTTCCGGGCATAATAGAGGATCCCGGTTCGTTGGCCGGAATGTTAATTTCCCCAATTCCGCTTCGCGGTCCGGAAGCGAGCATCCTAATGTCATTACCAATTTTATTCAAAGAAACAGCTATCTGTTTTAGTGCGCCATGTGTTTCCACAAGAGCATCATGAGCAGCCAGGGCTTCAAATTTATTTGTGGCAGAAGTAAATGGGAGTTCGGTGAATCTAGCAATGAATTCCGCAACCCGCTTAGAATATCCTTTAGGAGTGTTAAGTCCGGTTCCAACAGCCGTACCACCCAAAGCGAGTTCTCCTAAATGCGGTAACGTATTTTCAAGAGCTTTAATGCCGTAATCCAGTTGAGCGACATATCCGCTAAATTCCTGGCCAAGAGTTAGGGGAGTGGCGTCCATAAAGTGCGTACGGCCAATTTTCACCACTTCTTTAAACTCATCAGATTTTTTCTTTAAAGTTTCTCTAAGCTTTCTTAGTCCCGGAAGCGTGTTTTTATAAATTTTCTGGTAAGCGGCAATGTGCATTCCTGTGGGAAAAGTGTCATTAGAAGACTGAGATTTATTCACATCGTCGTTTGGCTGTAAGGTTTTTTCGCCTTCACCAATCTTCTTTCCTGCAAGTTGGTGGGCCCTGTTTGCAATAACCTCATTTACATTCATGTTACTCTGGGTACCGCTACCGGTCTGCCAAATTACCAGCGGAAACTGGTTGTCGTGTTTTCCGGCTAGTATTTCGTCACATACCTGAGCTATGTAATCCCTTTTTTCTACCGGCAGGACGCCAAGTTCACAATTGGTATATGCTGCAGCTTTTTTAAGGTAGGCAAAGCCGTAGATTATTTCCAGAGGCATACTGCCGGAAGGGCCAATTTTAAAATTATTCCGGGAACGTTCGGTTTGGGCTCCCCATAACTTATCTGAAGGAACTTTTACCTCCCCCATGGTATCCTTTTCTATTCTGTAATCCATAATATTATAATTAGTTGCCTTACAAATTTACATTTTAGCCGCTTCTTTCCGCTTAAAAAAGGATTAAATTTAGTTAATCAGGTGAAGCTTCAATTTTGGACAATATTGATCTTAAAAGCATGTATTGACTTAAAAAATTAATTTTTATTTGTGATAAGCCATTGAGAGTTTATATCTTTGACAAGATTCAAAATATAGAATTATGTTCGAATTCGATCAGTATCTTGGTTTTTTAGCTTTCCTGATTATCTTAACAATGGGTTTTTGGCTAATGATATTTCTAGTTGCAATTGTTCCTTACTGGATTGGAGGTTCGTTGACAGAATTCATTAAAGAAAAAAGAGCTGCCAGAAAAGAAGCTAAAGAAACAGAAGTAAACAAGGCATAAAAAAAGGGACAAATTTTGTCCCTTTTTTTATGCTGATTTTTTCGTGCTTTTAAAATTCTCCTTCCTCTCCATCATTCCCATTTTCGCCATTTTCCCTTTGCTGTTGTCTTTTTTGCTGATTAAACCTATAGATAAAGGATACGTTAAACTGTCTTTGTCTCCACTGGAAATTGCTATCCTGCTCAAAATTTTCGGTCAGCGTGTATGAACTTCTTTTTCTGGAGTTCAATAAATCCCTAACATTGAAGGAAATTGTTGCCTGTTCATTTAATATTTCTTTACTTAATGCAACGTCAATAGAAAGAATTCCTTCCTGTGTTCCCTGGACTTCATCTGAAGGACCACGATAGAAAGCATTAGTTTGCCAGTCTATGCCTAACGGCAACGTAACCTTTGAACTAAACCTACCAAAGTAGCTGGTATTTTCCTGACTGTAATCTGTGCCATTAAATTCTCCATCCAATTTAAACCTGAAGTAGTTAAAACTTCCGTTTAAACGTAACCATTCTGCGGGATTATAAAGAATTCCGATTTCACCACCCATACGATCGTTTGTTGCAAGGTTAAAAGGGATATTCCTTATTACGCGCTGTTGAATGTACTGTTCGGAATCTGGATCATCACCGGGAACATAATCGGGGTTGGTTACGGTAATGTTTACGTTTTCCTGAATTCTTGAGAAAGCATCTGTTTCCCGTTGGTAATAAACAGAAGATGTAAGGGTTAATTTATCCCATCTCTTTAAATACCCTAAGTCGAAGGCATTGGAGAACGCCGGTTGCAGGTTAGGATTACCCTGAAACACGTTATTTCTGCTATTTCTTGAAGGAAAAGGATTTAGAAACCAGCCACGAGGCCTGTTGATTCTCCTATTATATCCAAGGGTGATATTTTCTTCTTCCCCCAATTCGTAAATAAGGTTTATGGTAGGGAAGAGACCGAGATAATTATTGTCAAAGTCGGTATCAATTTCAAAAGAATAAATTTCCTGTAATTCTTCTTCAGATAATTCTGAATCAATTCTTCCTTTTAACTGCGTGTTCTCAAGGCGCAGACCTAAAAGGAAACTAAAATCTCCAAATTTCGATCCGTACTGTGAATAAAGGGCCTGAACATTTTCAGAATAATCGAAAATATTGGTTTGATTTACATTAAGCAAAAGCTCACCGTTCACATTTTCCTGATAAAGCTCATAGTCGGTTACTTCATTTTCAAAGTTACCACGATAACCCGCTTCAAATTGAGAGCTTTCACCTATTGGCCTCACATAATCTGCTTGAATCAAATATTCGTTTTGCTCCTCCATAGTGCTTGTACGCTCCCTGGGAATAAAAATATTATCAGCATCTGTATTATTGTAAACTACTGGTTCCCGAATAAAAGTCGCCTGTGTTTCCTGATCATTTTCATATTGAAAGTCTGCAGTCAATTCGTGGCCTTCGTTATTAAATTTATTGATATAATTCAAAGAGAATTGGTAACTCTCTTCATCTTCGGTCTCCTTTTCATATCTTTCTGTTCCAATCTGAGGATCATTTTCAAGATAATAATCGTTGATATTGGTGTTAAGATCATCGTCATTACCTGTTCTGTAGAAGATAGCACCGGTGACGGAAGACATATCATTTATATAATATTCCATACCCACATTGGTATTAAAACCACGGTTAATTCTGTCCATTTCACGGTCTTCTACATTCCTGTTATAAGGAATGCTGTCGAGGAAAACATCCTGCTGATTGGCAAAATATCTGGTGTCAAAAAAACCACTTCCAGGAGATTCTGAGTATCGGTAACCTGTAGTGGTAAAAAGGTTGTAGTTGTCAGTTCTGTAATTAAGATTTGCAGAAACACCGGCATTTGCAGGATATCCTGAATTTAAGGTCAGCGACCCGTTAAAACCCAGAGTTTCTTTCTTCCGAAGAATAATATTAATAATTCCTGCTGTTCCTTCAGCATCATAGCGGGCAGAGGGAGAAGTGATCACTTCTACACGTTCAATGGCTTCGGCAGGTAATTGCCCAAGAACGTCTGTTCCGCCAAATCCAGCCATAGCTGAAGGTTTCCCATTAATGAGAATTCTCACATTCTCATTACCACGAAGGCTAATGCCACCT
Source organism: Autumnicola lenta (assembly GCF_031846515.1). NCBI lineage: Bacteria > Pseudomonadati > Bacteroidota > Flavobacteriia > Flavobacteriales > Flavobacteriaceae > Autumnicola > Autumnicola lenta. The sequence continues at coordinate 73,692 of NZ_JAVRHO010000020.1, forward strand.
TCAATATCTACAGAAATGGAGGGAACATTATTAAGGGCGTCGCTTACTGTTCCTCCGGCTGTGGTCAGATCTTTCCCAATGTTGTAGATCTTCTTGTCCAGTCTTACATCTACCTGGGTAGTTTCTGACCTCACAACAACCTCGTCAAGGCTGGAAGAACTCACGCCCAGGGGAATAGTACCTAAATCTAAATTAGAATTAAGGTTACGGTCATTGAATCGCTTTGATTCGTATGAAATAAACTCTACAAGTATATTGTAAGTACCCTCAGGCACATCTATGGAAAAGTTTCCGTCGATGTCTGTGATTCCACCAGTTAGATCCTGCGGATCATTAGCATTAATAACAGATATGGTTGCATATTCCAAAGGAACTTCCAGTTCATTATCGATAACTTTACCGGAAATGGTATATTCTTCTCCTCCCTGAGAATGTGCCTGAAACTGAAATGTAAAAAGGAAAATCAGCAGAAAGCTGAATGTTGAAATTGTTTTGGTGGTCATTCGATAAACTTTATACTTTGACCAACAAAACTTAAGAAGGTTTAATCAACAAGGGTTAACATTCCGTTAAAACCATAAAAGAAGGATGTTAAAAGCTTCTATTTGAGACTAAAAGGCGCTTAAGATTTTTGCGTTAACTGCCTGCTTACAGTCAAATAACGTTCAAATTGCTCTAGTGTCAAGAGCTTACGTAACTTTTGATGTTCCTCCTTTTGGATAGCTTTTAATTTAGTGATCTGTTTCTCATGTCCAAGAGAAGAATTAAGAATTTCATTCTTTTTAATCGTGTATTCTATAATGAGGTTCTCAAATTGATGTACCTGATCCAGAGTTAAGTCCAGTTTAGGCCTCCAGGCATAAGCAAGTTCTTCTGCGACGTCCTTGATTTCCTGGCGCTGTTCCTTCTGAATATAGATTTTTGTGTAGACATAACTTGCGACAAATGCACCTGCCAAACTTATAAGTCCTATTTTTTGCTTCAGCTTCATAGTTGTTTTTTATTTTTATTCAACTGTATGTTACAACACCTCTTTAATATCTGAGGCCGGTCTTCCAATTACAGCTTTACGATCATTTTCCACGACAGGACGTTCAATAAGTTTAGGATGTTTTACCATAACAGAAATTAGTTCCTTATCACTCAAATCTTTTTCTTTATAATTCTCTTTCCATAATTTTTCATTCTTTCTCACAAGCTGAATTGGAGAGATGTTCATTTTTTCGATAAGAGCTGAGAGTTCCTCTTCTGTTAATGGTACTTTTAAGTATTCCCTAATTCGATAATCTTTACCAGATTCTTTTACAATTTCTAATCCTTCCCGCGATTTCTTACATCTTGTATTGTGATAGATCGTAATCATTTTAGATTCTAATTTTCACTGTTTAAAATAAACAATTAAATTTAATTTCAAAAACGTTTTAATTATTATCAATGATCATTCCGTTGTCCTGTCATCATTAAAAAAGCCTTCAGGAAATTATCAATTCCACCGTCCATAACATCATCTACATTTCCAGTTTCTTCTGCTGTTCTAACGTCTTTAACGAGTTTGTAAGGATGCATAACATAATTTCTTATTTGAGAACCCCATTCTATCTTCATTTTGGAATCTTCAATTTCTCTCCGTTGTGCCTGTTGCTTCTGAAGTTCAATTTCGTATAACTGGCTCTTTAACAGTTGCATGGCCTTGTTTTTGTTTTCCAGCTGAGAACGCGTTTCAGAATTTTCAACAACTATTCCTGTGGGGGCATGCCGAAGGCGTACTGCTGTTTCTACCTTATTTACGTTTTGCCCTCCTGCTCCGGAAGACCTCATCGTTTCCCATGAAATTTCTGAGGGATTGATCTCTATTTCTATGCTCTCGTCAGCCAACGGATAAACATAAACGGAAGCAAAAGAAGTATGGCGCTTCGCATTACTGTCAAATGGGGAAATTCTCACCAACCTGTGGACACCGTTTTCTCCTTTTAGCCATCCAAAGGCATATTCTCCTTCAATTTCTAAGGTAACAGTTTTGATCCCGGCGACGTCTCCTTCCTGATAATTGAGCTCTTTAATCTTATAGCCCTGTTTTTCTGCCCACATCATGTACATTCTCATAAGCATTTGAGCCCAGTCGCAACTTTCTGTACCACCAGCACCGGCAGTTATTTGCAGTACGGCACTTAAATCATCCCCTTCTTCAGAAAGCATGTTTCTAAATTCCACGCCTTCAATTAAATCAATAATTTTATCATACTGCTTTTCTACATCTTCATCTGAGGCTTCTCCTTCCTGATAAAATTCCAGCAATACCTGTAATTCTTCAAACCAGCTTTTTGCCTGCGTATATTCTTCTACCCACTTTTTCTTTCCTCTTAACGTCCGCATAAAAGCTTCAGCTTCTTTGGGGTCGTTCCAGAAATCGGGATCAAAAGTTTTCTCTTCTTCGTTCTGAATTTCTATTTGTTTCTGCTCGATATCCAGATGTGTATGCAAAGCAGCGAGTCTGTCTTTAATATTTTTTACCTGATCGGTACTAATCATAAATCCCAAATTATTATTCGAAAGTATAACTCTTTTTTAATAAAAAGAAAGCCGAATCAGGAAAAATTATTGCTGTTGTTGCTGTTCTTGTTGTGAGAAAACTTCTACCGTATAGCTCGTTTCATTGGCACCGGTGGTATATACCAGACCTTTTATAGGAGGACAATCTGAATAATCTTTGCCGTGAGCAACTTTTATATGGTTTTCCACAGCTATAAGATTGTTAGTTGGATCGAAGCCCACCCAACCACTACCGGGAATATAACTTTCTGCCCATGCATGCATTTGAGAATCGCCCTCATAACCCTGGCCCTGGTGCAAATATCCCGAAACATAGCGTGTGGGGATTTTATTTGCCCTTGCCAGAGCACAAAAAAGATGCGTGAAGTCCTGGCATACACCTTTCATATTCTGCAGTACTGCTGTTAGATCTGAATCTACATCTGTAACGTTTGCCTTAAATTTAAAGTTTTCATATATCCAGGCATTTAGTCTTTGAAGATTTTCAAATATGCTAAAGGACAAATCGAAACTAAAATTATTTTTAAGTTCTTTAGGAATGGAAGTAAGAGGAGTTTTTCTTAAAAACTGTTCGTGTTCTACCTTAAATTCAAGAGTATCCAAAAGCTGGTATGTTTCATCATTATCTGTAGAAGGAATAGTTTCAAAAGGATTTACGACTTCCTTAGAAAGTTTAAATTCTGCCTCAAATTGTATTTCCTGAAATCTCTGTTTTGGCTGTATCCTATATGTTTTGAAACCAAAAGCATTAATAGAATTTTCGACAATCACCTGCAGGGAATTTTTAAAATCCGCATATTCTAACGTTTGATTATCATTGTCTTCGGGAGTAATAAGAAACTGCCACAAAGCGCCATTAGCAGAGGCTTCGTAGGTGTTTTGCGCTTTGTATTTTATAGTGTATTCCAAGGTGTAATATTAAGGTCGGCAAATTTAGCCATCTTCTGTAGAATTAATAGTTAAAATATTCCTTTTCCATTTTTTGACCTATAAGCACCAGGGAGTTCAATATTTTTTCTATAAAAGTTTGAAAATCTTCCTCAATTTCTTCTATTATTTTATACTCATATTCAGCTTTAACTTTTCCCACAAGAAAAGCAACAGAATCTTTTGAAGGATGTTTCTCCTGGGTTAAGACCAGGATATGCCGGCTCAATTCATTAAGACTGTTCATGATTGAACGGGGACAATCGGGATTTAGAATAAGAAATTCTAAGGTAGTAAAGCTGGTTGGTGTTTTTCTATAGAAGCGCCTGTTCATATCATAAGATTCGATACATTTTAAAAGCGTTGTCCATTCATAACTATTTTTAATATCGTCACCATAATTTCCTTTTGCTAATACCGCATCATGATATTTTGCATTTATAATCCTGGTAACCTGAGTGGCCCTTTCGAGGTTAATTCCCAACATAATAATGGCATAAACTTCATCATGTAAAATGGTTCCCCTTATTTTTCCGCGTAAAACAGAAGTAGATTCTGATACGCTGATGGTAAAATCATACAAACCACTTTGGGTAAATTTCTCCCGGGGATAATTTAAAACGTAGTGATAGAACCTGTTAAGTGCTTCGTAAAGTTCTGTAGAAATAAGGTCTCGGGCACTATTCGCATTTTCCCGGGCAATTTGCACATAATTAATAATAGAATAATTCTTGTCAGGATTTAATCCAATATTGTACAGAACTTCTTCTTCGTTTAAAGTCTTTTCAGGATCAGCTACTTCGTCATCAGCCATAAATAACATCGACTGTAATACAAATTGCCGTGATTGTGAAAGTTCATTAGGTGCATCCAGTGAAGAGAAATAATTTACATTTAAATATCTGGCTATGTGTTCGGTACGTTCTATATAACGTCCCATCCAAAATAGATTATTGGCTACTCTTGCTAACATATAATATTTTTTATTTTTTTAGAACCCAGGTGTCTTTTGATCCGCCTCCCTGAGAAGAATTAACTACTAAATTTCCTTTTTGAAGCGCTACCCTCGTAAGACCGCCTTTAAGAACAAAAGATTTGTCCTTACCTAAAAGAGTGAAAGTCCTTAAGTCTACATGCCGGGGCTCAAAAGATTCCTCATCTTCTATGTATGTGGCATGGGTAGACAAAGACATAATGGGTTGTGCTATATATTTACGCGGATTTGCCTGAATGGTTTTCTTTACTTCTTCAATTTCTTCTTTGGTAAGTTTGTTTCCAATGGAAATTCCATAACCACCCGATTCATCTACTGGTTTAATGACCAGCTTATGAACATTTTCCAAAACATATTTTAACTCATCGGGACGGCTGCAGTGATAGGTGTGAACATTTTTAAGTATAGGTTCTTCCTCCAGATAGTATTTAATGATTTGCGGCATATAAGTATAAACAGCTTTATCGTCGGCAACTCCCGTACCCGGCGCATTAACCAGGGTCACATTTCCCCTGCGGTAAGCAGCAAGTAGACCGGGTACACCAAGAGCAGAATCAGGTTTAAATTCCAGAGGATCTATAAACTGGTCATCAATTCTCCTATATATAACGTCCACTTTTTGAGGTCCGTTAATTGTTTTCATATACACAAAATCATTTTCCACAAAAAGGTCCCGGCCTTCTACCAATTCTACGCCCATGGCCTTGGCGAGATAGGAATGTTCGTAATATGCCGAATTGTAAACCCCGGGAGTTATAACCACACAATTTGGGCTATCTACACCTTGGGGCTTGACTGTTTCCATGATTTCCAGAAGATTCTCTGCATAATTCGTAACGGTATGAGTCTGGTAATGATTAAACACACCAAACAGGGCGCGCTTTAATGCTGTACGGTTACATATCACGTAACTCACTCCAGAAGGGCAGCGAATATTATCCTCCAGTACGTAATATTCCCCGTCAGAATGCTTTATAAGGTCTGTTCCTGAGATATGATTATAAACACCGCCAGGTGGATCAAGGCCAATCATTTGGTCCAGAAAATTTTCTGAAGAGTTTATTAGATCAAGAGGAACAATCCCGTCTTTAATAATCTTCTTGTCGTGGTAAATATCCCAGAGAAATTCGTTTAAAGCCTTACTCCGCTGAAGAACGCCCTTCTCTATATGTTCCCATTCATCAGGATCTATAATCCTGGGAAAGAGATCAAAAGGAAAAATTTTCTCTTTCGTTTCATGTTCTCCGTAAACCTGAAATGTTATTCCCTGGTTAAAAAAAGAAGCTTTTGCTTTATTGTTTAACAGTGCAAAATCCTGTGGGGAATGTTCGCTGTAGAGATTTAACAGCGTCTTATAAACATCCTTTACCTTGTTGTTCTCATCAAAAATTTCATCATAAAATTTTGGATCATTCTTATAAGAGGAGAAGGTAGGCTCTTTATGTTCTGTTTTCATGTTATTTCTTTTTCATAATTTACAAATTTTCAGTCTTTTAGCAGCAGCTATTGTGATAATATTTACAGTATTTATAAGTAATTCTCCAATATAGACGCGGCTTTATTGCAATTTTTATAATCTGTATTATAGAATAGGAACCTCTGCGGGAAAACATTTTTCTCTAACTTTGACGTAACATTTTCGGAGTAAGAGAATAATTTTTTAAAAATTCAGCATTAAATATTTCTACGGAAAAAGAAAAAATTACAAATGAAAGAGCAAGAAATAGACCTAAGAAGTGATACGGTTACCCGTCCAACAGCGGAAATGTTACAGGCAATAATGTCGGCAGAAGTTGGTGATGACGTGTATAAAGAGGATCCTACAGTAAACAAACTGGAGCAAAAATTGGCAGAAATGTTTGGGAAGGACGAAGCTTTATTTTTTCCAACGGGGAGTATGGCCAACCAGGCAGCTATAAAATTGCATACCCAACCTGCAGAGCAGTTAATTTGCGATAAATGGGCACACGTTTTTAATTATGAAGGGGGAGGAGCTTCTTTTAACAGCGGAGTTTCCTGTAAACTTGTGGATGGGCATCGCGGAATGATCACCGCTGCTCAGGTAGAAGAAAATATTAATCCGCCGGATTTTTATCATAGCCCCCTCACTACTTTGGTCTGCCTGGAAAACACGACCAATAAAGGCGGGGGAGCCTGTTACGATTTTGAAGAGTTTAAAAGGATCAGAAAAGTTTGTGACGAGCACGATCTTGGGCTTCATTTGGATGGGGCGCGACTTTTTAATGCCCTTGTTGCCAAAAATGAAGATCCGAAAGAATATGGGAAAATTTTCGATACTATTTCGGTTTGTCTTTCCAAAGGCCTGGGAACACCGGTGGGCACTGTGCTAATTGGTAACCATGATATTATGAAAAATGCCATTAGAGTGCGCAAAGTTCTCGGTGGCGGCATGCGGCAAATTGGTTTTATGGCGGCAGCAGGCATCTATGCGCTGAACAATCATATAGAGCGCCTGGCTGATGACCATAAACGAGCTGCGGAAATTGGAGAAGTATTAAGAGATCAGGATTATATTGCCGAAGTAGAGCCGGTTGAGACCAATATTGTGATTTTTTACCTTAGAAACCCTTCAGATGAAGCGAAATTTATGGAAAATCTTCAGAAAGGGAACATAAGGATCAGTAATATGGGGCAGGGCAAGCTCAGGATTGTCACACACCTGGATTATTCCGAAGAAATGCACCAGCGCTTTCTTGAAGTGATAAAAAAGCTTGAGCTTTAGGAAAGTTCTTTGTTTGTAGTTCGTGGTTCGGAGTCTTTTCAAGTGGAACGGAATAGAAAATTTAGCACAGTTTGATACAAATGTACTGTCGAGCGGAGTCGTTACGTGCGTTGGGTGCAGTATTTTTTAAATGTACAAAAATGAGACTGCTCAGAAATGCCAATTATTGACCTTCTAAAGTTTGTAGTTTATAGTTCGTTGTTTGTAGTCTTTTCAAGTGCAATGGAACCGAAAAGTTTAGCACAGTTTGATAAGAGTGTACTGTCGAGCGGAGTCGGTACGTGCGATACGTGCAGTATTTTTTGAATGTACAAGAATGAGACTGCTCAGAAATGCCAATTATCGACCTTCTAAAGTTTATTGTTTGTAGTTCGTGGTTCGGAGTCTTTTTAAGTGGCACGGAATCGAAAAGTTTAGGACAGTTTGATACGAGTGTACTGTCGGGCGGAGTCGGTACGTGCGTTGCGTGCAGTATTTTTTAAATGTACAAAAATGAGACTGCTCAAAAATACCAATTACCGACCTTCTAAAGTTTATTGTTTGTAGTTCGTGGTTCGGAGTTTTCTGGCACGTCGGGCGGAGTCGAAACGTCCTTAATCGAAATGAAGTAAGAAAGCGACAGGTTAAAAATGGCAATTATCGACCTTCTAAAGTTTATTGTTTGTAGTTCGTGGTTCGGAGTCTTTGTAAGTGGCACGGAATAGAAAATTTAGCACAGTTTGATACGAGTATACTGTCGGGCGGAGTTGTTACGTGCGTTGCGTGCAGTATTTTTTGAATGTACAAGAATGAGACTGCTCAAAAATGCCAATTATCGACCTTCTAAAGTTTATTGTTTGTAGTTCGTGGTTCGGAGTTTTCTGGCACGTCGGGCGGATTTGAAACGTCCTTAATCGAAATGAAGAAAGAAAGCGACAGGTCAAAAATGGCAATTATCGATCTGTAGCATAGGTTTTGTCATGCTGAACTTGTTTCAGCATCGCATAAACTCCAAAACTCCAAACTCCAAACTCCAAACTCCAAACTCCGAATCCGAATCCGAACTTAAAAAAAGCTTAACAGAAGATTATCGGGTTTTTAGCATCGATGAAAAAGCATTTATGTATTTTGACTAAAATCAAAATTAAAAGAAATGAAAAATACATTACCCCGCCAGGAAGCACCAGGACTTATTGTAAATACCACCAACGGAATGCAATGGAAACTGCGGGAACAAAAGCCTGAGAATTTTGTAATGGTCATCTTTTACCGCGGACTCCATTGTCCGGTTTGTAAAAAATATCTTGAAGAATTAAACACGAAAATTGGCAAATTTCGGGATAAAGGAGTGAGCGTGATTTGCGTAAGTGGCGATAGTAAGGAGCGTGCGGAGAAAACTGTTCAGGATTGGGATGTGGATAATCTAACGATTGGCTACGATTTGGTTTCTGAAGATGCCCGTAAGTGGGATTTATATATTTCTGAAGGAGTGAAACCTGAAGAACCCGAAGTTTTCTTTGAACCCGGACTGTTCCTTATAAAACCCGATTTTAATCTTTATGCGGCTTCCATCCAAAGTATGCCCTTCGCCCGTCCAAAATTTGATGAACTTTTAAAAGCTATAGACTTTGTCCTTGAAAAAGATTATCCTGCAAGGGGAGAAGCGTGATTTGAAGTATGAGGTGTGAAGTATGAAGTTAGAAGTGAAGAGTGGAAAGTGGAAAGTGGAAAGTGAAGAGTGTGGAGAGTGGAAAGTGGAAAGTGAAAAGTGAAAAGTGAAAAGGTTAAATAATAAATCCCAAGATTTTCCAATCCTGGGGTTTATTATTTTACTTTAACCTCCAAATTCCAAACTCCAAACTCCGAACTCCGAACTCCAAACTCCAAACTCCAAACTCCGAACTCCGAACTCCGAACTCCAAACTTTGAACTCTACTTAAACATATCCATGCCGGGAATATCTGGCATTCCTTCTTTGGCAACGGCTCCAAGTTCGTTTTCATTCACATCTGAAGCTCTGGAAATGGCTTTATTTAATGTAAGCACAAGATAATCTTCCAGTTGCTCTTTGTCCTCAAGTAATTCGTCTGCAATAGAGATATTTTTAATTTCTCTAGTAGCTGTAATTGTAACTTTTAATAGGCCATCGCTGGATTCTTCATCTATAAGTACCGTTTTTAGCCGCTCTTTTGTAGCTTCAACTTTCTCCTGGGTTTCCTTGATCTTATTCATCATACCCATCATATCTCCAAACATAGTCTTCTTTTTAAATGGTTAAACACAAATTTACTAATTTACCCGATTAATCAGGATCTTAAGTGGCTAATCTTATTTATTTTGTCAGGATGCTTACCTTTGCCGCATCAAAACAGAATTGAATTGAAGACAGAAATATTGCCTCCAAAGGCTAAGAAGATTGAAAAAAGACTGGAAATTCACGGAGACGTAAGGATCGACAATTATTATTGGATGAATGAAAGGGAAAATCCTGAAGTGATCCAATATCTTGAAGAAGAGAACCAGTACAATGCAGAAATGACCGCCTATACGAAGGATTTTCAACTTGAATTGTTTAATGAAATGAAGGGCCGCATTAAGGAAGATGACGAGTCTGTCCCTTATAAGTTGAATGGTTATTGGTACCTCACGCGTTTTGAAACAGGAAAGGATTACCCTATATATTCGAGGAAAAAAGAATCGTTAGATGCTTCGGAAGAAATTCTTTTTGAGGTCAATGAAATGGCTGAAGGTTATGAATATTATCGTCTTGGCGGATTAAATGTGAGTCCGGACAATAAGATGGTTGCTTTTGCCACCGATACCGTCAGCCGCCGCAAATACACCATCCGTATTAAAAATCTCGAAACCGGTGAATTTTATCCTGAAGAAATTAAGAATACCACGGGAGGTTCTACCTGGGCAAACGATAACAAGACTCTTTATTATACCAAAAAAGATGAACAGACGCTGAGGTCTTTTCAGATTTACAAACATATTCTGGGAACGAATCCTGAAGACGATCAGCTGGTTTTTGAAGAGGAAGATGAAACCTTTAACGCATACGTTTATAAATCAAAATCCCGGAAGTATATTATTATTGGATCGAGCAGCACGCTTACCACCGAATACAGGATTCTTGAAGCAGACTACCCGGAAGGGGAATTCCGAATTTTTCAGCCTCGTGTGAGAGGACTGGAATACAGCGTTTCGCATTATGAGGGACACTTTTACATTCTGACCAATAAAGACAAGTCAGTTAATTTTAAACTGATGAAAACCCCGGTAGATCGCACAGAGATGCAAAACTGGGTAGATGTAATTCCGCATCGTAAGGATTATCTGCTTGAAGACATTGATATTTTTAAGGATTTTCTTGTAGTAGGGGAGCGGAACAATGGTCTCAATAAGATTAGAATAATCAGGTGGGATAATAATGAGGAATATTATATCCCGTTTGATAATGAAACCTATACTGCTTATACTTCTATAAATCCAGCTTTTAATACGAGCATTCTTCGTTATACCTATAATTCACTTACGACGCCGACTTCAGTAGTAGATTTTAACATGGAAACCGGAGAGAAAACGGTGCTTAAGGAACAGGAGGTGCTGGGAGATTTTGATAAAGACCATTATCAATCAGACCGAATATGGGCCACTGCTGAAGATGGAACCAAAATCCCGGTCACCATGGTGTACAGGAAAGGTATGGAGCGAAACGGAGAAAATCCGCTGCTGCAATATGCATACGGTTCCTATGGATCTACCATTGATCCTTATTTTTCTTCGGTTAGGTTAAGTTTACTGGACCGCGGATTCATTTATGCCATTGCGCATATCCGTGGAGGGGAATACCTGGGAAGAGGCTGGTATGAAGATGGTAAACTGTTCAATAAACGCAATACTTTTACAGATTATATAGATGTTTCAAAACATCTTATCAATGAAAAGTATACTTCAGCAAAACACCTCTACGCAATGGGTGGTTCTGCCGGTGGACTGTTAATGGGTGTTGTTATTAATATGGCACCGCAACTTTATAACGGAGTAATTGCAGCGGTCCCTTTTGTAGATGTGGTAACAACGATGCTGGATGACAGTATTCCGCTTACCACTGGAGAATATGATGAATGGGGAAATCCTAATGAAGAAGGTTATTATGAATATATGAAGTCCTATTCACCTTACGATAATGTTGTGGCGCAGGATTATCCTAACATATTGGTTACAACAGGGTTGCATGATTCCCAGGTACAGTACTGGGAGCCGGCAAAATGGATAGCGAAGCTTAGGGAGTTAAAGACAGATAATAACATCCTGCTTTTTCATACCAATATGGATGCCGGGCATGGAGGTGCTTCCGGAAGATTTGAAGCTTTAAAAGAAGTTGCTGAAGAGTACGCTTTTCTTTTGGATTTAGAGGGAATTAATGAATAATTAAAATTTTTGCCTTAACTTTGATTGGTTTTATGAAATATTTCTGCGGTTTACATGACCTAATTTAATTTTTCATAAAATCTTTTTCTGTAAAATAACTTCATTTATGAAAGAAGATTTGAAAGTGTACGACAATGTATTACAGCTTATTGGTAATACGCCCCTTGTACAAATCAATAAAATTACTGAAGAACTTAAGGGTGAATACTACGCAAAAGTAGAAGCTTTTAACCCGGGACACTCAGCCAAAGACAGAATTGCACTATATATTATTGAAGAAGCCGAAAGAAAAGGAATTTTAAAGCCGGGAAATACCATTGTAGAAACTACTTCTGGTAATACGGGTTTTAGTATTGCCATGGTGAGCATCATCAAAGGATATGAGTGTATTTTGGCAGTTAGTTCTAAAGCATCTAGGGATAAGATAGACATGCTCAGGACGATGGGCGCTAAAGTATATGTCTGTCCGGCGCACGTCTCGGCAGATGATTCAAGGTCATACTATCAGGTTGCGCGACGAATTCATGAAGAAACAAAAGGCTCGGTTTATATAAATCAGTATTTCAATGAGCTTAATATGGAAGCACATTATCAAACTACTGGTCCCGAAATCTGGAAGCAGACAGACGGTGAGATCACCCACCTTGTTGCCTGCAGCGGAACGGGAGGAACAATTTCCGGCACTGCAAGATATCTGAAAGAGCAGAATCCCAATGTCAAAATTATTGGCGTTGATGCTTACGGTTCTGTTCTGAAAAAATTTCACGAAACAAGAGAATTTGATTCCGAAGAAATTTATCCTTACAGGATTGAAGGATTGGGTAAAAATCTAATTCCTACAGCTACAGATTTTGATGTAATAGACAAATTTATAAAGGTAACAGACGAGGAAAGTGCCCATACAGCACGAAAACTGGCAAAAACTGAAGGTCTTCTTCTGGGTTATACCAGCGGTGCAGCGATGCAGGGAATACTTCAGCTGGCAGAAGATGGGGAATTTGATGAAAAAAGTAAGGTTGTTGTAATCTTTCCAGATCACGGCTCACGTTATATGAGTAAAATATACAGCGACGACTGGATGAATGAGCAAGGATTTTTTGATACTCAGAATGAGATTTCCGTTCAGAAGATAGAATTTATAAAATAATCATTGTTATAATTTAAATTATTAATAAACATCCGCCTTTCGCGGATGTTTTAGTTTGTAAAAGTTTCTGCCAAGGCTAACAAATAACTTTGGGCAATTGAGGCGATTTTAAGTACTTTTGTGACTCGTATAAAAAAGAATCAATGAGAGATTTATTTGACAAAATATACAAAGATAAAGGACCATTAGGAAAATGGGCAGATCAGGCTGAAGGTTATTTTGTATTTCCTAAACTTGAAGGTGAGATTTCAAACCGAATGAAATTTAGGGGAAAGGATGTGATTACCTGGAGTATTAACGATTATCTGGGACTGGCGAACCATCCCGAAGTGCGAAAAATAGATGCCGAAGCGGCAAAACAGTATGGATCTGCTTACCCAATGGGAGCAAGGATGATGAGCGGCCATACAGATCTTCATGAGAAGTTGCAGGATGAACTCGCTTCTTTTGTGAGCAAGCAATCTGCTTACCTTTTAAACTTTGGATACCAGGGAATGGTTTCTACTATAGATGCCCTGGTAAAAAAGTCTGATGTTATTGTATATGATGTAGATGCCCACGCTTGTATTATTGATGGTGTAAGGCTTCATATTGGTCAGCGCTTCACCTATAAGCACAATGATATGGCGAGCATTGAGAAGAACTTACAACGTGCCACCAAGATTGCTGAACAAACCGGAGGAGGAATATTGTTGATTTCTGAAGGGGTTTTTGGAATGCGTGGAGAACAGGGAAAACTGAAGGAAATCGTTGAGCTGAAGAAAAAGTACAATTTCAGGCTTTTTGTAGATGATGCACATGGTTTTGGAACTCTGGGAAAAACAGGAGCAGGAGCAGGTGAGGAGCAAGGCGTACAGGACGAGATTGATGTGTATTTTGCCACTTTTGCAAAATCTCTGGCCAGCACAGGAGCGTTTATAGCAGGAGATAAAGAAGTTATAGATTATCTTAAATATAATTTACGATCTCAAATGTTTGCCAAATCGCTGCAAATGCAGCTGGTTGTTGGTGCATTAAAGAGGCTGGAAATGCTAAGGACGATGCCAGAACTTAAAGAAAAGCTTTGGGAAAACGTGAACGCGCTGCAAAACGGACTAAGAGAACGAGGATTTGATATAGGAAACACACAAAGCTGTGTAACTCCTGTATATCTTGAAGGAAGTATTCCGGAAGCTATGGCTTTGGTAAAAGATTTAAGGGAAAATCACGGTGTTTTCTGTTCTATCGTTGTATATCCGGTAATTCCAAAAGGAATGATCCTGTTGCGTTTAATTCCTACCGCTTCCCACAACCTTACCGATGTTGAAGAAACCCTGGAGGCTTTTTCTGCGATACGAGAACGTTTGGAAAACGGAACCTACAAGAGATTATCTGCCACAGTAGCCGCGGCTGCTGCTGAAAAGGAATAACATATACTACAATTTTTAGAGGAGAGGGTGAAAATGGCCATTTTCGCCCTTTTTCTTTTTTAAGCTTTTAAAGCTCAGCCTTATTTCTTATGATGCTTTTCGATTTCAAGATGAGGTCTCGATTTTTGCAATTATCGGCCTGTTGGTAAGTCTGTTGATTAAAATACTCTAGTTCAGGTGGTTTGTTGGAGGGATTATTTTAGTTTAGTAGAGATAAAGCTTAAGAATGTGTATCAGTACGTTTTACTATAAATTTAATCTACTGGTGCATTAAATAATATCTTACCACACATTTGAAAAATGAACATTCGTAATAACATAAAAATTTTAGTCTTAATTTTAGGGTTTTATTCTTGTAAAGAAAATAAACACCAAAATAACACGAACGAAATAACCCAGAATATTTCATCGGATTTAGAAGTTGACCATTTAAATATTTGGGTTGAAAACCCAACAAAAGCAAAAGAAAAATTAGTCCAAATTGGATTTACTGCTATCCCTGATTCACTTTCTCAAATTCATAAAGGACAAGGAACAGCAGGAAGATATTTTAACTTTTTAAATGGCTACCTGGAACTAATTTTTGTTTATAACCAAAACGAATTGGAGGAAAATATCAATAAAAACAAAGATTTAGATTTTAGAGCAAGAGCGAACTTTGAAAAAAATCAAGCATCACCTTTTAGTATTGCTTTAAAAGTCAAAGATTATAAAGTAGAAAAAATTCCATTTGAAAAAGTAAGGTATCATCAAGACTGGATGGAGGAAAATGCGAATATATATTCAGCTAAAAATTCAAGAACTCATCTAAAAGAACCTTCGATTTTTGTTGTTTATCCCGAAATCGAATCAAACAGATTTGAAACGTTAGCCGACTTAAAAAATATTCCAGATGAATACGCACTTTGGCGAGAATTTTATAAGCATCCAAATGGAGCGAAAAAAATTACAAATATCCTAATCACATCAACTGATTTAGATTTAAAAACAGAAACGATTAAAGCAGCTAACGGAATTGAAAACCTGACTGTAAAGAATGGGACGGAACATTTAATGGAACTATATTTTGATAATAATGTTCAGGAGAAATCATTTGATTTAAGACCTGAATTACCACTGGTTATATATTTATAATAAACACGTGTAGTAACAAAATATAAAAACATTGCTAAAGCCGGTGTCAAATTGAAACGCTGTGAATGCTTCCTGCGCCTGCGCACAGTTTCTATACGAGACTTTGCCTACAAGTTAAAAATGAAGAACTGGTTTAAAAAGAAAATATACTTCATAGCTTTTGCTATTGTTTTTTTCGGATTGGCTTATTGGGTAAGTTATAATGAAGAAGAAAATGAAATTCCCTATTCATACTTACTTTATTATATAGCAATCTCATCGACTGCCGGCATACTTCCTGACTGGGTTGTCTTTAAACAAGTGAAAAATATAATTGGTTTACCAGCTGCTCTTCTGATGATGACTGCACCACTTATTGAAGTATTCTTCTTTTTTATGTATGCCTTTGTTTTTCCTTTTTTTGGAACATACAAGCTGGTTATTTTAATCTCAAATTTATTTGAAATTGTTTTAAACGCAGCAACAATTCTGTATTTAGTTTTAGTCATAGGTACAATTTTTACAACCCTTTTCTGTGAAAAAATCATAAAATTAATTAACTATGTAATGAATTATGAACACTCCAATAAAAGGATAAAATCCAATCTGGATTTGGCGCTATCACTTGCGAATAAAAACAGAATCAGATTTTTTATTTACCTCTCCTTTTTTCTTTA
>NZ_JAVRHO010000021.1:0-60376 GCF_031846515.1 Autumnicola lenta
CAAAGAAATTTATACACCTCAAATTTATTTAAAATTTAACACCTATTAATTATGAAGAGAATTTACGTAACCTATTTATTTATCGCGTTGCTAATAGCATCTTGTGGAAAGAGTGCAAAAGAGCAGCAATTAGAAAACGTAAAAAAAGAATTAGAGCTGGCAAAAAATCAACTCACTCTTAAAGAAAAAGAGGAAAGAGAAAAAGTCAAACAATTAGAGCTAGCCCAAAAAGAGGAAGAACACCAACAAAAATGGAACGTGGGTAAGAAGAAAAAGGTAACGCAATTAAATGATCTATTACAGGAAGCATCTACCGCTTTAAGTACCGCGGAATTGGAACGAACTCAAATAAATGAATTTCAAATAGGCCGTTCTTCAGCTACTAAGGAATACGAATTACGAAATCAAAGGAAGAAAATAAATGATCTTGCCTCCTACATCAAAAAGATTAAAAATACCATAGCAGAATTGGAATACCAAAAGACTTTTGAATTTCAAAGCAGTCCTGAGAGTGTCATGAATCATATATTTGAAGCTGCTAAAAAAGAAGACATTTCTAATTTTAAGTACCTATGTGATCCATATTCAGAAAATGATTCAGACGTAAATTATATTTGCTACGCAGAAATATTATTGGAACAAGGAAAAAAGGAATTGATTGCAAACTTCAGCAATGGAAGAATTATCGGTGAGTCAAAAATAGAAAATGATAGAGCTGAAATAGAATTTGCATATGGACCAAATTCAGATCGACTTGAAAAAGCAAATTTGATAAAGAGAAATGAAAAGTGGTATTTAATGAGTTTTTAAATATAAAGTTACAGATATAGAAGAGCAACTAAAAGATATCTGGATTAACTTGAAAAGTTACAAGAAGTTTATAAAATAGTAAAAACAAACTCACATAAGCAGATAGAATATTGTATATGATGGATATAAAATGGAATTTTAAGATCAAATTGAAATCCTAACCATTATGAACTCACCACGATTAATAGAAAAAATGGAAAATAATTTATGGATGGTTAGGTCCGGCGAAAGCGGATATCTCTTTGAGAAATTTATGGAACAAAATATCGTAGCCATAGGATGGAATGAAATTGGTGATATCACCAAAAAACTTGACCTCGAAGATTTAAAGCATAAGATCCAAACGAGTTATCCCACTTATAAAATAAGCCAGGTTAATAATTTTGCTGGTCAAATCTTTAGGTTTAAAAATGAGTTCAAAAAAGGAGACAACGTGATCACGTATAATCCTGAAACCCGTCATTATACTTTAGGCAAAATAACTTCAAATTATAAATATTCTGCTGAAAAAGAATTTAACCATTACCGGGAGGTAGCTTGGGAAAAAACTATTCCAAGGGATAATTTTAGTACCAGAACTAAAAATACTCTAGGTTCAGTATTAACTATTTTTAAAATAACAGGGAATGCCTGGGAAGAGATTCTCGGTAAAACCAGAACTGCAACTTCTAGTGGAAGTATAGAGGATGATGCAGAGGAGGAAGTTGAAGAAACTCTTGATTTGTTAAAGGAAAATTTTGAAGCTAAATCCCATGAGTTTATAAAAGACAAAGTGCAGGCATTGGACTGGGAAGAAATGGAGGAATTAATAGCCGGGATTTTAAGAGGAATGGGATA
Organism: Autumnicola lenta; assembly: GCF_031846515.1. Lineage (NCBI taxonomy): Bacteria > Pseudomonadati > Bacteroidota > Flavobacteriia > Flavobacteriales > Flavobacteriaceae > Autumnicola > Autumnicola lenta. The sequence continues at coordinate 1,648 of NZ_JAVRHO010000021.1, forward strand.
TAAAACAATCTTGACTCCTAAAGGTCCGGATAGAGGAGTAGATATAGTGGCCTCACCAGATGGACTAGGTCTAGAGAATCCTAGAATTAAAGTAGAAGTAAAACATCGCCAAAATGCTATGGGAGCTTCCGAAATAAGAAATTTTATTGGAGGGCTTAGACCAAATGATAAAGGACTTTATGTTTCAACCGGAGGCTTTTCAAAAGATGCCAAGTACGAAGCAGAACGATCTAATAATCCATTGACATTAATTGATCTTGATTTACTGGTGCATCTTATAGTGCAACACTATGATCAATTTGATCCTGACACAAGATCTCTCATACCTTTGAAGCGGATATATTGGCCCGTTTAAAGAACATTTGCAAGACACGCGATTTAAAACAAAAAGGGCTATAATTAAAGAGGATCTAGGGATTGACAGGAGAAGGACAGAAATTAATGAAAAAATCAAAATGCAACTTTAAATCAAATCAAAAGCATGAGCGTAAAGAGTAAACTCATAAGAAGAGGAAATGCTCAGTTTTTGCTTAATTAACTTACGGTGAGTTTGCACTGTTTCCACAGAAATAAACAACTCTTCTGCTATTTCGGAAGAACTTTTGCCGAGCGCCACCAGCCGTAGCACTTCTTTGGCTCTAAAGCCAAGGCTTAAAAATTTTACGTTGTTTGTTTGAAAAAAATCATTTTCATTAAGAAATCTTTGTGCCTTATTCGGAATGTGCTTCAGCTGATCTATAGGAATAGCAACAGTTATAATATGTGTAGGATTTCCACCTTTATCTTTAAGGAAGATTCTCGCAGAAGCAATATGCCATACCCAATCATTCCTATCCTTAAGTTTTACCTGTTGAAAGAAAGTAAATGTTCCTTTTTCATCTCCAGACGAAATTAATTTTTTCAGTTTAGTCACAAACCCCTCCATATCTCCATTATTAAAAAAGCGTTTGTGATAATCGGCTCCGATTTCCTTTAATTCCTCTAAATAGGTTCCCAGCTGTTCCAGTCCATTACTCGTCATATAGCAGGGAGTAAACGGATGGAGTTGATGTATAACTACCACTTCGGGTATCATCTCCGCATACGGAGTAAAATCCTTGATCTTTTTTTGAAGTGCTTTATTTTCTAATGACCTGCCCATACTACTTGTCTTTTGAGAATGAAGACTCGACGGTAAGGGCGAAGAGTGCCTAAAATAAACCTCTAAGAAATGATACCAAATTTATACCCACTAATGGGTATTGCTGTATTTAAATTAAGGGAATAATTTCATTGTGAAATAGAAATCTGTAATATTTAAAAAAATCTTGTGAATTAAACTTTACTGGAAATCTTTAATCAATGACAGCAATAAAAAGAAGCCACTTAAACATTTCATTCCAAACCTTATAATCACTCCATTACAATGAAAAACTTTATACTAATCTTGATTATTTCCACCTTTATCTATCAAATGCAAGCTCAAACAGTAGATGAGATCATTGAAAATGGTATTCCATTAAAAAAAGATGAAGCTATTTTTCTAAAATATGATGAAAGGAAAAATGCCTTTCGTTATGCAACTGCTTATAGCCGTCAAGATATTACCAGACCAATTAAACCTATATCTTTATTGGATTCCACTATTTTTTTAAGCCGCCACTCTGAAGTTCCGGTATATATTCTTCCTTTTAATCCTTTAAATTATTCTACATCCACAGATATGGTTTTTATTAAAGATCAGATAAATGAAGATGCCGGTGAAGCAATGGGTATTATAAATCAACAAGTACAAAGTTTAAAAAGCTTTAATAGTAATTTAAATTCTATATTAAAAGGTGGAACCCCCGTTTTTGACCCACCTCCTTCTTGTGATAAAAAATTCAAAGAAATAAATTCATCTTTAGAAAAATTGAAGAAGAAAATTGAGGATTACAAAAAAGAAAATAAAATTTCTAAAAATTTTAAGATTCTTTCTGCTTTGACTTTTCAGGATGAAACAATAACTATAAGAAGTTTAGATGAGATTAGTTCCGTAAGAAAGGGCATTGATTCTTTATTTTCTTCTCTTAGTGAGCAAATAGAATTAATTAATAATGAAATTGATACTTTACAATGCGAATCTACTGCAGACAAATTAGTTTATCAATTACTCTCACGAAATCTTGTTAAGGATTTAAATGAAATAAAAGAAATAGAAAAACAGAAATTCATAGCCTTTAATAAGGTTTTTGATTTGGTGAAAAAACATCAGGAAAAAGCGAGTATTGGAGGGGGGGTAGATGGATTGAGGTGGCTATATCCACTAGATTTTATTTCATCATCAAGAGATAAAATATCAGTATTTACTATAAATATTAAAAAAGGAGGATATTCAATAAATGAAAAGGAAGAAATTGTAGCAAAAGTTCTTAAAGATACTCTTAAAAACACTATACGCGTAAGAAGATTTCAAAGATTTATTCCTGAAGTTTCAGTTGGAACAGCATTTACTTTTTTCAAATATCAAACTTATGGAACTGTTACAGATTCCACAGGTCAAAATTTTGTCGGTTCCCCGGTTGAAAAGGAATTGAGGAATTTGAACATTACTACAATGGTAAATTTTAATTATTACATACCCGACTCACCCCTCCATCCTTTCTACCAATTAGGTTTTGGAGTTAATGAGGGAATTCCAACTCTATTAACAGGAGTTGGATTACGAAGTGCCTTAGGTATTAGAAGATTTTCTATATCTGCAGGAATAGCTGCGACCTGGATTGAAGAGTTAAATAATCTTGAAGTAGGAGATCCGGTTTCCGGAACTGCAGAAATTGAAGAAGATCTCAAATATCAATTTTCCTGGCCTCCAAAGCCATATATAGGTTTACAATTTAATTTTTAGTCTCTTCAGTTATCTAAGGAAGTCTAACAATGTTGCATAACTGCGAAATAAACTTCTATATGATGTCAAATATGAGGAGGATATATAAACCTTTTTATAAAATTTCCAACGAATGGCCATGTCTCTACTGAAATAGATATCTCCTCTGCAAATTTTAAAGATATTTTCCGCGAAAAAGTTTTTCTGAAATATTTTTCATTAAAAAAAAGCTAAAGCCCACTTAACTAAAGGAGTGATTTTTTCTGAAGCAAAGCGAAAGAAAAAATTGTATCGAGAACAGAGGCGAATTTTTCAGAAATATTCTCGTTCCCTTCGTCGTTCTCGATACATTTTTCTATCCTGCTCTCGCAGGATAAAAATACACTCGGACTTACTAAGCATCATCGTAAGAGTACATTAAGGAAGAATACCGGGCTTTTTTGGATAAGAATAATGTAGAATATGAGGAGAGTATGTTTTGGATTGAAATGTAAAGGTGCATTATATTACGCCCCTTCAGGACTAATTATTCTTCTCTTTAAAAACAGGATATTTCTATTTTGTTTTTGTCACTCGTTTTTATTTAGCTCCGGGAGAAGTAGTACGGGAACAGACGGATCGAAATCAATATCTTTTTCCATACTTTGTTTAAATAGACGGGTAAAGAAACCTTGTTTTCGACGGTATAAAGTTAACATATTGCTACTTCTACTTTGGATAAAAATTCTGATCCCTGTGGAAATTGTAGTGTCGGTGAGCTTATGAAAAGTAAATTTTACCCCCTGCAGTAAATCGTTTAGATTTTCTTTATTATCTAATTGCTTTTTATTTAAAGTCCCATTGGATTCCTGAATTTCTAATACTCTTATGCTGGCGTTTGTAAGTTTTGCTAGATGGATAATAGTTTTCAATTCCTGGCTTTTATAGCTATTATTGAAAGGGGTTGGAAATACTATTTCAGTAAATTCCTTTTCATCAAACATACTGCTTTCAGGAATTACAAATATGGGAAAACTGTCCAGACTTTCGAGTATTTCTGAAACCCGGTTATGATATGCATAATTAATACCCGCAGAGTCACCCGGTGAGCCTAATATTATGATATCGATTTTAAAAGAATCAGAAATATCACGAACAGCATCCTGAATTTTTTCTTAGAAGAAATAGTTTCAAATTGATGCGCAACGTTTTCCTTCCGAAAACTTATTCCCTGCATAATTCGTTGCAAACCAATTTCAGATTCAGATTTTTCCTGCTTTTTATCCCGCTTTAGCAGTTCATCTTTATAACAATGCAGAATGAAAAATTTTGCATTCGTTTTTTTATAAAATTCCATCCCATAAATCAAGGCATTCCAGGAGGCCTTAGAAAAATCGGTAATAAGTAATATTTGGTACTCCATAGGCACGACCTCAGATAAGGATTATATAATTTGTTAGAAAGATATAAATTAAAAATAAGTTTTTTTGCTATCCTATGAATTTCAGGAGGTATCAGTTTTAAGCGATTTAAAGTGTCCTGTTCAAAACTGGAGTAAATATTCTTACATTTTTTGGAGAAGATAACAAAACTGCAACTTTTTATCAATATGCTCCTTCCCTACGTTCCCAATTTTCAGCTATGAGCAGCGAGCAATTTCTGTAGCTGTTCTACAATCTTCTTTTTCGAACTTTTTCTTTCCTTTTAGTTCCTCCATATTAATAGCAAAAACTTTAAGGCCATTATTTGTCATAAAACATGGAGTAAACGGATGGATCTGATTTATAATCACCACTCCTGGGATCATTTCCACATACGGGGCAAATCCCATTACTTTATAAGTGACTTGTTTCCTCTAGATGGAAGCACGCCCTTAAGAAAAGTAAGGAGAAAATTTTAATGATATCAAAAGCAGTACAGTTTGAGACACTATACTGACATTTAAAATGATGTAGAGGCGAAATTACCGGCGAAATCACTGAGTTTATTTCAAAAAGGATTAAATACAAATGGCTCAACTTTTTTTTCTGATTTCATAACAACAGCGGCATAACTCCCACCAGTCCTGCAATTAGGGATATTATACTTTAGATAGAATGAATCTTTCAGTAGAAAAACTGTAAGATTATCCGAGAAATTTCTAACTTGGTGAGCTCACCGGCGAAATTACTAAGACTAAATATTTGACAAGATTTTAGTACTTCTTTTTAAGATGTGGAAAAGGGATTGTACCTGGTTTGTACCTCAAAATTCGGTAAGACCAGTAACCATCTAAAATGGAAACTTCTGTATTGGCAAATGATTTGACTCAAAAAAAATTTAAAACACCTCACAAGCCCTTAATTTTAAAGGGCTTTTATTTTTTGCTCTAGCAAAAAAAATTTTACTATAGTCTTTGTAATTTGTCATAGCTGTGCATACAAACCTACCTAGCTTCAGCTTTTCCTCGGAGAAAAATTGGGGTCTGAAGGATCATTATCCAAATCGTAGGTGATACCCAGGGCAAACATAAATAATCCGTAGCAAATAATTCCAAAAGCCACTATCGCAAAAGGAACCTTGCCGATGTGATCGCCAATAAAGTTAAAGGCTTTATCTGTATTGACTACATAACCTGGATCGCTAAGAATGCCTGATTTAATGAAAAAGAAACCAATGATGCCCAGGATGACTCCGCGGGCAACATAGCCAGTAAATCCCAGGAAAAAGATGGTTGCCTTTTTTCTCCGGCTGAATCGCACAATATCAAGACGCTCCCGGTAACCCCGGGTTATTCCATAGAACAATTGCACTGCGGCAGTTATAGTTAATAACACACCTAAACCTACAACCAGCCATTTGCCCCAACCATAATCCAGCATATTAGCCGTCATTTCCCTCTTCTGCTCAGGGGTGCCGTGTTCAGAATAATTCGCTGAACCCAATAAGACTATCAGCGCAGAGTAAGCGATAAATGCATCAGCAAGGGAGCTGAGACCAATCCCTGTACGACGGGCAAGTCCTTTCCAGCCTTTTCCATAATGGTAAGGATCATGAAAGGATTCATAGATGCGCCATACAATATAACAGAGCATTCCCAGAAGGATGGCCCAGATAATAATTTTCCCTCCCGTTAAATCCTGCACATAGGCCAAAAGGCTGTTTTTGGAAGCGCCGCCCTCCTTAAGCCTTAGCAGGGAAAGCATGGCAATCACCCCTATGGCTGTATAGATGAGGCCGGTGGAAATACAACCCAGAATAGGAAAATATTTTATGTACTTCTTCTTTGATTTTTTCACCAGAACACCGGATTTAATCCTGAAAGTAAGGAAATTTTCTTTTTCCGGCGGCAGACAAACGTGAAACGTCAATAGATCATAGCCTTACCAGAACAAACTTCTCTTTCAGATTCTACACCGCTAAAATTAGCAAAAAAATACAAAGTTATAAAGGTAATAAGTGATCATTTGTTTGTTTTAAAAGCCTATAAATCAATCTAAAGCCTCCAAAAAGCTAATCTCTTTTTGAGCCTAATAAGAATCTTTGCCTGCCTCATATCTTACTGGCTAAAACTCCATGCCGCTCCTGTACATTGTGCAATATTTTTATTTACAATAGGATAAGTTCCTGAAATACCGGCAGAAGTGAAAATTTCAGTTACAACAGCAAAAAAGTTTAACTGTTTTACCACTTAAAAGCAGCAAATAAGAGTATGCTTCGCTAATCTTTATTTTCTCAGTAGATCTGTTTTACATAGAACGTTAATTGATATTCTTCTTTCATTCCTGGTTCTCGCGTATAGTAGTTAATCTTATTTACCTGTTCCTGTTCTGGTAAATCAATAGTGACTTTTCGACCATTGCTTGAAGTACAAATAAAGGTGAGCGTACCTTCCCGGGAACGCACCTCTTGTACCGTGAGAACTTCAATTTCTTTACCACCCTCTATTTTTGTTGCAATTGTAATAAGATTAGAACCGAAAGTAATGCGGCGATTTATATTATCTGTCTGGCTGGTGAATATTGAAGGATAGGATTCTGTAAAGTAGGAGTTAAATACTGTCTGAGAAAAAAGATTTTCTGCAAATAAAAATAGTAATATGAAAACCCAGCACCTCATCCTTTAAATTTAGTAAAGAATATTTTCTTAAATTAATTTACACGCCATCAACTGTGCATAGGAAATTTTAAAGGTCCAAATCCCACTTTACTACATTTTATAAATGAGAATTTAGATTGACTTTTTCAAGGGCACAGAGGACCATCCAATATTTCAATATCAAATCCACATTTTCTCGTTTTAATATGATCTTATTCTGGTGGTTCTCTGCCGAAACATTAAGATCTACATTTTAGATCTTAATAAAACAAGAATGGCTAAGGAAATTAGCATCTTAAGATTTAAGAAATTGATGCTATTAAAAATAAAGCATCCGGGAGATCGTAAAACACTACCACCCGGTTGCTTTCTTCTTAAAAAAACTCTTTTTATTCCTACAAGGGAATTTGCACAATATCGGCTATGCCCGGGATCAAAGCGTTACGGGTAGCCCATAAATTCCCATCCTTATCAATAGTTATTGCAGTAAGTAAAGGAATACCCGTAGCTACCTCCTGACATTGCAGCGTTACAGGATCACATACATTTATAGTGCCTCCTACACCCAATCCCAATTCTGCTCCTAACCAAGCTTTTTCATCCATTTCAGCCACGTATAACATTCCATTTTTATCGAAGACCATGTCAATAATTGAAGTAAATCCACCGTCAAATGCTTTTGCACAATCAGGGGTAGATCCGCACATTGCACCTGAAGCATCAGGCGATATACGCCATATATTCGATTCCCCAACAGGTGCCGGAAACCCTTTCAGTTCACCAACATAATAGTAGCCATCTGGACCAACAACTACAGCAGTGGGTACAGCCTCCGTAGGTATCATATCCGGAAAGTTACAAGCTGGTGCGCCAGAACCGGGACATCCGGATAGATCTTTAATATTTTGTGTTGATACCAGCTCAGTGGGAAAAATAGCCATTACCTCAATATTTCCTTTGTTATCCACACGCAGCAAATCGTTGCCACCTGAGTCTACTACAAGCGCTTTATTGGCATTAAGGGCCATAATTGAATAAGGATTGGAATCTGCACCTGCACCATCTGGATCGTTTTTTTCTTCAAAAGCGAAAAGATTCACTACCATTTCCGTGCGTTTGTTATGAACCTGGTATAATGCCTGTCCGCTATCTTCTGTCGCAGCCCCTGCAGGTCCTGTAGTAGCCCATAAACTACCTTTCCCTACAACTCCAATTGAAGTAATGCCTGGAAGTGATGTCAACAAATTTCCATTAATAGTAGTTATACCTAAAGAAGCGTCTGCTACAAGAATATCATTGTTAGGTAATGTTGCCAAATCAAATAATGGTCCGTCAGAATCTTCTGCGTACTTCATAAAAGCCGGACCTTCTTTTTGCTCCGCTTTTGCGTCCTCAGCTTTTTCTGTTGGAAAATCTTCATTTGAACATCCCGACAAGACCATGGCCACTAAGAACAGAATCCCTTTAATAGAATAGTTTTTCATAATTTATAATTTTAAGGTTGATTAATTCAAATAAAATTAGAATCATAAAACAGACTCTTCCATACGGGAGGTAAATAGGTGCAGTAAATTTGAGGAGCTTAAGCAACTGTAAAACAGCAATCTAAATATAATATATAAAAATTTAATATGAGCAGCAGGAGATAGATATTTTTAACAAGAACTAATGTGGTCGGGTTATCTTTTGGCAAAAACCAACTCATTTCAAAACTACTCCAACTCCAATTTTCTGTAGCAAGTAAGGATTATGATCAATAATTAGAATATCATTGGCCAGACTTAGTTTTTTTAGGATCTCGTACAACAAATCAATATCAGCATAATGCAATCCGGTGCTAGGTTCATCTAATATATAAAGCACCTCGTTAGTTTGATCCTGCAGCCAGTTCAGTAACAATAATCGTTGCTTCTCCCCTGAGGAAAGGCTTTGTACCGGCTGATCTAATCTAAGATGTTCCAATCCTATTTCCGCTAACTGATTCAGGAATTCAAAGGTTTTGTGAGATACCTTATATCTCGCTAACCATTCTTTTAATTCACAGATATTCAGTGCGAGTACCTCAGCGATATTTTTTGAACCAACAGTACGTTCAAGTATATGCGGCTGATACCATTGCCCCTTGCACACTTCACATTTCTCTATTGCATTGGCTGTTACATCCAGACTGGTTTCCAAATAGCCTTTACCTTTACAGTTTGGGCACTGACTTGTTTTTGTTTTATAAGAAAAATCACCTGATTTTAAGCCCGTTTCACTTGCAAAAATTTTGCTTATATCCTTCAGCAGGTCCAGGTAAGATACCAATAAGGTCTTCGCATGTGCGCGGAGTTTTTTAGGCTCAAAATAATGCACCTCCGTGTATTTTTTCGGTAACTCTATGCTTTCGCAATTTACCGGCTTTCCGGTTTCTATACTGGGAATGAGGATGTCTTTCACCAGAGTAGTCTTCCCTATCCCCGATTTACCGCTGATAGCTGTTATTCCTCCTACGGGAACCTCCAGCGATTCCTTTGCTAAAGTATGCCTGGACAGGTTTTGGATGGCTATAGAATCCTTTCCTGCCTTCAATTTTACCGCTCTTGAAGATGTTTTTAAATATGGATGACAATCTTCCTGATTTAAAAATTCCCTGGGCGTACCCTGAAAGGTAATATAGCCACCTAACTTCCCCGCCTGAGGTCCCAGCTGCACCAACTTATCGGCTGCCAGAATAATTTCTTTATTATGTTCAATGACCAGAACTGTGTTGCCTTTTGCAATGAGCTCCTTCAGAATATTGATCAGATCCGGGATATTGTCACTGGATAATCCTGCGGAAGGTTCATCCAGTAAATAGGTAATACCTTTCAGCGGACTGTTCAGCTGTTTAATAAGTGCAACCCGTTGATTTTCTCCGCCGGAAAGGGTGGATGATTTACGATTGAGTTGCAGGTGATCTATGTGTAATTGCTTTGCTCTTTTGATGGTATTGATTAAAAGAGGCCGTAGCCTGGAAAGCAATTTTTGATCTACTACCTCTTGCTGGAAATCAGAAGAAAGCCATTCTTCTAAAACTTTAAAGTCCATTAACCTGATTTGATGAATGGATTTTCCTCCGATTTGAAACGCTAAACGCTCCGGTTTTAATCCGCTTCCCGAACAGTGGCTACATTCCTCCAGCGAAAAAAGTGCTTTCAGCTTGCCGATATGTTTATTTTTCCGGGTCTTATAATATTCTTCTTTTAAGTAATGGAAAAGTCCTTGCCATGTCATACTTATATCCTGTAACCCCTGTCTTGTTTTGGTTTTAAAAACCCATTGTGTCTTCCATACCGTTTCACCAGTACCATAAAACAGAATGTCTTTTTGCTGGTCTGTCAATTCTTTAAAAGGCGTTTCCAGGCTAAATCCGTGGATTGCGCCTATCTCGTTTACAATAGCCATATATTGACTCCCGGCATGCCCATAATAAGCAAGGGATTTGTTGTGCTCAAACAATCCGTCAGCGATGCCTTTCCCTTCATTGAGCACTATTTTATCAACATCAGGGAGTAATTCCTGACCTATCCCATCACAGATCGCACATTTCCCCAGTTCGTGATTATTGGAAAAATGGCTGGCAGATAAATCCTCTCCGTCGTATTGCGCTTTTCGGGAAAAGGCAAACCTCAAAATTTTATCTATTCCCGTTTGTTTGGCAATATCCGAACGTTCTGTAAAGTTTCTTTCTTTACGTGTAATGCAAATAGTGGGACTAAGCCCTTCGATTTGATCAACCTCAAACTGAAAATTCACCCCTACCCTTGACTGCTGATAGCTAGAAAATTGTTTGGTCATTTCCTGAAGGCCATAACCATGCAGGGTGTCAATCACCAAAGAAGATTTTCCCGAACCCGAAATGCCCGTGATCACCGATAATTGATTCCTGGGGAAATTTATATCAAGATCTTTGAGGTAATGGGTTCGAGCTCCTTTCATTGAAATCATATCCCAGCGTTGATCTTCCAATTCATTTATTTCTGGTGCCTGGACTTTTGGTGCATTCTCCACCAGAACATCGCATGAAGTCTGAAAAAGCGGATGATTTTCAAAGCAAATAATACCTGCTGTTTGCTTTTTTAACTCCTGCAAAGCTTTCAGAAGTTGTCTGACATTTTGCTGATGTAGCCCTATACTGGGTTCTTCCAGTAGTAAGAATGTTTTTTTCGACTGTTTTGCGAAATGTTTGGTGAGTTTAATCCGCTGCGCTTCACCCCCTGATAAGGTATTAGAGGGTTGTCCCAGTTTTATATATCCCAGCCCCAGCTTCAGCATCAAAGACAGAATTTCAGTAATCTTCTTCTTTTCGCTAAAGAAAACATAAGCTTCGGAAATACTAAGGTTATAGATCTCGGCAATATTTTTTGTGTTCCAATGCACTTGCAATACCTCAGGTTTAAAACGTTTGCCATTACACCTGGGACATACCTGATTAATTGTCCCCATCACATTCATAGAAAGGGTGATCACCCCTGCCCCTTCGCAAGTTTCACACCTTCCGCTCTTGTTATTAAAAGAGAAGGCTCCTTTGGCTAAAGTCAGGGATTTTGCTTCCGGAGATTTGGCCAACAGGTCACGTATTTTATCAGCCAAACCGGTATAGGTGGCAGGGTTGCTCCTCGGAGTTTTGCCAATGGGTTGATCTGATACCGTAAGCAGTTTTAGATCTTCTTTTTCTATATATTCTGAAAGCTTTTTCAGGATTTGAGACGTTTTCCTGCTCACTACCGTCAGGGCTTCTTTTTGAAGCTGAAATGATGCTGCTGTCTTCCGTTCAGATTCCTTAGCAGACCGAAAATTGCCATTTTGCAGCTCGTTTAAGGTGGGAGTAGATAGCTCTTCATTATTCAGAAATTCACTGATGGGTCCGTTAAAAACAACCTCCCCTCCGTGCGCTCCCGCTGCGGGACCTAATTCGATGATCCAATCTGCAGATCTTATAAAGTTTAAGTCGTGCTCTACTACCATCACGGTATTTCCACGGCTTATCAGGCGATGGAGAATATGATGTAAATAGTGCTGGTAATCTTCAGATAACCCGATGGATGGTTCATCAAACACATAAAGGATCCCTTGCAGGTTACTGTTCACCTGCCTGATCAGTTTTACACGCTGTGCATCCCCGGAAGAGATTTCAATACTTGGTGTGCTTAGCCTGTAGTCCTGCATTCCCAGCCGAATGAGGTCGAATAATTGCACAGAAATTTTATCTGCCAACGCCTGCTCACCGGCTGTAAGAGCCTCACTTCTCAGCCTGTCATACAATTCGTTTAAGGAAAGATCCATCCACTCCTGAAAGTTTAATCCTTTCCATTTAAATTTCATGTGTTCAGGTTTGATTCGGGCGCCTTTGCAACTCGGGCAAATACTAGAACTTGCAAACTTTAAAATGTTGGGATTACGATCTCTTTTAAGAATGTCATTCATTATAGGCAGTATGCCTTTATAAAAACCCTCTTCCCGGGGCTTGGCTTTAAAGCCCTTCCATCTCAGTCGGGACTCTATAGTATGTTTTCCATAAAAAACTTTAATCCTTTCACTTCCATTTAAAACTACCTCCTTTTGTTCTTCAGATAGTTCCTTCCAGGGGACGTCCACATTAAAACCGTGTTCCCCACATACTTTGTTTAATTCATCCACCGTGATCTGGGAATAGACGATGTAACCATTGGGCAAAGTAGTGGTGATCGCACCTTCTCTTAGTGTTTTATTTTCATCACCAATTAATTTTTCAAGATCGATGTATTCCGCCTCCCCGATTCCACGACAGCGCTCACAGGCCCCTCTTGGATGATTAAAAGAAAATAAAGATTTGCTCATAGTTTCTGCGCCGGCATAGCGGGCAAACAATATCCTGAAGACAGCAGTAAGTTCAGAGAGTGTTCCAAAAGTAGCATTTATTGACTGGAAGCGTTTTGACTGCTCTACTTTGATCACCGGCGGTAGCCCTTCGATATCATCCACTTCAGCGGTGGGAATCAATTGTGCATTTTGCTGGTTATATGCAGGAAGGCTCTCTAAAAAATAGCGGTAACCTTCATTTGCAATTACATCCATTGCCAGGGACGATTTTCCGGAACCCGATAATCCGGTAACGACAATCAATTGATTTTCAGGAATGTTTAAGTTTATATTTTTGAGGTTATTCTGGTGGGCATTAGTGATGCGCATAAAGGCTTTATTTTTTCTCTTTCAAAAAAATAAATATAAGTAGATATTAGGGCTTACCATGGGTTTTTCAGGAAAACACAGCATAATTTTCATCTCTCCTGAAATTAGATCATTTCATTGATTTTTAACAGAGAATATTGTGCTTCTAATGAACTTATATAATTAACAAACATTCTTGCTATAACACTTTTAAGATTTGAATATTCATAAAGAACCCCTTATTCATGCAATTATTAATATTTCAAAAACAAAGTGACAGTTAGGCACTAAATATTCATATCTTGTTGATCACTAAATAATTACCCTCATGAAGAACCTTAAAAAAGAAGATATCAGTCAAGAAGTATTTGACCTGTATGATGATTACGCCCACAATATACTCAACAGACGCCAGTTTGTTGAGAAACTTTCATTGTACGCCGTTGGCGGACTGACGGTAGGATCTCTGCTAAGTTTTATGTCTCCTGATTATTTATCTACAATGTTGGTTAGCAAAGACGATCCGCGTCTGGACTCTGAATATATTCAGTATGATTCTCTCAAAGGTGGCGGAAGTATTAAGGCGCTGTTATCCAGTCCAAAAGAAAAGTCAGCAAAATTGCCTGGAGTCATTGTTGTGCATGAGAACCGTGGATTAAACCCCTATATTGAAGACGTGGGCAGGCAGACGGCTTTGGATGGGTTTATTAGCATTGCACCTGATGCGCTATCGCCGCTTGGCGGCTATCCGGGAAACGATGATGCCGGCCGGGAATTGCAAAAACAACGCGATCGCAACGACATGCTTGAGGATTTTATAGCTGCCTTTGATTATCTTAAAAATCACAAGGATTGCAACGGCAACATTGGCGTGGTTGGATTCTGTTTTGGTGGATGGATATCAAACATGATGGCGGTGCGAGTCTCCGAATTAAAAGCAGCAGTGCCGTTTTATGGCGGACAGCCTACTTCCGAAGAAACCGCACAGATCAAAGCACCTCTGTTGATTCATTATGCGGAACTTGACACCCGGGTTAATGAGGGCTGGCCTGATTATGAAAAGGCACTAAAAGCGAATAATGTAGACTATACTGTTCATTTTTATGAAGGCGTAAACCATGGATTTCATAACACAACAACCCCCAGATATGATAAAGCTGCTGCGGAGCTCGCCTGGCAACGTACTGTGGCATTTTTTAAGGAGCGACTGGGTTGATTAGTCTTTTCTGATTCAAATTCTGATAAATGCTTTCAAGAATTTGAAAAGAAATTATATCGTATAACATAGGTTAATTGTAAATAACCCTATGACATTAGTAATAATAAAATATTGCAAAAAATAAGGCGCAAAGAAGCCCAGGATTAACCGGGCTCTGTCAGTGCATCGAAATTTGTAATTTATTTCGGCATTACTACTGTGTCTATCACGTGAATAACACCATTGCTTGCCCTTACATCTGTAGCAACAATTTCGCTGTAATTTCCTTTTGCATCCACATTTTGTCATCTTTTTGCATTACGATCAATACTTCACTACGAACTCCGTACTCCGAACTCCGAACACCGAACTTGTAATAGCCGATAATGGCCATTTTTGAAGCAAGATCTTGAAACTGTTGTCAGTTGTGAGTTGTAGGTTTTAATCTTAATGTGCCTGCTTTACAACTTTACGACTCTACTGTAATCCTTAATGAATGAGAGTGCAAAAGGTTTGAAGCTTCAAGTTGCAATTTCTTGTAATGGCAAGGTGGGAATGCTCTTAGGCAGAATTTCTTTTCTCCTATTCGCAACATCTGTCGCTACTTAAGGCCTACAACCTCACACCTGCCGTAAATGAGAAGGAACAATGAGCGTCGGGAAGTTTGACTAAGTCGAATTCCGGATGAACTTCATGTGGATAAGGACGTTCTCCTATTGCGCCGGGATATATGAATATAATTAATCCAGCACTAAAAGTGGAATTTCGCTATGGAGGGTTAAATGTCTGGTTAGCTTTCCCTCTGAAGCTTCTCCATTTTCAAAATGGGGATTTGGCATCACTGCCACCATATCAATATTATAATTTTCCACATAATCCTTTATACCTTTTTCGATATCTTTATTTTCTGCAAAGAAGTGGTGAGAATAAAACTTCTCAAGGAAATACTGTACGGTGTTTCCATCCCAAGGGTAAGAATGATATTGTGGAGCTTGAAAAAATTAGCAGTATCAGGAACAACCAATACTGAAAGATCTGCTGCCTGTACAAATTTTGAAGTTCTTTTAGTTATGGCCTCATTATTTTCTTCAATACCTTTGGTTCCCATGATTATAAGATCCACTTCCAATTGTTCCTGAATATCTAAAATTGAAGAAATAAGTTCCCCCTCCCTTACGATCGTCTTAATTTTAGCGCTTAAAGGGATATCGTATTTCGAAATAACCTTTTGAAATTTACGTGAGGGCTTTTTCCTTTTATTTTCCTCATTAACAATATAAAGAAGAAACAAAGTAATATCTTCATCATTTCTGGAAAATTTCACAGCATAATCCAGAGCATTTTTAGAAACACTGGAAAAATCGAAGGGATTAAAATATTTTTCATGGTGAGAAGTATTAGATTCAATTAAAAATTTCTCTTCAGAAGTGATCTTTTAGTACATTAAGGACATCTTTAAAAAAAAGCTCAAAAAATGACCATTATCAGGTTCAACTTCATTACAGGAGAATTCTAAAGCAAAAAAAATGGAAGGTTTGCTGTAACAAGCTCTTCAAATAAAAATGACATAGTAATAGAACCTATCAGAAATATTGGAATGAAAAAAATCGTTTATTTCACTTCCGTCTGCTAAACACTTAAGATTTTTGTTCGTATTCTGATTAAACCTTAAAGCCTCAGAAAACTGAACGGCCCAGATGATAAAAACTTAAATATGACAAAAATAAACTATGTCCTCCTGTTCCTGATAATATCAACTACAGCCTGCCAATTCGGGAAGTCGAAAGATGTAAAGGACGGGGACAATAATATTCCACCTGTATCTCTTGTCGTTAATGATAAGGCAGAAACCCGAATTGACTCTACCCTTAAAAGCGTGGTGCAGTCGGGAAAAATCGCAGGTGTATCTGCACTTATTTATGAAAACGACAAAGAAGTCTACTAAAACGCATTTGGTTTTGCAGACCGTGAGGCAAAAAAGGAAATGGACCGGAATACGGTGTTAAGGATCTACTCTATGACTAAACCCATAACCGGTACCGCCCTAATGCAGTTGTATGAAAAAGGCGCTTTTAAGCTTGACGATCCTCTTGCCAAATACGCTCCTGAATTTGCAGATATGGAAGTTTTTGCAGGTGTGGATGCTGCCGGAAATATTATAACCGAACCACTCAACCGGCCCATTACTATTCGCGACCTCACCCGCCATACCGCCGGATTTGCACGTAAAGAACATCCTGTCCTTGGAGAGATGGTTACAAATGCTGATGTTCTGAACAGGGAAAATACTCTTTCTGAAATGGCAGAAAAATTAAGCGGTTTGCCTCTTGCTTTTCAGCCTGGAGAAGAATGGGCGTATGGGATAAGTGTAGACGTTCAGGCGTATCTTGTGGAACTCCTTTCGGGAAAAGCTTTTGATGAATATATACAAGAAAACATTCTCGATCCTCTGGAGATGGAAAACACCAGCTATGTACCTAAAAAACCTGAAAGAATGGCTGCCATGTATAGGATGGATGAAAACGGAGAGCTGGGCAGAATTCCAGATGAAGAAGCAAATGCCTTTAACAGGCAATCCTGGCCTTTAAAACCCGGAGGTTGGGGTTTAACCTCTACCCTGGACGACTATATGAATTTTGCCCGTATGCTGGTGAACGAAGGCGAATTCAAAAATAAGAGGATTTTAAGAGAAGAAACCGTAAAATTAATGGCCACTAACCAGCTGGACGAGGATGTAGAGGAGCGTATGTGGCTACCCACCAAGGGCCAGGTGGGCTTCGGAATCGATTTTGCGGTGCGTATTCACCCTCCTTTAACAGCTGAGGAAAACAACGGTGTAGTAGGTGAATTCTTCTGGGACGGTGCCGCTAGTACGCTCTTTTGGATTGATCCCGTAAATGAAATTACTGCGGTTCTTTTTGTTCAGAAATTTCCTTTTGATGGTGAGCTGCACAAAAAATTCCGGGATGCTGTGTATGGAAATTTCGATGATCAAAAGTGATTCAGAAATGAATAGCAGAATAGGGCTCCTATACTGCCCTTAAAATTTAGAAGATAAAAGTTCTGACTGTCTCAGAACCTGCCCGGGGCTAAGGAAGTACAAACCGCGGACTTATTATGCAG
Organism: Autumnicola lenta; assembly: GCF_031846515.1. Classification (NCBI taxonomy): domain Bacteria; kingdom Pseudomonadati; phylum Bacteroidota; class Flavobacteriia; order Flavobacteriales; family Flavobacteriaceae; genus Autumnicola; species Autumnicola lenta. The sequence continues at coordinate 19,041 of NZ_JAVRHO010000021.1, forward strand.
AAGGCGCCGACAGTTAAAAATTCCTTCGTCAACATTTAAACCAAGTTTAAAGTTCATGCCGCAGTAAATCCTTTGAGTACATAAAAGGCGCCGCAACAAGTACGTCGAAGATTATATTTACTTAGTACTTAGCCCTTTATTACTTCATAAAATTCAGGAACATTGCCAACATATAATTATCGTCGTTTGTGAATATTAGGCGCTTTACTCGTTTTAGTTACTCGGCGGCGCAAGAACATTGTATTTTCACTATTCATCGTAGATTTTACAACAAATATTATACTCCCGATCTCCAGATTTCATCCACACCATTTTTAGTCTTAAAAACCTGTAAGTCAGATAATTCAGACATATAAATAGGGAAAAACACCCCCTTTTTCTTAATAATTAAGAGTTATCTTTAGAAACAACTAACCAAACCTTCTAAAAATGAAAAAAATAATACTTCTTAAGACTGTTTGTCTTCTTATGCTGCTACCTTTAAGTAGTTGTAGTGAGGACGACAGTCCCGTTATTCAAGAGGAGTTCCTGAGTGCACAGATCAATGGGGAGAATTTTAATGTTGACAGGCAAAGTGGGGTACTTAGTGCTAAAAAGCAATTATCCTCTTATGGAACTATTAATCTGCTCGTGCGTGGTGAAACTCACGAAGGCAAGAACATAGAATTCCTGGTTCTTTATTATTATGGAGAGGACAATTATGCTATAGGCAACAGGTCATCTATAACACCGGGGGATTTCATGAACAGTAACTGGTGCAAATATTCTGAAGCCAGCACCGGTCAATTTTGGAGTACCGCAAATGATTCGTTTTTTACGGGTAGCTTATTGAATTATGTGGAAATCACAGAGGATGACGGATCCTATATTGCAGGAAATTTTTCTTTTGAAGGTCATGATTTTACAGGAAACAGCTCCAGACAAGTTTCTGAAGGTAATTTCAGACTTAAAATTACTCCTTGATCTACTGAAGGAAACTGCGAATTAGACTAAAGTAAAACTTCTCTAAAATGGCAATTTTCGACCTGTAAGGTGGTTTAAGCTCATATTTTTAAAAATCGCTTTCAGAAGAACCGAAATTCAAAAAGATCTGTTATTATGCTGAATTTGTCTCAGGATTCCACTGACCTGTGATAAAAGATGGTACTCTAAAATGCCAATTTTCGAGCTGTAGTCTTTGCACAGGCTAAAAAGTACCAATTGGGTTCAGATTTAGAACTATAAAAAAAACGACAAACCAATAATGGCAATTTTTGACCGTGAGTATAAGTTAAATTCAATTTTCTATCAAAAATTAACCTCAAAAGAAGCTTAAAACCGGATTATTCATGCTGAATTTGTCTCATAATCCTATGATATTCAGAACTTTCAGTAAAGTAAAGAAAATTTTGAGCTTCGCTTCTGCTGAAAATCACAACATAAGATTTCACCAGCCTTTAATGGCTCCTACAAAATGTCAGTTTTCGGCTTCAAGTATTTGTTCAGACTAAAAAAGGCTAATTCTAGGTAGAGGATTATGAAAAATAGAGACCTCCTGAAAACGTCAATTTTCGACCTTACATTTAAGTTTTCATTTTAAAAGAAGATTCTATTTCTGAGAGGAAGGTGTGGAAAGGTAAAGCCTTTTGTGAAGAATATGGACAACTTTAAAGCCTTACATGTCTCCTTATATTTCCTGTTAATGATAAAAATTTGTAAGAAGAAGAGGGCTCGCTTCTCCTGTCACCCCTTAAAATAATATATTTAAACGACTTATATTCAGCTTGTTGAAAGTCTATATTTCATACTACACCTTTGGAAATCTTTCACAAATTTGATCTGATTTTCCACCTTTGTAGGAAAATTGTAAGAATCTTTGGTGTCAAATTTGTTTCTCTTACTGTAGATTTTAAAACCCGGTAATCATGGAAGCAAAAAGAAAGAAATTCAAAAAGAATGAATTTTACCAGACTTATGTGGCTCAGATAAACTGGGACTGGCTTCTTTCAAAAGCTCAGTTGATCTTCGGAATTATTTTTATGGCTGGCTTAATTTGTTTTGTACTGTGGTTCACAAGTTGACAGCTAAGATTTTAATAACGATGTCAAGCCTGGCCATTTAAAACCTATACCCCATATATCCTCATCTTTTTCAGTGCCCTGCTTCTGCCTCAAGCAACTTCTAGATAAAATACACCTCTCTCTTATCAAGAGGTGTACTTTAAGGATGTCTATTATTTCAATAAATAAACCGTAAACAATGCTATTTACCGTGGTCTTCCTCCTCTACCACTTCAGCATTGGGCGATGCTTTGGTTTCAGAAGTTTCCAGGATTTTAAATTTCTCCAGTTGCTCTTCTTCTCCTGTAAAATATGGAAATACATCCAAAATAGGAGATTCTGTAATAGAAGGAATCGTATAATCACCCATGGTAGTTTCCATAGCAACAACAGTATTCTCAAAAGCCTCTTTTACATCATTGGCCTGCACAAGCAAATAAATATTTGTTTTTCTTTCTTTCCCACTTTCCTCATCCAGAGCTATCAGAGAAACTTTTGATTTAAACCAACGATCAGAATTTTCAAAGGGATGTACCTCTGCAAAGTTTGCAACTTTTATATTCATAATCCTGAATTCCTCGCTCGTATAAGCCATCATCTCTTCAGTAATCCGGGATTCTGCTTCCGTGTAAGATACCGCGTCCAACAGGTAAGTATCTGTCGCCATTTTTTGTTCTCCGGAATCATGTGTTTTTCTGTATTTCACCTTACATTCATACCAGGTTGCGCTCATGTTATATTATTTTGGGAGGCAAAAGTATCATTTATAACAGGCACGGCTTTACTATTTGAATATTAAATATTCACAACTTTTATTCTTAAGTTCTAACCTTCTGAACAGAAATTGTTTAGTCTGAAAAAAATTATCTCCTGATGACCTCCCCTGCTAAGAAAAGAAATATCCTAATCGTCCTGATTTTATAGATCTATAATTGATACTACTTCTGAAACTCTCCTGATGAAACTGACTGGAACGGTTTTACTGTGGATTAAATCCACAATTATTTCAGTTTTACCATATTATTTTCCACATCATTTTGCTCAAAGTCCTGATTTCCAAAGGTCATTGCACACGGTATAGAAATTGGTTCTGCCCTTCCGGAAAAATGATGAACTACTTATGGCTGATTGAATAAAAGCGGAAACACATAAGTAGAAATGAAACAGATAAGAAATTAAAAAAAATGATAACACGAGACCTTAGATTAACACCTTCAGCTTCGGCTAAAAAACTAAAGATTAATAATAATATTCAACAGAAAGAAATTACATCTCCTAGAACTAACAGCAAGGAAGAAGTTTCAGATAATTACCGTAAAGCGATCTTTACCAAGCGACATCTTTTCACTCTGGCAGGTACGTTTTTACTCTTAATTGGAGGAGCTTTTTCAGTTTATATGTTGCAGCCGCAATTTGAGGAAATGAACCTAAGCAGAATGAATACCATTGGTGGAATGATCCTGCTAATCGTTGGGAGTTTCCTGTTAATATTCAGAATGAGCTTTTTAGCGTATATTGCCAAGTTGTTTTTTCAGTATAAGCCTGTAAATTCTGTTACAGATGAAGAATTACCAACCTGTACGGTTATTGTTCCTGCTTATAATGAAGGTAAACAAGTCTATGCAACTTTACTGAGCCTGACTAACAGTGACTTCCCTGCAGAAAAATTGCAATTAATTGCTATAGATGATGGTAGCAAGGATGATACCTGGGAATGGATGAAAAGAGCAAAAGAGCAATTGGGGGACCGTGTTTCAATTTATCAGCAGCCTCACAACCAGGGAAAGAGACACGCATTATACCGTGGATTTAATTTAGCCACCGGTGATGTTTTCGTTACCGTGGACAGTGATTCTATTGTAGAAAAAGATACTCTGCGCAACCTGGTATCTCCTTTTGTCACCAATAAAGATTGTGGTGCTGTTGCAGGAAACGTTCGCGTTCTAAATAACGAAAAAGCAATTATACCACGAATGCTGAATGTTAGTTTTGTTTTTAGTTTTGAATTTATAAGATCTGCACAAAGCGTTCTGGGATCTGTATTGTGTACTCCCGGTGCGTTGGCGGCCTATCGCAGTGCGGCGGTAATGAACTGCCTGCCGGAGTGGATCAATCAGACTTTTATGGGACAACCTACAGATATTGGTGAAGATCGTGCCATGACTAATATGATCCTTAAACAGGGTTATCATGTACTGTTTCAGCGAAACGCTTATGTACTTACCAATATTCCTGAAAAGTTTAGCAGCTTACACAAAATGTTTACCCGCTGGGAGAGAAGTAATGTTCGTGAAAACCTGATGATGTCCAAATTTGCTTTTAAACCTTTTAGAAACGGATCAAAATCTGGTACCCGTCTTTTACTTGTGAATCAATGGATGCATATGTTAACAGCCTATCCGCTGTTCCTGGTTATGATCGTCTTATTGGTATTACATCCCGTTTTGTTTATTAGCTCTACACTTTTAAGTATTCTAATATTTTCAAGTCTTCCGGTTTTCTTTTATGCAAAAAAGTATAATATATCGGAAGCTTTCTGGGCATATTCATATAGCATTTTCTATACCTTCGGGTTGTTCTGGATAACTCCTTATGCTATGGCCACTGCGAATAGACGGGGTTGGTTAACCCGTGAATTACCGCAAAAGAAATAATCAGAATTTCCAACTTTTTTGGATTTTCTGCGGAATTAAACTGCTTCGGTGTAAGCCCATGAAGCATTAAGAAGAAATAATTTTCGATTTCGAGAGAAGCCTCGGAGTTTAAAATCTCGATTATTGAGTAAAAAAAAGTTACCGGTACATTTTCGGCAACTTTTTTTATTTGGCAGAATGCCGGCTTGTTTATTCTGAAGCATCAAAAATTTGAAAGTTGATCTGAAATATCTATTTCTTCTGAAGAGGTGTAGTAACTGAGAATACATGTAGAAAAGGTCGGTTTTAAAATTTGGCAAATATCGACCATAATTGCTCCAATTGGATTGGAAAAACCGTTGATTGGGAAAAAAATGACGCTTATAACTACCTGAATATTCAGTTTCAGTAGTTCACCTTCAGCAATTGAAAGATTCTCCTGATTTTTCTATAATGAGGAAAAGAAAGCTCTGAAATTTGACAATTATTGACCTTAATTGCTCAAATTAAATTAAGAAAACCGGTAATTGACAAAAAAAAGACGCTAATAACTACCTGAATATTCAATTTCCGTAGTTCCCCTTCAGCAATTGAAATAATTTTCCTGATCTATTATAATGAAAAGAAGACAGCTCTCAAATTTGGCAATTATCGACCTTAATTACTCAAATTGAATTAAGAAAACCGGTAATTGATAAAAAAATGACGCTTATGACTACCTGAATATTCAGTTTCCGTAGTTCCCCTTCAGCCATTGAAAAAATTTTCCTGATCTATTATAATGAAAAGATGACAGCTCTCAAATTTTGTAGCTCTTCTTCAGCATTGGAGGAAATCTTGAGTGAAAATATCAGGGAAAAGAACATCCTGTGATTTCCCTGGATTGTTTCCAACTTATTTTTTATCTTACTACAATAGTTTTTCACTTATTTTTCATAGACTATTTATATCGATTTATAAAATCGATAGCTAAATTTTATAGTAATTTTATTCTGTTAATATTTTAAAACCATCCAACATGGAAAACAACGAACATCGAAATTCCCCCGGCACACATAAGGCCTGGGAAGTAAACGAATCCAGCAGATGTCCCTTTTTAGGCGGGGCACTTGATAAAACTGCCGGTAGTGGTACCACAAACCGCGACTGGTGGCCAAATATGTTAAATCTACGCATCCTGAGACAGCATTCGAATCTATCTGACCCTATGGAAGAAGATTTTAATTATGCTGAAGAATTTAAAAGTCTTGATCTTGCCGCAGTTAAAAAAGACCTTCATGATCTTATGACTGACTCCCAGGACTGGTGGCCTGCAGATTACGGACATTACGGCGGATTGTTTATACGTATGGCCTGGCATAGTGCCGGTACTTACCGTATTGGTGACGGCCGTGGTGGAGCAGGAACAGCAGGACAGCGATTTGCACCTTTAAATAGTTGGCCAGATAATGCGAATCTTGATAAAGCCCGATTACTTCTCTGGCCAATTAAAAAGAAGTACGGAAAGAAAATTTCCTGGGCAGATCTACTGATTCTTACCGGAAATGTTGCACTTGAATCTATGGGACTGGAACCTTTTGGATTTGCAGGTGGCCGGGAAGACATCTGGGAAGCTGAAGAAGATATCTACTGGGGATCTGAGGGAGAATGGCTTGGAAATAAAGAACGCTATGCCGATGATAACAACCTGGAACAACCTCTGGGAGCCTCACATATGGGATTGATTTACGTAAACCCTGAAGGACCTAACGGGAATCCCGATCCGCTGGGATCTGCAAAGGATATCCGGGAAACTTTCGGGCGAATGGCCATGAACGACTATGAAACAGTAGCTCTTATCGCCGGTGGACATACCTTCGGAAAAACACACGGAGCGGCAGATGCTAATGAGTACGTAGGAGCAGAACCGGCCGGTGCGCCCATGGAAGAAATGAGCCTTGGCTGGAAAAATAAATTCGGAACTGGAAATGCGGGCAGCACGATCACTAGCGGAATCGAAGGAGCCTGGACAAACACACCTACAGAATGGAGCAACGGCTTTTTTGACAACTTATTTGGTTATGAATGGGAATGCCATAAAGGACCTGGCGGTGCATTTCAATGGAAGCCTAAAAACGGAGGTGGTGAAGGTACTGTTCCTGACGCTCATGATCCCGATAAGAAGCACGCTCCTTTTATGCTAACATCCGATATTGCTTTAAAGGAAGACCCGGCTTACGGTAAAATTTCAAAGCACTTTCACGAAAATCAGGAAGAATTTGCTGAAGCTTTTTCCAAAGCATGGTATAAGCTAACACATCGTGATATGGGTCCAAAATCCAGATACCTTGGTCCTGAAGTACCATCAGAAGATATGTTGTGGCAGGATCCAATTCCCAAAGTGGACCATAAACTAATAGATAAGAGCGACGTTAAAAAACTAAAGAAAAAAATTCTTGAATCAGGATTGTCTGTTTCAGAACTTGTAACGACCGCATGGGCATCTGCTTCAACTTACCGTAACTCCGATAAAAGGGGTGGTGCCAACGGTGCACGAATCCGTTTAGAGCCGCAAAGGCACTGGGAAGCAAATAATCCTGCTCAATTACAGAAAGTAATAAACAAACTTGAAGAGATTCAGGAAGATTTCAACAATTCTCGGTCAGGTAACAAAAAAGTTTCCCTTGCAGATCTTATTGTGCTGGGAGGCTGTGTTGCAATAAAGAAAGCAGCTAAGGATGCAGGATTCGATATAGGAGTTCCTTTTGCGCCGGGACGCATGGATGCTTCGGAAGAGCAAACAGATGCTGAATTATTTGATCCTCTGGAGCCAATCGGGGATGGCTTCAGAAATTATATGAAAAAGAGAAACAGCTTATCTGCTTCGGCTGAGGAGCTATTGATAGACCGCGCCCAGTTGCTATCGCTTACTGCACCAGAAATGACTGTTTTAGTTGGTGGGATGCGTGCATTAAATGCTAATTTTGATGGTTCAGAACACGGAGTGTTTACAGAGCGCCCCGGGCAGCTTACCAACGATTTTTTCGTAAACCTGCTGGATATGAATACGACCTGGAAAGCAACATCAGATGCTCAGGACGTTTTTGAAGGCCGGGACCGCGCTACAGGCGAAGTGAAATGGACCGGAACCAGGGTTGACCTTATTTTTGGCTCTAATTCTGAACTACGTGCACTTTCTGAAGTATACGCTTACGACGATGCACAGGAGAAGTTCATTCAGGAATTTGTAAAAGCCTGGGATAAGGTGATGAACCTGGATCGCTTCGATCTTCGTGATTAGAAGTATATTTGAAGCTATACAGCTCTAATTTTGATAAAAAGGTGGTTTTCAAAAAGCCACCTTTTTTACTTTAGTATAGGCAAATCTTCAGCATAAGAGATCTACTTCCTAATGAAAAAAGAAACGGCAGTACGAAAACCGGTATTTTAGGAGGCACACCAAAAAATCGCAAATATCGTGCATCTGTATACTTCCCTCCTGCTGTAACCTTTTCAAACCTAAGCTTGTACCGAAGTCATCCCTGAAAATTGATCAGATCGAAAAATAAAGAAAAACAGTAATCAGGAGAACCTGTATTATAAAAATTCCGTTACACTTTGGCACAATTGCTGCTAAATACTTGACAAATCAACTTAGCAAGAGCAAAATTGGCATTTTCTTGCTCTCGAAATTCTGAAGTTATAACTATGAAAATCAACAACTTAAATATTTTTATCGCTCTTTTTGTAATACTTTTCACCTCCTGTTCTAAAGATGATGAAGGATTAGAGGAAAGCTTAACGGATACTGATCCTAAAGCTGAAGAATTAACCGAACCTGGTGAAATTGAGGTTGAGGAGTTTGTTTGGAAAGGCTTAAATGACATTTACTTATATAAAGAAGATATTTCTGAATTAAGTGATAATTATTTTTCTTCAAATATTGAAAAATCTGAATATCTCGAAACTTTTGGTTCTCCCGAAGAATTGTTTGGAGAATTAAAATCTTCCCGGGACAGGTTCAGTTTTATTACCGCCGACTATAAGGAACTGGAAGATAGCTTTAACGGAATTACCAGCAGTACCGCCGGAATGAAGTTTGGCCTGGGCCGTATAAGCGGTTCCAGTAACATCTTTGGCTTTCTTCAATACGTGATTCCCGGAACTTCTGCGGCAGACGCCGGACTTACCCGTGGAACCATTTTTACTGAAATTGACGGACAAAAGATGACTCTTAACAACTTCCAGGAATTAATGGAGGCGGAATCCTTTAGTATCAAAATTGCCAAAATTGAAGATGGATATCTTAAACCTTCTGATGAGAGTGTTACATTAGAAAATTTCTCCTATACTTCCAACCCCGTACAATTGGTAAAAACCCTGGATGTTGAAGGTAAAAAGGTAGGTTACCTTATGTACAACTCCTTTATTGCCGATTTTGACGAAGAATTAAACGTAGCCTTTGCACAGCTAAAAAGTGAAGGAGTTACAGAACTTGTCCTGGACCTTCGTTACAACGGTGGTGGCTCGGTAGAATCTGCCATAGACCTTGCAAGTATGATTACCGGGCAATTCCAGGGAGAAATATTTATGAAGGAACAATGGAACGAGGAGTACCAGGAATATTACGAAACCAATAATTCTGAAAGGCTGGTAAACCGGTTTAATGGTAAAATAAGGACCGGCGAAGCCATCAACAGCCTTAACCTTTCCAAGGTTTATGTACTTACCTCTAACAGTACCGCCTCTGCCAGCGAACTTGTGATAAATGGGCTGGAGCCTTACATAGATGTGGTACAAATTGGGGAGAATACCACCGGGAAGTTTCAGGCTTCGGTTACTCTTTATGATAGTCCGAATTTTCAGAAGGAGGGCGCAAATGAAAATCACACCTACGCCATCCAGCCGCTCGTATTTAAATCTGCCAATGCTGAAGGAAAATCAGATTATGAAGATGGACTGGTTCCCGATATAGAATATTCGGAAAAGGTGAGCAACCTTGGAACCCTGGGTGATCCTTCCGAACCTTTACTTCAGGCGGCGTTAAATCATCTTCTGGGTAAAGCTCAGGTTGCTTACAAACAAGGGAATGAAAACCTCCGGAAGGTAGGTGAAAGCGGAATGTACAATGCCGGATATCAAAAAATGTATCTCGACGCTGTACCGGAAGTTTTACTGAAAAGAGCTGAAGAGAAACATTAATAGTTACCGGTGAAAAATAAAAAGTGCCTCGGCTGCAAAAAACAGGAGAAAAGCTGTTTTACAATTGCCCGGGGCTTTCATTTTTTGTCCTCAGATTTTTGTGCTACTCATTAAAACCGTAATTTCAAAACAGATCCGGAAGGACGAAAATTGCCAATTAAACACTAACAGCAATGTCTTATATTAGTTTTGGATGGGGTGCCGGATTTGCAATAATCATGGGTTTAGTCCTGCTTGTTGTAATTATTTATACCATTGTAAAAGTCAGAAAGCAGGCTCATAAAGCTGAAGCCGCAGAAAAAAAAAAAAAGAAAATCCATCAAAAAGAATGGAGAAATGATATATGAACAACTCCGGTCGTTGTCCTGTATTTTTACAACAAAACCAACTCCTACCCTGCCATAAGCACCTCGTTAAAACGAATAACATTATCTGTTCCCTTCTTCCGCAGGTAGCTGCTTATAATCTGGTGGGTATGAAATGTGGATTCCTGAAGTTTGAGAAAAGGCTCGTAATCTTCAAAGTTTTCTATTTGCACATCGGCGTCTACAAATCCGTAGCCGTGATAGCGGCCTTCTTTAACCAGCACAAAAGCCTGCTCATCTTTATATCTACCTTTTTCAGTAATCACATACGTCTCTTTTTCATTTTTGAGGGAAGTAATCGCTGCTTCCACTTTCGCATTGTAATCTTCAACAAATTCTGATCCATCACAAACACCCTCACAATTCTTGATGCGGTAGTGAGAACATTGGCTTACATTAGATTGAAGAGTACAATATTTAGGACATAGATTAAAAGTCTCACAAAGATTTTCCAGCATTTCCTGGGCCAGGGCACGGTTATAAAAAGTGGCTGCCGAATCCTGAATTTGCTTCGTTCTTCCTATCGCAAGCTGAATAATTCCCCTTTGATTTCTATAATTAATAATCTGATAAGTATAGGTTGGTCGCTTTTGCGCACGGTTAAACTTCGGATATTTTTTCCTGATATAATCAGATTCCAGAAGCAGCGCCAGCAGTTCGTTTCCGGTAGTTTCAAAATCTATGTAAGAGGTTTCCTGCCCAAGCTGATATTCTTTTGTTTTCTTGTCATAAAAATGTGACCAAACACGCTTTTTAATATTTTTTGCTTTTCCGGCGTAGATAATCGCATGATTTTTATCCTTAAACAGGTAAATACCGGGAGTCTCCGGCAGCTCATCAATTTGCTCTGCAGAAATATGTGGCGGTAAAGTAGCGTGTTTGGAGTGCGGATGTAAAAAAGATGACAACACCTCGCCATCTTCATCCAGTGCGAGCAATCTCTGAAATAAAATCACAGTGGCGTCGGTATCCCCTTCAGCTCTGTGCCTGTTGGTTAGCGGAATGTTGATCGAGCTGCACAATTTGCCGAGACTGTAGGAAAAAAGTCCGGGTATAAGTTTTCGGGACAGGCGGACGGTACATAGTTTCTTTCGTGTAAAATTCCTGCCAAGCGCCTTAAATTCATTCCGAAGCACATTGTAGTCAAAATTCACGTTATGGGCCACAAAAACAGCACCTTTAGTAAATTCCTCAAGAGCATCTGCCACTTCATGAAATTTTGGCGCATCCTCAAGCAGCTCGTTATCAATACCCGTAAGGGAAGTAATGTAATTGGGAATAATCTTTTCAGGATTAATAAGCGTCGTATACTTATCAAGGATTTCTGAGCCCTGCAGCAATACAATACAAATTTCGGTAAGCCGGTTACCACTTATACCACCGCCGGTGGTTTCTACGTCTATAACAGCAAATTTTCTATCTTTCATCCAGACAAATATACAAAATTTAGGAATATTTCCTACAATTGGAATAAATCCAATTTTTTCAAATCCGGGGTTTGAATAAAATCATCAATTTTTCGGATAAAACGAACGGCAGATGCCGAAATTGCCAATTTTCGATCTCCTATTATAAAGAGAGCCACTGAATCTTCAGAAACAATATAATTCACCTTTGAAATCCTTCCGAAGAGACAATTTTTATTGAAATAAAGCAGCTTTTATGGTTACTTCTGAAGAAAAACGTGCTTCAGAAGCTAAAAAAGGCCTAAAATTCCCATTTTAGGATCCAGATCTTTTAATTTATCCGGAAGATTAGAATTTCATAATCCTCAATGATCTTCATTTTTAAGTCAGGAGCGAAATTTGCCAGTTATCGACCTTCAGTTCTTATTATTGAAATGATTTTTACAAAAAACATTTTTAACTTTACATAAAAAGCAAAATGCAATTACACCTTTATCAAATAGATGCTTTTACAGACGAGCTTTTCTCCGGAAATCCAGCATGTGTCGTACCTTTATCTGAATGGCTGCCTGATGATTTACTGCTGAAAATAGCCAGGGAAAATGCAGTTGCAGAAACCGCTTTTTTTGTAGACAATGGCTTAAAAATCCACCTGAGATGGTTTACTCCTGAAGCTGAAATTGACCTTTGTGGCCATGCCACCCTTGCCACAGCACATGCGCTTAAGGAAATTCGTGGCTATTCCAGGAAAACCATACTTTTTGAAACAAAAAGCGGAGAACTTGAAGTGGAAACAGCAAATTCTGAATATACATTGAATTTCCCTTCCCGTAAACCTTCCACTACTCCCTTACCTTCGCTGTTGCAGGAATCGATAAACATCCAGCCACAGGAGGTGTTGAAAGCGAGAGATTTTGTTCTGGTTTACAATTCTGAAGAAGACATTAAAAACCTGGAAATTGACAGGTTAAAATTTGATAAACTAGAACTGGGCTCAGGCGGAGTTATTTTTACTGCACCGGGCAAAAATTGCGATTTTGTTTCCAGGTTCTTTACACCGGGTGCTTCGGTTTTTGAAGATCCTGTTACAGGATCTGCTCATTGTTCCCTTATCCCCTACTGGAGTGAAAAGCTTGATAAAACTGAAATGCTTGCTCATCAAATTTCTGAACGGGGAGGTAAACTCTTCTGCAAAAACAATGGTGACCGGGTAGCTATTTGCGGAAATGCACGAACTTATTCTATTGGGAAATTGTGGACTGAATAGCACTGGTTAGAGCAGAATTTTTTCAGAAAAAGCTAATTCCCTCTTACTTCTAGCACCTCTCTCTAATACAATAAATCGCGCAATATGCCGATAATTTCCAATTTGAGTGATTGACCAAATCAATATATTAAGAATAAAACGACATCTCTTTGGGTTTACCGAACAATTCTTTAGCAATGAAGATGAGTTTTACGATCGGCAATTTTACAACAATTGTTTTACAGGTTTTTTTGATTTTTAACGGTGTAAAAAAAACATTAAAACTTATCTTAGCCGCCATGATTTTTAGTCCCTATCTTAAGTGCCAAAAACTGTTTCTGGTGAGTTTCATTACCAGCCTGACATTGATTATTCCTTTTGAAGGAAAATCGCAAATTATTCCCGGAACCCAAACTGAAAACCAGGAAGCTGTCACGCCAGAATGGCCCACAGACCCTTTAGGCAGGCGAACTCCGCGGGGGGCTGTGAGCGGATTTATAAACGCAGTTTCTGAAAGGGATTATTCCCTGGCCAGCGAATATCTTAACCTGGAGGAAATTTCCGGTGAACAGGAAGGTAAAAGACTTGCAGCCACTCTTCAAACATTGTTAGATCGTGGTGGAAATATTATGCCGTACTCATGGATTAGTGATGAAAACAGCGGTAAAGAAGATCAAAATTTACCATCTGAAGTAGACGAGGTGGGTACGGTTACAGTGGGGGGCGATGAAATAAAGTTATATGTTGAAGCAACAGAAGGACCTAAAGGTGGTCCAATTTGGTTATTTGCTTCTGAAACAGTGGAGACTATTGCTAATGTTTCTATTGAAGATCCACTGCTCCTGGAAAGAGTTATGCCTGCTTTTTTACATGACAACCTTTGGGGTGGCGTCCCTATTGGTCAATGGATTGCAGGCCTACTCCTGGCTATCCTGTCTTATCTAATCTCCTGGAGTATTGTTTTTATCATTAGATTCATTATTCGGTTATCCTGGAAAAAAGCACGAACAGAACCCACTTCTGATGTTATTAAAGCGTTTGCGCTACCTGTCAAGCTTTATCTTGCAGTACTTCTTTTTGTGATTATCTCCCAAAATATAGGAATTTCAATTATTCTGAGGCAGAAATTTAGTGGAATAACATTGATTATCGCAATACTTGCCTTTTTAATCCTTCTGTGGAGTCTTGCAGAAATCATAGGTTCATTTAGCAAGCGCCAGATGAGCCACCGGGGCAGTGTGTCTGGTGTTTCGGTTGTTCTTTTCCTGCAGCGGGTAGCCAAAGTAGCCATTGTCATCTTTGGGGTAATAGCCATTTTAGGGTCTTTGGGGGTTAATGTCACAACAGGATTAGCTGCCCTTGGAATTGGAGGTATAGCTCTGGCTTTAGGTGCGCAAAAAACAATCGAAAATTTTGTAGGAAGCGTTACTGTCATTAGCGACCAGCCTGTGCGGGTTGGGGATTTTTGTAAAGTAGGCAACACCATAGGAACTGTGGAAAGAATAGGAATGCGCTCCACCCGAATTCGTACGCTTGCCAGAACGGTGGTGACCATCCCAAACGGACAGTTTTCTTCAGAAAATATCGAGAACTATGCGCATCGTGACCAATTTTGGTTTCAAACGGTGTTGAGCTTAAGATATGAAACAACTCCGGACCAGATTAGGTATCTTTTGGTAGAATTACGTGCAGTACTTTATGCTCATCCTATGGTTTCTCCAGAACCGGCAAGGGTCCGTTTTATAGAATTGGGTGCAGATTCTATAAACCTTGAAGTTTTCGCTTATGTTACCGTAAAGACTTTTGATGAATTCCTTGAGGTAAGAGAAGATTTGCTTTTACAGCTTATGGATGTTGTCGAAAAAAGTGGTACCGGTTTTGCCTTTCCTTCTCAAACCATTTATTTTGCCAAAGATCAGGGATTATCTCAGGAAAAATCCAGAACGGCAGAAGAGAAAGTCAGGAAATGGAAAGAGAATGGAGAATTGCAAATTCCGAAATTTGATCCCGAGCATATTACCGAACTTAAAGACCAGAGCCCCTATCCTCCAGAAGGTTCTGCGACAAGAAAGAACCACGGAACAGGAAAAATTCCCGGACTTTAAGTGCATCCCTGCCGATTATCTTTTCGTTAATTTTTCGTTGGAAATTTCTTACCCGGTAAGGAATGACCCTTAAAAAAAATTAATTACCTCCCTTTTCCCCGGGTCTTTCGTTAAATCTGAATCCAATTAAGACTTCCTTTAAATTAAAGGCTTCGTTACTTTCTAACTTGCGCAGCTAATTTTAAAATTTTTCCAGTATAAGATGGATGGTCTATAGGCCACCGGATTCTTATTCTTTCTTGCGAAGCTATGTTTGGATTAAACGATATACATAAATTTTTCTTTGCCTTTTTTCTTGTGCTTCCGGTAATATATTTATTGCATGAAGCCGGTCATGTTTTCTTTGCCTGGACCATGGGTGGAAGGAATATTAGAGTTAGTATTGGCACGGGTAATGTCCTATTTAGATGGGTAATACTTGAAGTACGCAAGTACTATTTCTGGTACGGACTCTGCACTTTTGAGAACCTGAAGCGCAATGAACGTTTAAGCAATACTTTCATATTCCTTGGTGGCGCTTTATTCAACTCATTGGGAGCAATTGCAGTAATTATTCTTATAGAAAACAAAATGCTGGAGCCAAATATAGTAACCTATCAGTTCACCTAATTTTCTCTATACTATATATTTTTTGCTTTACTGCCAATGGATTATCCCGATGGTAACTACAGTGATGGTAAAGTTATCCTTGATTTAATAAGGAACAAAAGGTCTATCATAAAGGCGAAAACTTTCCGCATTCACTGGAATGACAAAAAACGAAAATTCCATGTTCCAGATCTAGAAATAACTTTGTGCAGTCATTTAATAATGAAGGTGATGCTTTGAGAAAAGCACATCAGGCAGCCCAGAACAACCGACCCAGCAGAATTCTAAGCCACCGGAACGAAGAAGAAAAGAAATTGAGAATTTCCCGAGAATACCTTTGTGAAGTTCTTAATTTTATTCTAATTTCATAAAATTATAATATCTGTTTTTCATCCTTGAGGAATATTAAGAAAAATAGAAGTATGAAAACTGGCGTTTTTTGGTATGCCCTCAAATCATTCTGATTTTAGGTACTTCTGAATAAAAACAAACAGTATATTTGGTGATTTTTATATGCTTAAAGTAATATGACTTTCTCTGAAATAGCAGCCATTTTCTTTGGTACCCTGGCGCTAGTACCAACAATTGCTTCCCTCACAACGTTTGACCAATGGTGGATTAGGGGCTTTGATTTTCCCCGGTTGCAGATTAGTGTATTCATCCTGGCGGTTATTATCTACTCGCTGTTTATTTATTCCTTTGAAGATACCTGGCAGTTCGTTATCACTGCCCTTTTGATATGTAGTTTTTTCTATCAGGCTATAAAAATTTTCCCCTACACCGTTTTTGCCAAAAATCAGGTCATGAAATCTTTACCCAATGATGAAAAAAACCTCATTTCGATCCTTGTAAGCAATGTACTTACAAGTAATGAAAAGTACAACTTATTAATTTCCCACGTTCATAATTTAGAACCGGATATCGTCCTTACTCTGGAGACCGATGAAATTTGGCAAAAAGAGCTGCAGATTATAGAAAAAGATTACCCTCACACAGTTAAAATTCCGCAGGACAATCTCTACGGAATGCATCTCTATTCCAAACTGGAACTTGAAGATATTCAGGTGAAATATATAATTTCCAAAGAAATTCCTTCTATACATGGATGGGTAAAATTGAAGAGCGGAAAAAAAGTGAAAATTCATTGTTTACATCCTAAACCTCCGAGTCCTTCTGAAGATCCTGATTCTACAAATCGTGATGCCGAACTTTTGCTGGTTGGAAGAGAAGTGAAGGATAATAATCAAACCACACTGGTTTTTGGTGATCTTAACGATGTAGCATGGTCAAGGACCACCCGGCTTTTCCAAAACCTTAGCGGATTATTGGATCCGCGGATAGGAAGAGGTTTTTTCAATACTTTTCATACCGGTTATCCCATCTTTCGCTGGCCCCTGGACCACGTTTTTCACACTTCAGATTTTTCTTTAGTAGCTATCAAAAGACTCAAAAGCGTAGGCTCTGATCATTTCCCGATATTCATTCGGCTTAATTACGAATCCTATGCAGAAAATATTCAGGAAAAACCTGAAAGAGCAGACGAGGAAGAACAGGAATGGGCAGATGAAAAAATTGAGAAAGCAAATCCCATGGTACGTAATCTATGACTCGTTTTAAGAATTTAAGTAATTTTTACAGTCAGTTATTTTCAGCAGAATTTTCTAAAAATTTGATACCTTTAAAAAGCTAACTTCAGCTTAAAAATGTCTGAAAAGAAAATATTTTCCTTATCCAGTCTTACAAGGTCCATTGAAAAAGTGATCAACACCCAGTGCAGTAAAGTGGTGTGGATAAAAGCAGAAATCGTTAAACTTAATCATTACCCAAAAAGTGGCCACTGCTACCCCACCCTGGTGGAAAAAAAGAACGGAAAAGTGATCGCTGAACTTCGTGGGAATATCTGGGCCTCACATTTTGAAACAATTAATACCAAGTTTAAATCTGTACTTAAGGAAGAACTAAAAAATGATATGACCGTGGTCATACAGGGTTCTGTTACTTATCATCCAGTCCACGGAATCGCTTTAAACATCATCGACATTGATCCAGAGTTTACCCTCGGCGAACTTGCCAGGGAAAAAGCGGAAACTATTGACAAACTCAGAGCAGAAAACATTTTTGCTGAAAACAAAAAAACCAGCCTTCCTGTACTCCCTAAAACTATTGCGGTAATCTCTGTACAAACAAGTAAAGGCTATCAGGATTTCCTGAATGTGATTGAAAAGAATCCCTGGGGCTATCAGTTTCATCTTCTTCTTTTCCCGGCCATTTTACAGGGAGAGCGGTCTATAAAGATGATTATCGATCAACTGGAAAATATAAAGAGCTATAACAAAGTGTTTGATGCCGTGGCAATTATTCGTGGCGGTGGCGGCGAAATTGGTTTAAGCTCGTTTGATAATTACCTGCTGGCAAGAAAAATAGCCACTTTCCCCCTGCCGGTTTTGACGGGAATAGGTCATGCTACCAATGAGACAGTGAGTGAACTGGTAAGCTACCAAAGCTTTATTACTCCGACTAAAATTGCAGAATTTCTGCTTCAGAAGTACCATGATTTTGCAATGCCGTTAAAGGATGCGGAACAAAAAATCAAGAATCACACCACCTGGCTATTTAAAGATCATAAGAACAACATAAAAGAAACTGCACGGCTTTTCTCTTCCTTTACGCAACGGGCACTGGATCATTCCAAAGCAGATTTGAAACAGTATGTATTTCAGCTCGAAAATCTTTCCCGGCGCAATTTTAGTGAAGAGCGAAGTGAGTTACTTCAGACGAAAAAAGCAATAATTTCGCTAGCTCAAAAGCCAATTAAAGAAGAGCGAAAAAACCTTAATTTTGCTGAAGAAAAAATCAGAATGTTATCACCGGAGAATATTCTGAAAAGAGGCTTCAGCATCACCCGCCAAAACGGACAAATTATCCGTAAAGCTGAAGAACTTCAGCCAGAAATTTTGCTTGAGACGCAGTTGTATTCCGGAGAAATCCACAGCCGAATAGAAACAATAAATAAAGAACCTGATAATGACTGAAGATATAGATTATACCAGTGCCAATAGCGAGTTACAGGAAATTGTTTCAGAAATGGAAAATTCTGAAATTAGTATAGACGAACTGGACATTAAAATAAAACGAGCTTCAGAACTTCTGAAAATTTGTAAAGACAAGCTCTTCAAAACTGAAAAGAGCGTTCAGGAGGTTTTGGAAGAGATAAAAAACTATTCCATTGGTGAGGCTAAATAAGTTTCTAAATTTGTCCACCTTCAGAAATAACAAATGAAACCCGAATTAAGAACGGTTACCGTTACAAGATATATCACTCCTTTGCGCGAAGGAGGATCGTTACCTGCCCTTGCTGAAGCTGACGACGATTTTAAATATGTGCTGAAGTTTAAAGGTGCGGGACACGGAGTAAAAGCTTTAATAGCCGAATTGCTGGGAGGTGAAATTGCCAGGGCGCTAGGTTTTAAAGTTCCGGAGCTGGTATTTGCAAATTTACACGAAGCATTTGGAAGAACTGAAGGAGACGAAGAAATTCAGGATCTTCTAAAGGCAAGTCAGGGACTAAATCTTGCACTTCATTTTCTTTCCGGCGCTATAAATTTTGATCCTGTTGTCACCAAAGTAGATCCATTGCTGGCTTCAAAGATTGTATGGCTGGATGCGTTTATTACCAATGTGGACCGTAGCTACCGGAACACTAACATGCTAATCTGGCATAAAGAATTGTGGCTAATCGATCATGGTGCCTCCTTTTATTTTCATCATTCCTGGACGAATATGAAAAAAAGTGCAAAAACTCCTTTTAACCTGATTAAAGATCACGTTTTATTGCCGCAAGCCTCCAGATTGCAGGAAGTTGACAAGGAATGCCGAGCGATTTTTACTGAAGAAAAAATCAGGAGCATTGTGAACCTTATTCCGGCAGAATGGCTTGAGTGGGAAGGCGCAGAAGAAAGTCCGGAGGAGATAAAAGAAGTTTATTTTCAGTTCCTGAAGATTCGTCTCGAAAATTCCGAAATATTTATAAAAGAAGCACAAAATGCAAGATAGGCACTTATATGAATATGCGGTGATCCGGGTTTTGCCAAAAGTAGAAAGGGAGGAATTTCTGAATGTGGGCATTATCTTCTTTTGTAAAAGAGAGAAATTTCTGAAGGTGATCTACAAACTTGATGAAGCTCGTTTAAGATGTCTTGCAGCAGATATTGACCTGGATCAAATCGAAAAAAATCTGCAATCCCTGAAAAAAATAAGTGAGGGCGCAAAAGACGGCGGCCCTATAGCGCAACTGGATGTTCCATCACGCTTCCGATGGCTTACAGCGGTGCGGAGTTCTGTAATCCAAACTTCCCGACCTCATCCCGGGATGTGTGGTGAACTCGACACTACCATTGAACGAATTTTCAGGGAAATGGTGCTTTAAATAAGACCTGACAGGTTTTAAAAACCTGTCAGGTCTGGTCGTTTGAAGCTCACCAAATTGAAATTATTTGTGAATTCGTGACACAAAAAATTAAAGATCGATAATTGCTAATTTTGAGGCATCACCCAATTTGAAAGAAAATGAAGCACAAGTAATTTTAATTACTGAATTCAGCATTTTCAACATATGGCATAACCGGCAGTTGTGGGTTTGCTAGTCCCAATTATAGGTCAGTTTACAAAATTTCTTTTCGTTATCCCAAACAATTGCGGTTATCTTGTGATGTAGCAAGCATTTCTGAATTCTGTTATGCCGTCTGCAACAAATTAATTCCAGAAAGTTCCTGCCCGATTTGGTGAATTCCATTTAATATCTTTTCAGTTTGTTTCGCTGAAGGTTTCTTGGTGCCTGATACATATTGAGAAAGTAAGGTAGTGTTCATTCCGATTTTTTCGGCCAGGAATTTTGCGTTAATCACTTTGTAATATTTGAAAAATTGCTGAAAATCAATTTCAAATTTAATGTCGTTGGGTCCTACCTTCACCTTTTCTTCCTCAAAGTAAAACCCGGTCGCCTCGTAAGTATTATTTATCAATTCGGGAATAGATTGTCCAGTCGTGAAGATTGGATATTTGTTTGAAAATGCTGAAAATCCCGTATCGGTTTTTTCCACTGTCATAATGATTTTTTTCTTCTTAGTCATAACCCTATCTTTTAATTCCAGCGTCTTTTAATATTTTACTTTCCAGTCCCTTACCCATTTCCTGGCTTCCGTGATTTGGAAAAATAATCGTTCCCTTTTTTGTATTGTGTCGCATTTTCACATGCGAACCCTTTTGCGATACTGCATACCAACCGTCATTTGCCAGTATTCGATAAAGTTGGGAACATTTCATTTAGAATCACCATATTTTCCAGACCCTAAAGGTAAACTATAATTTACCTTTTTTCTAATAAAATTTTTTTGATTTGACTCTTTCAGCATCTTTTACGACTTTTCCAAAATCCGTAACAAGTCTAAAACCAAACCGGGATATTTTCAACTTTAGGCCTCGTAAAATCACTCTGTAACTATCGGCTCCAAAACCTCCCAAACATTCTGCGCCATAATCTTCTGGCCTTCAGCCGTTGGGTGGATCCCGTCCTGCTGATTCAGCTCCGGGATACCTGCTACGTTATCAAGCAGAAACGGAATAAGCTTTACATTATTTTCTTCTGCAAGTTCCGGAAAGATCGTGCGAAATCCGGCACCATAGTCCTGACCTAAATTGGGCGGAATCTGCATTCCGGCAAGGATAATTTCGGTATCCGGGTTTTCTTCTTTCACAGTATCTATTATCGCCTGCAGGTTTTTCCGCGTTTCTTCCAGCGGCACTCCCCGCAAACCGTCATTGGCACCAAGTTCAAGGATAAAGACATCCACATTTTGATTTAATACCCAATCTATCCGGTTTCGTCCGGCGGCCGTTGTTTCGCCACTAAGTCCGGCATTTACCACTTCATAATCCAGGCCTAAAGAATCAATTTTTTGCTGAATTAAAGCCGGGAATGCTTCATCGGGATCCAACCCCATTCCCGCTGTAAGACTGTTTCCGAAGAAAAGGATTGTTTTAGTTTCTTTTTCAGCATTGTTTTCAGAAGTCGTCTCCTCCCCTGCTTCATTCTCCTTTTCCTTTTGAGCGGAATCCCCGCAGGAAATAAAAAAAATAAAAAAGAACATCGGGCAAATCAGCATCAAGTTTCTCATAGCAGGCGTATTAATTCGAAATCATTTCCTTATTTTGTCTTTCTTCAGAAAAGAAAAATAAAGATGGCAAATATATTACAAGTTCACAACTTAGTTAAGAGCTATTCCAGCGGTTCTAAAAACCTCACGGTGCTGCACGAAATCAGTTTTAATATTAAAGAACGGGAAACTTTTGCCATTGTTGGCCCTTCCGGAAGCGGAAAAACCACGTTGCTTGGCCTTTGTGCCGGGCTGGACAGAGCAGATTCTGGGAATATCACACTTTGCGGTACCGAGCTCGATTCTCTTAATGAAGATGAGCGGGCGCTACTGCGCAACAGGAATATTGGTTTTGTTTTTCAGGATTTTCAATTGCTGCCCACCCTTACGGCGCTCGAGAATGTTGCCGTACCATTAGAATTGCAGGGTGCAAAAAATGCTGCTGAAAAAGGAAAGGAACTTTTAGAAAAAGTGGGACTCATAGATCGTTTTAATCACTATCCCTCACAACTTTCTGGTGGGGAGCAACAACGGGTAGCGGTAGCAAGGGCTTTTTCAAATGAACCGAAGATTCTTTTTGCCGATGAGCCTACGGGAAATCTGGATGCAGAAACCGGAGGAAAGGTAGAACAATTGCTTTTTGAATTGAACCGTGAAGCAGGTACAACTCTTGTTATCGTTACTCACGACATGGAACTGGCGCAAAAAACAGAACGTATTCTAAAGCTGAAAGGCGGAAGAATTGTTGAAAACCAGAATTCTGCAATATGAGTAATCAGGAAAACAGCAATTCTAAAAAAGCAGATTTTAACTGGATCGCGAAAATGGCATGGCGTGACGGTAAAGCCAGCGGAAAGAAGTTAAGTCTTTTTATGGCTTCTATCGTGCTGGGAATCGCTGCTGTGGTTTCCATACAATCCTTTGGCGAAACGCTGAAAGAAAATATCGCCCTCCAGTCTAAATCGCTAATGGGTGCAGATTTTATTATCGATAGTGATAATCCTCTTAACGAACGGGTGACCGGTATTATTGATTCCCTGGGCGGTGCAGATGGCCGGGAAATAAGCTTTGCTTCTATGGCTGCATTTCCAGGCAACCAGGGCACTAAACTGGTACAGGTAAGAGGAATTGAGGGTGGTTTTCCTTTTTACGGAATGGTGGAAACAGAACCTTCATCTGCAGCAAATGCATATCAGCAAGAAAATGCTGCCCTGGTAGATGAAACTTTAATGCTTCAGTTGGGGATTCAGATTGGGGATAGTATAAAAGTCGGAGACGCTACACTGCCTATTGCGGGTGCCCTGCAGTCTGTTCCCGGAAGTACCTCCCTTTTTAGTTCTGTAGCACCTCCTGTACTTATTCCGTATAAGTATATAAGTGAAACCGGACTGGTACAAACGGGTAGCCGTATAGACTACAAATATTATTTCGTGGCCCCACAAGCCGACATGGAAAAACTGGATGATGAGCTGGATCCTATTCTTGATGATAATGATGCAGATCTAGACACCCATACCTCCACCAGTGAACGATTAGGGCGCCGCTACGAAAACTTCGGAAAATTTCTTAACCTCGTGGCATTTATTGCACTTTTACTGGGTTGTGTGGGTATTGCCAGCGCCATTAATATTTATATAAAAGGAAAATTACGCGCTGTTGCGGTACTAAAATGTCTTGGTGCCTCCCGTAGACAAACTTTCTTAATATACCTTGTACAAATAGCTGCAATGGGACTTTTAGGCGGAATTATTGGTACTGCCGCAGGGCTGCTTCTTCAGCAGCTTTTTCCGCTATTTCTACAGGATCTTTTACCTGTAGACGTAGAAATGGCATTTTCGCCCCAGGTTATATTTATGGGAATTCTCCTCGGAATATTCATGTCTGTTCTGTTCGCACTTTATCCCTTGATGAGTACTTTGTACGTATCGCCTTTACAGGCATTGAGGGTGCAGGCTGAAGGTGCATCAAAATCGGGAAAAGCAGGTATTCTGGTAGCTCTTGGGATCTTCCTGTTTGTTTTTCTGTTTTCTTACTGGCTTTTGGAGGACTGGCGCTACTCCCTTGCTTTTGTAGCAGGCATAATTGTTACTTTTTCCATTCTGGGAGGAATTGCACACCTGTTTATGCAAGGAATTAAGAAATTTTTTCCTGCTTCCTGGGGATTTGTATCAAGACAGAGCCTGCTTAACCTCTTCAGGCCCCAAAATCAGACGCTGACGCTCATTTTAGCTATTGGTGTAGGCACTTTTCTTATCAGCACGCTCTATTTCAGTAAAGATCTCCTATTGGCACAGGCAACAATAGAATCACAATCTGAAAGTCCTAATATAATTCTTCTTGATGTCCAGAGTGAACAAAGAGAGGCCGTGAAAAAGGCAATTATCGGCAATGAGCTTCCGGTTTTGAGCGATATTCCTATTGTGACTATGCGGGTGCAAAGCATAAAGGGAAAATCTGTAAATGAAATTAGAGAGGATACTACTTCCCGGGTAAATGGCTGGGTGCTGCACCATGAATTCCGGGTGACGTACCGCGACTCTCTTATTGCTTCAGAAATGCTGGAACAGGGAGAATGGACCTCCACGGTGTCTGAACAGGAAGGACCGGTGCCAATTTCTATAAGCGATAATTTTGCTGAAGATGCCAGGGTCAGTATCGGCGACGAACTCACTTTTAATGTTCAGGGTGTGCTGTTACCTGTTGTTGTTGGAAGCGTTCGGACCGTAGACTGGGCACGGATGCAGTTGAATTTTTCCATCGTTTTTCCTGAAGGTGTGCTGGAAGATGCTCCCCAGTTCCGGGTATTATCGACAAAAGCTTCCAGCCAGGAATCTTCGGCAGCACTGCAGCAGCAACTTGTGCAAAATTTTCCGAATGTTACCGTAATTGACGTAAGGCAGGTGCTTAGTGTCATTGAAAATATCCTCGACAAAATATCCTGGCTTATCAATTTTATGGCATTCTTTAGTATTCTTACCGGAATTATTGTTCTGCTGGGTGCAGTAAGAACAAGCAAGTACCAGCGAATACGGGAAAGTGTGCTGCTAAGGACTATTGGTGCTAAAAATACTCAAATCCTGAAGATTACTGCACTCGAGTATTTATACCTGGGCATTTTGGGAAGTTTATCGGGAATAATTTTATCCCTGGTGAGCAGTCAATTACTGGCTTATTTTCTTTTTGAATCACCTTTTTCACCTTCGTGGATCCCATTTTTAATCCTGTTCCCGGGAATCACTTTACTGGTGTTGATCATCGGATTGAGCAATAGTTTAGGTGTAATAAAAAGTCCGCCTTTGGAGGTGCTTCGGAAAGAAGTACGATAATTGGCAATTTTCGTCCCTGACCTTTTTCAGAAGGCGCTTGGTCCTGGGGAATGAGGTTCGAATAAAATAAGTTGAAAAAATTCAAGCTGCTATAAGCTGAAGAAACCATTGGTAACAAACGAGAAACTACTTCTCCAATTCTGCCAGTAAATCCTGAAGATCAAGATTATGAGTGTACATCTTTACAGAACCATCCGGTTTTTTTGGCCATTCCTGCCGTGGTCTGTCCCAGTAAAGCTCTACGCCGTTACCATCTGGATCGTCCATATATAAAGCTTCAGAAACTCCATGATCTGCCACGCCCGTCAAGGGATAATCAACTTCCAGAAGACGTTTCAGAACCTCAGCGAGATCTTTTCTTGAAGGATAAACAATAGCGGTATGAAATAGTCCGACTCCTTTTTTCGCAGCATGAGGTGCATCTTTACTGTTCCAGGTATTAAGTGCAATGTGGTGGTGATATCCACCGGCAGAAAGAAAAACCGCCTGATCACCCATTCTCTCTGTGATTTCAAAACCCAGCAGGTCGTGATAGAAAGTCAGCGAATTATCGATGTTAGAAACCTTCAGATGAATATGACCAATCCGGGTTTGTGCAGGTACTTTGTAGTCGTCTTTCATCTCTTCAATTTAACTATTTCAGCGGTAATTTCCGAAGATAAAAAGACAACTCACATTATAAAAACAAAAACTCCGGATCAAAAGAGAATCCGGAGTCATAAAATAAGAAATATCATATATAAACATGCAGGTTTATTCCACAGGTTCAAGAATTAGGGTAAGTTTATTAAAATCTGCAGCACTGTTTATTACATCGCGATATTCTTCGTAACGTTCACTTTCAATAATGTTGATTCTATAATGCTCGTCTGCCGTAATATGAACTATGCCATCTTCAACATTGTAAAAAGATTTAAACGAAAGGATTTCCTCTCTATCTTTGGAATATTCCTTATCAATATTGATGTCGTCCAGATTGGCAAAGCGATAGCCTGCCGGCACTTCAATATTAATATTTCTATAGTAGCTCCTTTTGAATTCATTTTCCAAAGGCAGTACCCTCTCTTTTTCCTGATACAACTGGATTTGCTGACCAATAAGCTCTCCCACTTTAAAGAGGTACCTGTTGCCTGCCTTTTCGATAAAAGCATTGGATTTTATATCCAGCACAAGTTTCAGAGGCTTTATTCCGAATAGCTCAGGATCGTCGTTGACCAGCTTTTTATCGATAATCTCCACATTTTCATTCAGCCTCTTTCCAAAACTTTCCACGAAATTATCCAGATCTTCTTCTTTTACAAGATGGATAAATGGATGAATAAACATACCGTAGTACCCGCTAAGGGCGCGATCCAGTTTGATGTTGGTCGTAGAAAGGTCATTTTCTTCAAAATCTACATCTATTGTCATTTTATCAATAGTCTGATCTGCAGAAACAGGCTCAATATATTTTATTTCGCCAACAGCACTTGTAAAGTCGCCCACGGTAACTTCCTTTACAAACAAGCCATAGTTATCGGTAAGATATGCGGGAGGAAAACCGTACCTGGAAGAATTTTCTTCAGGAGAAATATACGCACCGGTATTTGGGAAATACAACATGCAGTCGGTTAAGAAATTGTTGGCTTCAAATACTTTGTCGAATTTAATATTCTGCCGGTTGCTGGTAAATACTACTTCATGAGGGATTTCCAGAGATTTAAGAACCGCTGCATATAATTTCACGATTCCTGTTCCATTAGCCACTTTTTGATCAAGAATTTTGTCCAGATCCTCTAATTCTTCTCCACCACCATCAGCAATGTAGACATTGGTTTTTATATAAAATTCCAATTTCCTTACCAAGGCTTCCTCTGTTTTCTCCGCACCCTTTGTGGCTTCAGAAGCAAACTTATCTATAGATTTCTGTGTTCGTTTTGAATGTTCAGGATAGTAGTAGGCATAGATATTCTGCGAAACATTTCCGTAAGAAGATATTCCGCTTACGTTTCCTGCGAGGTTCTTGTCAAGCTTATAAACTATAAAGGCTTTTGAAGCATCGTAAGCGGCAAGTTCTTCTTCCTCCAAACCCTCAAGTTCACTCATTCTTAACTTCCAGTGAAGTTTGTCCTCTGTTAATGTATCCTGCTCAACTTCCGGGGCTCCGTTGTAAGATTTAAATTTGAATACAAGGTTCGAAGGAGCGAATAAATCGAACTCTACATTCTCCTTTTTAAATGAAGACTGGAACGTTACTCTTTTCCCTCTATAGGAAGGATTTTGCTTTACTACATAATAGTATTCAATAAAACTTCCTTTTTCAATTCCTTCAAAGGCAAAATACTTATATTTTCTTCCTGTTTCTTCATCTGTAGCCAACAGAATTTTAGAATCATTCAATTCCTTTACTACTCCATCTTTTGTAATTACCCTGGCTTTATTAACCAGAAGTTCTGAAGTTAAAGAATACGGCAGGTAGACCTTGTTAAAACTTTCAATTTTTTCATCAGAATTTAGCCAGAGAACCCGATGTTCCATAGTAAACTCTACTAAATCGTCCTCTTTATCAAAAAGAAACTCAGTAACTACTTTGTTTTTAACTTCAATTATAGTTTCTGTACTATCCGGATTTACAGAATATTCCGGATTTTTATCCCAATTATAACTATTGAAAAATGACTCGCTCTGCGCCTGAACAATTAAAGTGAAAAGGAAAAAGAAACTGATGGATAGGATGTTTTTGATCATGATTTTGAATTGATTTTCTTTAAGATTATAATTTCCTGGTATGCTTTGTCCATCTCTTTTATAAGGGTATTTACCTCCTTTTGTTGTTTCAGGTCAAGAGTTAGAAAATTTAAATCGGCTTTATGGTTATAGATGATTTGATTGTTATCTCTAGTATAATTAATCGAAGCTGTTACATAGTCGTTGGAAAGCTGAACATTTTCCGGCAGGTACTCCAGCTCGTAACCTTCAGGTATTTCCAGAATTGTAGTGTAGTTGTAAGCACTTTTATAATCGTATTCAATTTCATGTTTACGATCATCTTCTGTTTTAAAGAAGGACAACTCTTTATTCAGATTCAGGTTTAAATAAATCTCCTCTCCAAAATTTTTGGCGTAGCCGTCTATCCCAAAGTTGTAATCCACAACAAAATTCTCGTCGTAACTGTACTTGTTGCTTTCTGAAAAATCCTTAATCAGAAACTTGTTGTTTCCTTTCTGAAACATTGCGTTATAAAATTCCTGATTTTTGGAGGCTGTAGAAATATTTTCCAGGTTGTGGAAGTAATCCAGTTTATAATAACCTGAAATTTTTGTGCGGGATTTCCCTTCCAGAGCATCACCTGCGAGCGTAATATGGGTGGTATCGACAATAGCGTTCCTTTTCGCAGGAATAACAGGCACTTCCTGAATCCTGAATTTGCCTTTACCTTCAGAAATTAAAGCTTCTTTTCCCTGTATAAAGGAAGATGGCAGGTCCATTGGCATAAACCTTCCTGTAGCATCAAGAAAATAGGTTTTTTCCTGATCTGTAAAAGATAAGATCATATGGTTGTCTACCATTGGAGTTGGCACTTCGCTATAGGAATAAGGAATGTCACGTGTGCCAATCCAGGTTAGGTTCCCCTGCAGACCGGCAATGGAAAGCATCTTCAGTAAGATACTGGAATTGTCTTTACAATCGCCGTATTTTTTCTGATACACATCATTTGCTTCCCGCGGAATAAAGCCTCCCAGGGCGTATTCAAAATCTATATATTTTATGTTATTCTGGGTCCAGTAATAGATCGCCTTTACCTTTTCAAAATCGCTTTCCTTACCGGCTGTCAAATCATTTACAAGCTTTACAAGACCTTCATCATCTTCTTCCTTGTTAATATTTTCCACCAGTGAGTAGTACCAGTCGTAAAGATCTGCAACATCATTTTGTAAATTTACCGTCTGCCCGTTATTGTTATATGAAGTAATAATTGGAATAATATGCGGAAGAATCGATTTGTAGTTGGGAGCCTGGCTCTCATAATCATATTCTTCTGTATTTTTTACCTCCCAGGTATAGATTTTATTCCCGCGTTTTTCTTCTTCAGAAAAAATTATTTCCAGGCTGTCGGTATTAAATTTTCGGAATTCGAAGTTGATATTCTTATCTGCTGTGATCGTAAATTTATTGTTTACGATTGGCGTAAAATCAGCAAAAAAGAACGGACTTAAAAAACGAGGATTCTTCACCTTTTCTGAATAAA
This sequence comes from Autumnicola lenta, assembly GCF_031846515.1. Lineage (NCBI taxonomy): Bacteria > Pseudomonadati > Bacteroidota > Flavobacteriia > Flavobacteriales > Flavobacteriaceae > Autumnicola > Autumnicola lenta. The sequence continues at coordinate 48,310 of NZ_JAVRHO010000021.1, forward strand.
CCAGCTTCGTTTTAGATCCTTTTTCCAGTTTCGGATAAATAAAATTCAGTGACTTTGCATCATCATAAAAAGAACGGTCCAGATCGTCTTTTTCCTTATAGTTTTCCACCTTGTATTCCCTGTACTTTCCTCTTTCGAAATTGAGGGAATAAGCTTCAACCTCCTGCATTTCAAAAAAGGCAGAAAAACTTAAATCCTGTCCGGAATTATATGTGGCAGATTCGTCCAGGTACAAATCCTCCTCCACAAAGTGTTGTAAGATTTCAATTTCCCCATTTTTAAGCCCTACCTCTATTGCAGTCTCCTGATTCAGCCTAACAAGTTTGGCATTGGGATATTTGGTTTTGTAAGTATCAAATTCCGGTGAATACTGGGAATACCCTGTACATGTCGTTAATGCAACAATAAAAAAAAGAAGCTTTCTAGATGAAAGTCTTCGCAGAATGAACTTCTCCATTAAAATAAATTTCTTCTTTAATTAATTCCCCTTCAGAATTATAAGTCTTGGAGAGCCCTGATTTTTCACCATTAATATAATTGCTTTCCTCCTTTAAATTTCCGTTTTCAAAATATTCCTGATAGGATCCCTGTCTCGTATCATATTGATAATTCTCCTTTACCTTCACATTTTTGTTGGCGTAGTACGCTGTAGATTTTCCGTGGTATGACCCATGATGATAGGACATCTCCCTTTCTAAATCTCCGGTAAAGAAATACTCCTTATAATCATTGACAAGATTTCCGTTATCGTATTCCATGATGCGGGAAGGATTTCCGTTTCTGTAAAAAGCTTCAATCTTGCCTGTCTCATTTTCCAGTGCGATCATCGGCAACTCTTCACCATTTTTATCCAGGTAAGAATAACCAACCAGTCTTCCATGCTCATAAAATCTTACCAGCTGAAGTTCACCTGCTTGGCTATAGAACTCTTTTCTGCCATGTTCCGCATCATTTTCATACGTAGTCACCACATCAAGAGATCCATTTTTGTGATAACTTTTCCATGTACCTGAAGCTTTTCCGTAATCGTAGTAGTCTTCATCCTCTATCGAGCCATCATCATAATAATTTGTCATTTTCCCGTTCAGATTCCCAAGTTCGTAAGTGGTGGTCCTTTGTTTTTGCCCATTTTCATGATACCAATTCCACTCCCCATGTTCCATTCCATTGAGATAAGCACCTGTACCTCTCTTTCCACCATAAAAATTAAAGGAATTGTACTCCCCGTGTTTTACGCCATTAACAAAGGATATTTCAATTTCCACTTCTCCGTTAAAGTGTTTATCCACGACAAGGTACTTTCCTTCTTTAAGGTTGTAATCCAAGTTTTCGTATGCTTCACCGTCAACTGTGTAATAGGCCTCATTATGGAGCTTATCATATTCATAATTCATACTCCTGTACAATTTTCCGTCTACACCATAATATTCCTGCCTGCCGTGCATTTCTCCTTTATGAAAGAAATTTACAGATTCTGGTGTACCATCGAGATAATAGAAACGCCACTCTCCCTGCGCTTCTCCATCTTTATACCAACCCTGGTTCTTCATTTTTCCATTTAGATGATATTCTACAGCATAACCTTCTATAACATCATCCTTATAAAACTGCTCTTTAGCTACCTTGCCGTCGCTATAATATTCCACATATTTTCCCTGTAATTCATTATTTTCATAATTCCCTTCAGATTGTAAAACACCATTTTTTGTAAAGAATTTCCATACACCGCTTTTTCCTCCGGAAACATTATAAATTCCTTCTGTAGTTTGATTGCCGTAAGGAGAATATGCCATGTACATGAATTCACCGCCTTTTTTCTTGTCTTCTTTAATAACAGTTCCATTCTTGTCATAGAACCTGTAAGCTCTTATTTCTCCCTTTTTATAATCGTAGTCATAGTAAAGTTCTCCATCCTTATCGAAATATTTATACTCTCCTTCCAGTAAGCCACTACTATAATTCCCGATACTCTCAATATTGCCATTATCATAGTATGTAGTAAAAAGGCCATTTAATTCCCCGTCATCATACTGGCCTTCTTCCATTATCTTTCCATTGGGAAAATAACTCACATACTCTCCGATTGGTTTTCCTTCTTTATATTCTACTTCCAGGTACAGCTGTCCGTTTTGATGGTATTTTTTTTCGGAACCGTTTTGTTCTCCGTTAGCGTAAGCGGTTTCTGAAAATAATTTCCCGTTGGCATAGAATTCCTGTACAGCTCCTGCTACTTCATTATCTTTATACTGAATTTTAAATTCCGGAAGTTCCTCGCCCACATCAAAATACGATACAAAAAGACCTTCAAGCTTTCCTTTGCTGAAGTATTTTTTCTGAAGCAGAGCTCCCCGTTCATTATAATATAAATATTCCCCATCAAGTTCGTCTTCTGCAAAACCGGTTACAATGTTTTTCCGGTTGTTTGGATAATAGGTGACGTTCTCTCCGCTAAGTTTATCCTCCTTAAAATATGCAGTTTCCTGCAGCTTACCTTCAGCATTGTAAACGGACCATTTTCCGGTTTTCTGACCATCCTTGTCAAAAGAACCAATGGTCGATAATTGCCCATTTTCACTATAGATTTTCCATTCACCGACATTCTTTTCCTTATTCATTTCGCCTACAGATTGTATAGCAGAATTTTCATAGAAATACTTCATTCCGGTTTCTCCTTCACCTGGTTTTTCATGAGCATCAGCTAAAAAAGAAGTCCACTTGGGTACAAAAGCTTCAAAAAATTCAGTAACATCACTGCTGTTCTTATTAATTACCTTTTTGTAATCTTCATTTTTAATAGAATAAGCGAGGGTATAAATAAATTCATCAAAAAGATCATTATTTGCGATCCACTGATAAGCCGGCAAATATACATCAGACCAAAAATCTCCATCTTTGCTCTTTATATTTTTGAGCTGCTCCAACATGATGTGATTCTGTTTAGCCAAAGCGATATTTACCTTATTATCAATCTCATATTTGTCACTTAAAGCGATCCTGTTATTCAGAATAAGGTCGGTTTCACTGAAGAGTTCTTTACCGGCTATCTGAAGGTCGGGATCAGAAATGTTCGGATTTTTTGCTGCTGCAATATTATTAAGAGCTTCCAGGGTACTGTATGCATTTTCACCATCTGGTGCTAGAAGCAGGTACATGTTATAACTCATTAACGCCTGAGTCATCATTTTTTGCCGATAGAGAATATCTCCCAGTTTAGCATGAGGAGTAGTAAAGGTAGGATTATAAAAAATAGCGGTTTGATAGGCTTTAACAGCATCTTCTACCCTGTTCAGCTCTTCAAGTACAATCCCTTTATTATTCCACAACATTGCATTCTTCGGAAAAAGCGCAATAGCTTCCTCATAATTCTTAAGCGCCCCTGCATAATTATCCATATTAAGTAGAGCTACACCTGCATTTGTGTACAACGAAACAGCGTCATCCAGACATTTTTTCTTTAATCCTTCTTCTGCAGCGGTCAATGCGTCTTCATAACGCTCTAGCTTAAGATAATAGTAGGATTTGGAAACCAGAACACTGCAATAGCTGGAATCGTTTTTATTTATTCTGTCAAGAATATCTAAAGTTGTATTGAAATCCCCTTCCTGTGCACTTTTAATAGCAAGTGGAGAAAGCTCGGACAGATCATTAAAAGGTATTTTCTCCTGAGCAGACACAAAATTTACCACAACAAAAGCGGCAAAAAATAAAATTTTTTTCATCGGACTAATATATAAAATAATCTTAAATTTTATATAAAATGGATCAAATCAGGCTATTATTTTACTGTTACAAAAAGAACTTAGAGGGCTTTTTTAAAAAACCATGGAAAGGATGTTGCTTTCTTAATATTTTGTTAACCACAATCAGCCCGGAAATTTTTCTGAAATTGATACTTCGATAAATGAGCTAGCCACGGAGCATAAAAAAATGCTACAAAAACAGAAATATCCCTGTTTTTACAGCATTTTTAATTTTTATAAAGACTTCTACTTGTTCAGTCCGGTTTTAATATATCCTGCTAATTCCAGCGTCCTTTTTGTCTGGTGTTTAATGGCTTTATGGATTTCCTGGTTCAGATTATCCTTGCCGGCATCTGCACTCACGCCATATGGGTTACCTCCTGCTGCAAACATCACTTCATTCGTGTAAGCCGGCGGTACTGCGATAGCACCCCAGTGGAACATCGTTTTGTACAATGCCAAAAGCGTACTTTCCTGCCCACCATGCGGATTCTGAGCACTCGTCATTCCGCTCACGACCTTATTTACCAGTTTTCCCTGAAACCATAGTCCGCCCGTCATGTCAAAGTACGATTGCACCTGTGACGGCAGACTTCCATAACGGGTAGGCGCACTAAAAATAATAGCATCTGCCCATTCCAAATCATCTACAGCAGCAGTCTGCACATCCTGAGTCGCTTCTATATGTTTTTTCCAGTCTTCATTTTCATTTATTGCTTCCTGCGGTGCAGTTTCTTTTATTTTAAGAAACTTCACCTCTGCACCGGCTTCTTCCCCGGCTTCAGCCGCCCACTTGGCCATTTGATGGTTTGTTCCTGTAGAGCTGTAATAAATCACAGCAAGTTTAACGTCTTTCATAACTTGTTTTTTTGGTTTAAAGTCCTTTAAAATAAGGTTAAAATCACAAAAATTTGATAAACAAATTATAAAATATACTAAAGCAGCTTTTTCTCCAGGAAAAAATTTGAAATGACCTAAAGCAATTTATTGTTGAACAGACTGAATAAATAATGCTGAATCCTCAATGAAAAATGAAATCAGACTGTTTGAAATACAAAAAATAGAAACAGCAGAAGATTATTTCTTCCGCATCATATTTATTAATTTCGCCGAAATTTTCAAAAGCCATAATGAAAATCGCCCGGAGAATAGCATTTTTTCTTTTTATAGTTCTGCATTTCTCCTTTCTGATGGTTAATTTTTATCACGATTCCAATCTTTTTCTCTGGACAGGGCTGCTTTTAATAATCTCCGTTTTAATTGGTGTTGCCTATTTCAAGGCTCCGCGGGAAGATGAAGAACATTTTTTTGAAGATCTCTATAACATTGTATTTGTTGTTATAGGTTGTATAATTACATTTTTCCTGAATCAGAAGATTCAATTAGGACCGGTTCTGGCCGCTGGTCTAACAGGAACTGGCGCTTCTTTTATTCCCAATTTCTTTAGTCGGAAAACGAACTTTATAAAAGAAATTCCTGCTGCAATTTATTGCGGCGCATTTTTGGGAATGACAGGTCCGGCGGTAAGCGAGAGCTGGATCTTCATTATTCCTGCTGCCGTTATCTCGGGAGTTTTCTACATTTTTTCAAAAAATATTTTTCAGGGCTACGGTGGCAAATTAGGTTCAGTCGCTTTTGGCGGAGTAGTAATAACCTCATCAGTTTTATTCTTTTTTTCCGCATGAACACCTTCACTATACTACTAACAGGAGCCGCCGGGGCCACATTAACATACCTGGCAAATCACCGCTTCAGGATGGGTGCGGTAAGAGCTTCTGCCCTGCTATCCCTGGTGGTGGCTTTAATTTTCTATGTATTTCCCAACCTTCTTTCTTCCTATCTTACAACACATATTCCCCTGGTATTTATGGGCAGTAGTTTTATAGGAATGGTTTCAAGAAAAGTGATGGAAAATATTGTACTACTGGTTATTTCGGGAATTATTTTTTCTTTAATTTACCTAAATTCAGGTCAGTTTTTCGCCGGTTTTGGAGGCGCTTTGGGAACAACTGCCTGTATTTCCGTTTTAGTTTCTGCAGGCCTTGCTGCAATTCAAAAAAGCAGGCCAATTAAAAAAGTTAAACAGTTTAGAAAAAGAAGAAAAGATTAGTATTCGTGAAAAGACATATGCTGATAAGCCGTCTGTAAATTTTGCCATTTTTGCTGAAGTGGCTCACCTTTTTCCAGAACCTTCATACCCAACTTCGGAATAATTGCCGCTACAGAGTGATAGCAAAATTCTGAAAGTTGTAAGCCAATGCTACTTACCTCTTTTTCTAAAGGATCTTTTCCGTCGAGATGATTCTCCCAGCTTTTTTCCAGTTTTTGATAAAAAGCTTCGGTTAATCCCGATTTCTGTTCTGAAAATTCTCCTATTTTTCTTGCTACATATTTATAGCGATCCGGCTGAAACTGTTGCCAAAGCTCCTTTTTCTCTTCGAGTAATCCTGAAATTGAATTCCACACCGCCTCACTTATCCCACAAACCACCGGCACAAAACATGCCCTCGCAAAAAGTAAAAAAGGATAAGAAGCCAAGGGGTAACCTGATTGTCGCGGATTTTCAGCAAGATTGAAAAAATCTGAATAAGGAATTTCAGCCTCTTCAAGGATTATAGAATGACTGCAGGTAAGCGGCAATCCCACTGCATTCCAGTCGGGGTCGATATTTGCCAATTTTCGGGCTACAACAAAAGCTGAAATCTCACCGTCCTTCTTTGTTACTCCGGTGTACATCGATGCCTGTTCACTGCCGCTACAATAACTCCATTTGCCGCTCACTTTGTAGGTGTTGTTATCCATCTTAAAAGCTTTTCCGACTGGTTTTCCGCTACCCGCAACCAGCGCATTTTTCGGACTAAAATATTTTTCGGCAGTTTCAGGATGCATGTAATCTGCAAAATACGCCCCTCCCACTCCTATTGCCAGCAGCCATCCCCAGTTTCCGTCCAAAGCAGCAGCATTTTCTATCCATTTGCTGCCTTCAGGTAAAGGAAGGGCGAGTCCGTTATAGGGTTTCCCCAGGAACATTTTAAATAAATCGGCACGGTAATGTGCCGCTAAAGCTTCAGCATTTAATTTACCCTGGGGTTTTTCATTTTCCCTTCGGAAGAAAAAGGAAAACGCATGCTGATTGTCCTTTATCCATTTTTTATCTGAAGTTTTTATGGCTTCAATTGCCTTCTCCCACATGAGATATTCATTTTCATTTTTTACAATGCTAAGGAATAAAAAAATAGAAACACTTTGCTCAGGAATTATTAAAACCTCAAAATAACATTACTAAAAGTCCAGAAGCATACCAAAATTAACATGTTGTTATAGAAAGCTTCAGAGTATCTTTTTGTGAACCTGAGGGATTATCACGAAATTGAAGAAAAGAAGTTTAATTAAAAGCCAATAAAAATGATTCAACTTTCAGCAGAAGAGAACGTAGTATACACGATTGCAGAAGAAAAATTAACCGATGAGGATTACAATAAGATCATTCCTTTTCTTCAGGAAAAAATCAGGTCATTTGGGAAAATACGTTGGTACTTTGAGATGCAGGATTTTGAAGGTTGGTCTTTGAGTGCTATGTGGCGGGACGCAAAATTCGATTTTGAGTATAACGAGAATATGGAAAAAATCGCCATGGTGGGAGCTGATGAATGGGAAAAAGGCCTTACCCAATTGATGAAACCCTTTGCCAAAGCCGAGGTTAGATTTTTCGAAATTAACGAAAAGCAAACAGCAAAGACCTGGATTAAGGAGTGAAAATTAAACTCTGTTAGCCAATTCTTATGTGGTAAGATTCTTCAGAAAAAATTAGAAAAAGAATAACATTTGTATATACAAATATTGTTTAAACATGAACTATATTCGTAATTCAAATACTTCATTTTATGGGAAATTTACTTACAGGATTGCACCACGTTACCTCCTTTGCATCCAATCCGCAGAAGAACGTGGATTTTTACGCCGGCATACTCGGACTTCGAATGGTTAAAAAAACAGTGAACTTTGATGCTCCCCATATTTATCACCTCTACTATGGCGATGAACTTGGGCAGCCGGGAACTATCCTCACATTTTTTCCTTATAATGGGATTGGCAAAGGCCGCAAAGGGAATGGACAGGTGACGGTTACCTCCTTCTCTATCCCTGAAAATTCGCTGGAATACTGGATGCGTCGTCTTGACAAATTCAAAGTTTCCTATCATAAACCTGTTCAATATTTCAACAAGGAAACTTCTATATATTTTGAAGATAATGACGGGATGGGAATCGAACTTGTTGCTAATAATAACGATAATCGTCCGGGATTTTCCTACGGACAAATTCCGCAGGAATTTGCAGTAAAGGGATTTTACGGGGTGACGATTGGGCAAAGTAATCCCAAAGCAACATTAGCACTTTTAACTGAAGAAATGGAGCACAAACAAATCCTGGAACAGGACAACAGGATACGACTCACAACTACAGATAGAGCCGGAAGTTATGTAGATATTGTTACAGATGCCACTGCACCCAGAGGTTTAGGTGGTGCGGGAACTGTGCATCACGTAGCTTTTGCCACGCCGAATGACGCTACGCAGCTTGAATTCAGGGAAAAATTGCTGAAAAACGGAATCTTAGAACCTACTCCTGTACTCGACAGGCAGTATTTCCATTCGATCTATTTTCGGGAGCCGGGCGGAGTATTATTTGAAGTAGCGACCAATGATATTGGTTTTACTATAGACGAAACTGAAGAAGAACTGGGTACAGAATTGAAATTGCCTTCCTGGGAAGAGAAAAATAGAGCCGCGATAGAAAACGGACTCGATCCTATTGAAGCTAATATCGAAAAATTCAGAGACTAATGCACGACTATAATATTACAGAACGAGGAGTTGCTCTTCAGGAAGCAGAGCATGCAATAATTCTGCTTCATGGTCGGGGTGCCAGTGCAGAAGATATTCTTCCACTCGCGAAGGAATTCAGCATTAAAAATTGCTATTTGGCTGCGCCGCAAGCCACTCATAGCACATGGTATCCCACAAGTTTCATGGCTGAAGAAGAAGCAAACGAGCCGTGGTTATCTTCAGCGGTAGATGTTGTAAAACGGCTTATTGACGAAACTGCTGAACATATTCCGCTTAACAAGATTTACGTTATGGGTTTTTCACAAGGTGCCTGTCTTACTTTGGAAGTTGCCACCAGGTATGCCAATGAATACGGAGGAATTGTAGCTTTTACCGGCGGACTTATAGGCAAAGAATTAAAAACCGAACGCTATAATGGCAATTTTAACGGAACGAAAGTTTTTATAGGATCGGGAGATAAAGATCCTCACGTTCCGTTATCCAGGATCAAGGAATCTAAAGAAATATTAGAGAAAATGGGAGCCTCCGTGCAAATGGAAATCTACCCTGACCGCCCTCATACCATTACGATGGATGAGATCAATAAGGTTAATAAGCTCCTGTTTTAAAGTGTCGTGTGAAATTTGCCAATTATCGGGCTAAAACTGAGCTGTTTTTAATAATTTTTCTCTTAAGAGCCAGACCTGTCAGGTTTTCAAAACCTGACAGGTCTAAAAACAGTAGTACAAAATTGCCATTTTGAGAGGTGCACCAAAAACTGCAAATATCAAACATCAGGAAATCTAACGATATACTTAGATAAAGATTCTAAAGTCTGTCTCCTTCAATCCTGCGAGGTTTTGACAACCTCGTAGGTCTGGATAGACTTCTATTTTCTAAAGTAAAGTTTATCTACAAGGTCAAATAGGACTTTGCAGGAATTTCTCTTTCTTACAGGTATTTCTAATAGCAAAAAAGTTTAACCCAAAATTTGCCAATTATCGACCTGCTCTTGCGGAATCAGTTTGAGACCAAAAATACGAGGTTTTAAAAACCTATGAGGTCTTTTTAGAAGTGTAGGCCGAAATTTGGCAATTATCGACCTCTTTTGTGAAAATGATCTTTTCAGAAGAAAAATGAGTTCTTTTACAAGAAATTTTTCAAATTAAATGCCAGACCTGTCAGGTTTTAAAACCTGACAGGTCTCTCCAGATAACAGTGTACGCGCCGGAATTTATTAGAAAATTCGGACGATAGTCCGTATCTTTATCTTCTTTAAAACCACACAAAATGAAATTAAAACCCCTAAAATTAATCGGAATTTTTGCCTTCGCATCAATCACCACATTGACGCAGGCACAACAAAACGACCAAAACCAAATGGATAATACACTGCTGCAGGAATGGGACGGACCTTATGAAGGAGTGCCCGATTTTGATAAAATGGAGGTGGATCTTATAAAACCTGCCATAGAAAAAGGCATGCAAATGCACCTGGCTGAAATTGACAAAATTGCCAGTAATCCAGAACCGCCTACTTTCGAAAACACGATAATTCCTATGGAAAAAGCCGGAGAAGCTCTGGATCGCGCTTTTACCTATTACGGTATTTACAGTAGCAATGTTTCCAGTCCTGAATTTAGGGAAGTTCAAAAAGAACTTTCCCCTAAAATTTCAGAATACAGTTCAAAAATTTCTCAAAACGAAGCTCTTTTTCAGCGTATAAAAAGCGTATACGAAGAGGCTCAAAAAGATTCCCTGGAAGCTGAGCAGCAAAGGACCATTGAGCTTATCTACAAGGATTTTGAAATGAGCGGCGCAAACTTGAGTAAAGAAGACAAGGAGCGATATGCCGAAATTAATAAGGAACTTTCCAGGCTGTACACTCAATTTTCGAACAATGTACTGGCCGAAGAAGAGAATTACGTAGTTTATCTTGATGACAATCAAATTAGCGGATTACCGGAATCTTATGTGAAATCTGCAGCTACGGCCGCAGCTGAGCGTGGGCACGAAGGCGAATATGCCGTTACAAACACCCGCTCTTCTATGGATCCTTTTTTAACTTATTCTGATGAAAGAGAACTCAGAGAAAAAGTCTGGAGAAATTACTACTCGCGTGGTGATAACCAGGATGAGTTTGATAATAATGAAGTTATTTCTCAAATTCTGAAGCTAAGGGACGAGCGTGTAGAATTAATGGGCTACGACAATTATGCGCAATGGAGACTGCAGAACAGGATGGCTAAGAATCCGCAGAACGCCATGGAACTTATGGAAGCCGTTTGGCCGGCGGCGCTTGCCAGGGTTGAAGAGGAAGTAGCAGATATGCAGGCGATTGCAGATAAAGAAGGAAAGAATATTACAATCAAGCCCTGGGATTATCGCTATTATGCTGAAAAAGTGCGCCAGCAAAAATATGATCTGGACAGCGAAGAAGTAAAGCAGTATCTGGAATTAGGAAATCTTACCCAGGCGCTGTTTTTCACTGCCGGGGAATTGTTTAATTATAATTTCTCACCTGTAGAAAAAGGTACTGTTCCGGTTTTTCATGAAGATGTGAAAGTTTGGGAAGTGACCGATAAAACTACCGGTAATATTGTAGGTTTATGGTACCTCGATCCTTACGCACGGCAGGGAAAACGTTCCGGAGCATGGGCTACTACTTATAGAAGTGCTACCGAGTTAAAAGGAGATAAACCTGTTTTATCTTCAAACAATTCCAATTTTATTAAGCCCGCACCGGGAGAACCGGTTTTGGTTTCCTGGGACGATGCTGAAACTTTTTTCCACGAATTCGGGCATGCACTGCATTTTCTTTCTGCAGATGTAAAATATCCAACTTTACAAGGTGGCGTAAGGGATTATACCGAATTTCAATCTCAGTTACTGGAGCGTTGGTTATCTACAGATAAGGTGATTAATCAATTTTTGAAACATCACGAAACCGGGGAAGTTATTCCGCAGGACCTTGTTGAGAAAATCAAGAAAGCTTCAACATTTAACCAGGGATTTGCTACTACAGAATTCTTGGTTTCTGCACTTATGGACATGAAATATCATACTACAGATCCTGAAAATATTGATCCCAGGGAATTTGAAAAAGAGCAGTTAAAGGAGCTTGGAATGCCGGAACAAATTGTAATGAGGCACCGTTCCCCACATTTTGGCCACGTATTTTCGGGTGAAGGTTATGCTACGGGTTACTACGGATATTTATGGGCAGACGTTTTAACCTCTGATGCTGCGGAAGCTTTTGCTGAAGCTCCGGGAGGTTTTTACGACAAGGAAGTTGCACACAAACTGGTGCGTTTCCTTTTCGCCCCCAGAAATGCCATGGATCCCGCGGAAGCATACAGGAAATTCCGCGGAAGAGATGCCAACATAGATGCTTTGATGAGGGACAGAGGTTTTCCTGTGCCTTCAGATTCTAAATAAACTTCAGTTAGTTGAGCTGAATTTGAAATTAAAAAATCCCGTTCTGAATATTAAGAGCGGGAT